>NZ_JAGQCS010000005.1 GCF_024346315.1 Cyanobium sp. ATX 6F1
GTGTGTTCGGCGGCAGCCTGTTCTCGGCCATGCACGGCTCGCTGGTGACCAGCTCGCTGGTGCGTGAGACGACCGAAAGCGAGTCCCAGAACTACGGCTACAAGTTCGGCCAGGAAGAGGAGACCTATAACATCGTGGCCGCCCACGGCTACTTCGGTCGCCTGATCTTCCAGTACGCCTCGTTCAACAACAGCCGCAGCCTGCACTTCTTCCTGGCTGCCTGGCCCGTGATCGGCATCTGGTTCACCGCCCTTGGCGTGAGCACGATGGCCTTCAACCTGAACGGTTTCAACTTCAACCAGTCGATCCTCGACGGCCAAGGCCGCGTGATCAACACCTGGGCTGATGTGGTGAACCGCGCTGGTCTGGGCATGGAAGTGATGCACGAGCGCAACGCTCACAACTTCCCGCTTGACCTGGCGGCCGCCACCGCCACCCCCGTGGCGCTGACCGCCCCGGCGATCGGTTGATTCGCAACGCGACCTCTATCGGTTGATGGCATGGCCCCCTCGAGAGAGGGGGCTTTTTCATGGGCCGCAGGGGAGCGGAACCGCCGCGCTCCCTGACAGCCCCGACTTTGTAGGCTCCAGCCAACGGGATTCAGCCATGGGCAGCAGCTTCGGGCAGCTCTTTCGCATCAGCACCTTCGGTGAATCCCACGGCGGCGGTGTCGGTGTGATCGTCGATGGCTGCCCGCCCCGGCTGGAACTCGATCTCGGCGCCATCCAGGCCGAACTCGATCGCCGCAAACCCGGCCAGAGCAAGATCACCACCCCCCGCAAGGAGGACGACCGCGTCGAGATCCTCAGCGGTGTGCTGGACGGGGTCACCCTGGGCACGCCGATCGCCCTGATGGTGCGCAACAAGGACCAGCGCCCTGGCGACTACAGGGAGATGCAGATCGCCTTCCGGCCCTCCCATGCCGATGCCACCTACCAGGCCAAGTACGGCATTCAGGCCAGCAGCGGCGGCGGCCGCGCCTCGGCCCGGGAAACGATTGGACGCGTCGCCGCCGGCGCCATCGCCCGCCAGCTCCTGGCCAAAGCCCATGGCACGGAGGTGATCGCCTGGGTGCAGCGCATCCACACCATCGAGGCGGCGATCGACGCCGCTGCCGTGAGCCGCGAGGCGGTGGAGGCCACGATTGTGCGCTGCCCTGATGCCGCCGTGGCCGATCAGATGATCGAGCGCATCGAGGCGATCGGCCGGGAAGGCGACTCCTGCGGCGGCGTGATCGAATGCGTGGTCCGGCGGCCCCCGGTGGGTCTGGGCATGCCGGTGTTCGACAAGCTCGAGGCCGACCTGGCCAAGGCGTTGATGTCGCTGCCGGCCACCAAGGGGTTTGAGATCGGCTCGGGTTTCGGCGGCACCCTGCTCAAGGGCAGTGAACACAACGATGCCTTCCTGCCCAGCGACGACGGCCGCCTGCACACCGCCAGCAACAACTCCGGCGGCATCCAGGGGGGCATCAGCAACGGCGAGGAGATCCGCCTGCGGGTGGGCTTCAAACCCACGGCCACGATTCGCAAGGCCCAGCAAACGATCAATGCCGCCGGTGAAGCGATGACGCTCGAAGCCAGGGGACGCCACGATCCCTGTGTTCTGCCTCGAGCGGTGCCGATGGTGGAGGCGATGGTGGCCCTGGTGTTGGCGGACCACCTGCTGAGGCAGCAGGGTCAGTGCAGTCTCTGGTGATCGCCGCCGGCCATTGCACCTGAACAGACGGGCCTGAAGGCCTTCACTCAGCAGGGGGCGCCGTGATCTTGGCGGCGGTGACGCCATTGGGGCTCGGGGCCGCACCGGTGCTGCCCAGTCGGGTGACCGCCTTGGCCATGCGCTGGGCCACCGAGGAACGGCTGGCCTTGCGCGGAGCGGTCTTGGCCGTGGACTTGGCGGCAGCCCCAGGCTTGCCTACGGTCTTGGCCGGGGGGTCTTGGCCGGAGAGGTCTTGGCCGGGGCGGTCTTGGCGGCAGCGGGCTTGGCTGTGGCTGTTTTGCGGGTTGTCGTCTTGCCGGCGGCGGGCTTGGTCATGGTTGCTTTGGAAGCGGTTGCCTTGGAAGCCGTTGCTTTGGTCGTGGTGACTTTGGTGGAGGTGGCTTTGCGGGCGGCAGGCTTCTTGAGCGCCGACGGCGCGGTGGCGGTCTTGGTGACCGCCGCTTTGGCGGCGCTGGTCCTGGTGGTCGTCAACTTCGCTTTCGCCGTCTTGGTGGCGGTTGGCTTCGCCCGGGTGGACTTGGCGGCGGAGGGCTTGGCCGCTGCTTTGCTGGCGGTCGGCTTGGTTTTGGCTTTGGCGAGAGGAGCCTTGCGAGCCGACGGCCTGGCGGCCCCACCGGAGCGGGTGCGGTGGCTGAGCACAATCGCCCACTCAGCGTCGGTGAGGTTGGCGGGCTTGCTGCCATGGGCATCGGCGACCTTCGCCGCCTTTTCGATGTCGGCGACCAGGTTGGTCCAGGAGGTGGCGAAGCGCTTGTCGGACTGTGACTTGGCACCGCTCTCGACGAGGGTTTCGATCACCCCGGCGGCAGAGACCTTCTTGCGACGCCGGTTGAAAATTTCCTTCTGAAGCTGGGCAATCAGGGCGTCGGCCTTATCGCTGAGCTTGATGGTGATCTGGGACATGTACGTGACGAGGCTGACGTATAACTAACACCTGGACTCAGAGTTGACAACTGATCGACAACCGCAGCGGTTGCGATCAGCGTGAAATCTTCTCCCCCCTGGGAGGCTTCTGGCCCTCCTCAAGCCCCCGCATCAGTTCGCCCAGGCGGGGATCGAGCAACGGCTCCTGGGCCGCGCCATCCAGGGGATCGGCAAAGAGACCCTGACCAAGGGCGACCGCATCCACCCCTTGCCGCAACCACTCCGGCACGTCGACGACCCTCAGGCCACCGGCAGCGATGCAGAACGGCAACGGCCCCATCGGCCCCAGGAGTGATCGCCAGTAGGTGGCTCCAACGCTGGCGGCGGGGAACAGCTTGACCAGGGCGCAGCCCAGGGTGATCGCCTGGTGCACCTCGGTGGGGGTCATCACCCCGGGCACCAGGAGGATGCCGAGATCCCCGGCCTGCTCGATCAGCGTCGGCTCGAGCACAGGAGCCATGGCATAGCCAAGGCCGGCTTCGGCGACGCTGGCCAGGGCCTCTGCTGAGCGCACGGAGGCCGCACCGAACAGCACCTGCGGAAAGCGCAACTGCAGTTCACGGCATTGCTCGGCCCAGGCCGGGTGGGCGCTGAAGGCGATCTCCACATGGCGCAGGCCCAGCCCATTGAGCTGGGCCACCCGGTCCACGAGCGCGAGGGGCTGTGGTGAGCGCAGTACCGCCAGCAGGGGCTGACTCCGCAGGGAGCTCAGCAGCGGTGCCGACTCAGACGTACTCAGCCACCTTCACGTCTCGGTTGATCAGCAGCTCCTGAAGCTCTTCTGCATCCACCGTTTCCTTCTCCACCAACAGATCAGCGAGTTCGTCAAGCACCGGCAGATTGTTCGAGAGCACCTCCCTGGCGCGCTTGTAGGCCTGGGCCACCAGCACGGACACCTCATCGTCGATCGCAGCGGCGGTGTCCTCGGAGAAGTCACGCTCGGCGGCGATGTCGCGGCCGAGGAACATACCCCCCTGGGTGCGGCCCAGGGCCACCGGGCCGAGGCGGTCACTCATGCCGAAGCGGGTGACCATCTGGCGGGCCACCCGGGCCACCTGCTGCAGGTCGTTGGAGGCACCGGTGGTGACCTCGTCCTCGCCGTAGATCAGCTCCTCGGCGACCCGGCCGCCGAGGGCCACGGCCATCTGGTTCTGCAGATAGGAGCGTGAGTAGAGGCCGGATTCCATCCGCTCCTCGCTGGGGGTGAAGAAGGTGAGGCCGCCGGCCTGACCACGGGGAATGATGCTGATCTTCTGAACCGGGTCGTAGTCAGGCATCAGGGCCCCCACCAGGGCATGGCCCGACTCGTGGTAGGCCACCAGCCGCTTGCGCTTCTCGCTCATCACCCGGTCCTTCTTCTCGGGACCCGCCATCACCCGCTCGATGGCGTCGTTGACCTCATCCATGGAGATCTCGGTGAGCTGGCGGCGGGCGGCCAGGATCGCCGCCTCATTGAGCAGGTTGGAGAGGTCAGCGCCGGTGAAGCCGGGGGTGCGGCGGGCGACCCGCTCGAGGTCGACATCCTTGGCCATGGTCTTGCCCCTGGCGTGAACGCCGAGAATCTGGAGGCGTCCGGCGAAATCGGGCCGGTCGACCACCACCTGACGGTCAAAGCGCCCGGGCCGCAGGAGAGCCGAATCGAGCACATCCGGGCGGTTCGTGGCCGCCACGATGATGATGCCGTTGTTGCCCTCGAAGCCATCCATCTCGGTGAGCAGCTGGTTGAGGGTCTGCTCCCGTTCGTCGTTGCCGCCACCCAGGCCCGCGCCCCGCTGACGACCGACGGCGTCAATCTCATCGATGAAGACGATGCAGGGGGCGTTCTTCTTGGCCTGCTCGAACAGATCGCGCACGCGGCTGGCACCCACACCCACGAACATCTCCACGAACTCAGACCCAGAGATGGAGAAGAAGGGAACCCCCGCCTCGCCGGCCACCGCCTTGGCCAGCAGAGTCTTACCGGTGCCGGGGGGGCCCACTAGCAGCACACCCTTGGGAATCTTGGCCCCGACGGCGGTGAAGCGGTCGGGGTTCTTGAGGAAATCGACCACCTCCGTGAGCTCAAGCTTGGCCCCCTCGATGCCGGCCACATCACCGAAGGTGACCTGGGTCTGAGGTTCCATCTGCACCCGTGCCTTGCTCTTGCCGAAGCTCATCGCCGGGTTGCCGCCGCCCCCCTGGGCCCGGCGCAGCAGGAAGAACAAGCCCCCCAGCAACAGCAACGGGAACAGCAGGCTGCCCACGGCCTGCTGCCAGGCCGCCGGCTCGCGGTTGGGTTGCACGGCGATGTCGACGTTGTGGTCGGTGAGCAGCTTGAGCAGGTCTTTGTCGGGGGCCAGGTTGACCACGGCCCGCTGGCCGCCGTTCTCCACCACCTGGGCGGTGCCCCGATCCGGAGAGATCAGCACCCGGGCGATCTGGTTGTCGGTGACCGCCTCGACGAAGTCGCTGTACCGCAGCACGCGCGGGGCGGTGGCTGGATCGGGCCGGTCCAGGAAGGCCGTGCCGATGGCGATCATCACGACCGCCAGCAGCACATACAGACCGGCATTGCGCCACCGCTTCTTCACGTTGCGATCTCCGCTCTAAAAAGGTAAAGGAATGTTAACCGGCGCTCAGGACCTCAGGCGGCCCGCAGCACCTCCACCACGCTACGGAAGGCGAACCATTCCGGAATCGCTTCACCGCTGCGCAGCAGCTTTCGGAACTGGGTCCCGCTCAGATTCTTCACATGCAACCCCCGGGCCTCGGCGTGCTCGGCGGTGACATAGCCCTCCTCCTCCGTGTACACCAGGTTCAAGGACGGCACCGTCTCCATGCCCAGTTCGGGGGCGTGGTCGCGGGCAAAATCCTGGGCCTGGTAGGGGCCGTAGAAATCCTGGCCGCTGATCGAGGATTTGCAGCCGGCCATGTCGCGGCCAATGATGAAGTGGCTGCAGCCGTAGTTCTTGCGGATGATCATGTGCTGGAGCGCCTCCCGCGGCCCGGCCATGTGCATCGAGTAGGGCAGGTAGGCCCAGCGGATGCGCGGATTGGCCACCTCTGCCGCCAGGCGCTCGTAGGTCTGAAAACGCACCTCACCGGCGATGTCATCCCCCTGGGTGGGGCCGCAGGTGGGGTGCACCAGCACCACCGCATCGGCGCTGACGTTGCTGGCGTGCAAGGCGCGGGTGAACAGCTCGTAGTGGGCGCGGTGGATCGGATTGCGGCACTGGAAGGCCACCACGTCTTCCCCCGGAGGCAGGGTGGCGCGCACCTCGGCGGGGGTGCGGCAGGGGAAGACGCGCTTGGGCAGCTCAAGCCCCTGGAGCGATCCGCCCAGGTAGTAGCGGCCGCGTTCGGCCATGATCATGCGCACCGCCGGGTGCTCGATCGAGGTGGTGCCGTAGCAGCCCAGCGCCTCGGCGGGCTTGTCAGGCTCCCAGCGGCTCTCGACGGTCATCACCGCCAGGTCCTGGCCCCGGTAGGTGAGCAACAAGCGATCGCCGACGCCGAGGCGGGCGTCGTTGGTGTCCATCACGATCGGCAGGCCGAACAGCAGGCCCGAGCTGGTGCGGTGCTGCTCGACCACCGATTCATAGTCTTCCTGGTGCATGAAGCCGCCCAGGGGCGAGAAGCCACCCACCAGCAGCAGTTCCACATCGCAGGCGTTGCGGTCGGAGCACTCGAGGGTGTGATCCACCCCCGCCCTGAGCTCCTCCCAACGGTCGTCCGGCAAGCGCAGGTCAACCAGCACACCGCCGTGGGGGGCGATCAAATCGTGGGAGCGGCCTGGGCTGGCGGTGGCGATCATCGAGTCGAGGGCGAACGGTTGGAGGCCATCAGGGGATTCTCCCAGAACGACCGCTGGCGAGGCGGTGGGACGTCTCTCACCCCTGCCCCATGGGGGCCCGTCCGACGCGGGCGCCCATGAAGAAGGGGGCCCAAGGGCCCCCTTTTGAGCACCTGTGGGAGGGCCGATCAGCCCTGCTCGAGGCGGCCATAGAGCTGGCCGGTGATCTTCACATCGACGGCCTTCTTGGTGCCCATGTCGGTGTCAGAGGGCTGAACCGCGGTGAACACGCCCGCAAACTCACCCGTGGCCGGGTCGACCTTGGTGATCGAGAACTCCATGGTGCCGGTGCCATCGACATAGCGCTTGATGCTCTCGCTTCTGAACTCATCCCCGGCGGGAACCAGGCCCTGGGCGTACTCGACACCGGTGGTCAAACCACGGCCCTTGGGATCAAGGAAGTTGCTCGTGCGGTAGCTGGGGGCACGGAAGGGCCCCGAGAAATCCGTGCTGGTGCTCAGGGCAGAGCCCTGGGCCTCAGCGACAAGCTCCTTACTCGAGAAGGTGAAGGTCACTTCTTCGCCGCCGGGGAGCAGCACGGTGATCGGCTGGAAGTCGATCCCACCGAGCTCCTTGAAGGAGAGCGTGTCGGCGTTGACGCTCAGGTCGCCATAGACCTGATCGAGGCTGGAGGTGAAGCGGGTGAGGATCCGGCCGGCCACGAACTTGGCTTCCTGGCGCTTGTTGGCCGGTTCGCCCTTGACGAACACCTCGGTGGGATGGAGGCAGATTTCCCGCAGCTGATAACGGCTGCCGGACGTGAGGGGGATGGAACCGCGAGCGGAATCGGGAAGGGTCGGGCAATCATTGGCCTTACCGGTGTTCACGATGTCGTCGTAGGTGACGTTGGCCCGTTCGACGGCCTTGGCACCCCCGCCACAGGCGGTGACCAGGGTGAGACAGAGCGCCAGCGCGAGGGCCAGCAAGGGACGGAAACGCATGGTGGGGGGGGAGCCGCACAGGCAGGAGAAAACCTCTAATCGGGGTGCGCCCGAGCGGGATCCTACAGGTCCAAAAACGTGATTCCGCGTAGCATGTCGCGGCTCTCAACAACCCGCCATGCGGGAGCTTGCCGCCCCCATTTCATGACCACCGCAGGCCACCCGCCGACCGCCCCCAACAGCCTCGACGACAGCCTCGAGTCCCAGCTGGGACCCCTGCTGGAAGCCATTGACAACCTGGCCCAGGAGCGCGCCTCCGACTCCTATGCCCTGCTGACCCTGCTGCGCCAGCTCGAAGGGCTGCACCGCTCCATCCAGGACGGACCCTTTCGTACCAGCCTGCCGGAACATCGCGAGCGCCTGTTCGATCTGCTGCAGAGCATGGAGCGCAGCGGCGGTTGGCCCTACATCCCGCGGCTGCAGTTGCGCACGTTCATGGATCTGCTCAACCGGGAGCCCGCAGACGAAGACAGCCCCCTGCCGGCCTGAGCTCAGGCCGGCAGCAGCGCCCCCAGGGCCGAGAGCAGCCGGTGGGCCACCGCCAGCTTGGTGGCCGGTTCGATCGCCTGCTCCCGCCCGCCTGGACCCAGCAGCCAGCCCTGGTTGAAGGCGGAGCCGAAGCCGGCACCGGGGCGATCGATCGGATTGGCGAAGAGCAGATCGCAGCCCTTGCGGAGGTATTTCTCCCGCGCCTGGGAGAGCAGATCACCGCTCTGGGCGGCAAATCCCAACAGCCGCTGACCAGCCGGGCGCCGGGCCACCAGTTCGATCAGCAGATCGGGCACCTCCTGCCAGCCCTGGGCCAGGGCCGCCGCCAGGGATCCCTTATCCATCTTTTCAGCCAGGGGCTGGGCGGGCCGGTGGTCCGCCACGGCGGCGGCCATGGCGATCGCATCGGCCCCCGGCTGCAGCTGGTGCAGGCGCTCCTGCAGCTGGGCCGCTGAGTCCACCCGATGGCAGACCAATCCATCGAGCCAGGCGGGCTCCACAGCCAGGGGGCCATGGACCAGATCCACCTCGGCCCCCCGCAGGCGAGCGGCCTGGGCCAGCAGCACCCCCATGCGCCCGGTGCTGGGGTTGGTGAGGCAGCGGGCGGGGTCCAGATGCTCCCGGGTGGGTCCGGCCGTCACCAGCAGGCGCCGGCCGCACCAGTCGCGGCGCCAGCCCCAGACCGCCAATGATTCCAGGGCCAGCAGCAGCGCCTCGGGTTCGGCCATACGGCCCTCTCCGCGGCGATCACAGGCCAGCAGGCCGGCCTGGGGCCCCAGGGGCAGCACCCGATCGAATCCCTGCAGCGCCTGCCAGTTGGCCCCCACCGCGGGGGCGCCCCACATGGCGGTATTCATCGCGGCGGCGGCCAGCACCGGGGCTTCGGCCGCCAGCAACACACTGGCCAGCAGGGTGTCTCCGAGGCCATGAACCCAGCGAGCGAGGCTGGTGGCACTCAGGGGCGCCAGCAGGATCAGCTCGGCCCACTCCGCCAGTTCGATGTGCAGCGGCCGCGGCGCCCGGTGGCTCCATTGATCCGCGTCCAGCAGCACCGGCTGGCGGCTGAGGCTGGCCAGGGCCACCGGGCTCACCAGCCGCTCGGCGCTGGGGGTGAGCACGCAGCGCACCACGGCCCCGCGCTGGGCCAGGGCACTGACCACCAAGGGCAGTTTCACCGCCGCGATGCTGCCGGTGATCGCCACCAGGATGCGCCGACCGGCGAGGGGGTCGGCCGGTGGCGGGATGGGGCCTTCGGCCTCACTCCTCATCGAAGGGTTCCTGGTCCACCAGGTGGACGTAGGGCCGGGCCAGCTCCGGGCGATGGATCGCCAGCGCCCGCATCAGGTGCCAGTCCTGGAGCGCTCCGAACGGGGTGGGGTAGTCGTCCTCATCAAGACGTTGAGCCAACTCAGCTGTGGCCGCTTCGTCGAACGCCTCCAGGAGCTCAGGGGTGATCTGGACCGAGGAGTCGGCAGTGGGGTCCACCAAGGCGGGAGGGCGTGAGTTTTCAGTGATAAGTTTCGCCCAGGGGGAATTAGCTCAGCTGGTAGAGCGCTGCAATCGCACTGCAGAGGTCAGGGGTTCGAGTCCCCTATTCTCCATCTGAGCGACCGCACAACCCAGTGGCCGAGGGACGTATCGCCGTCTTGAGGCGCTCCCCAATCCTGGCCTTCGGATCGGCCATAGGTGCCGATTCGGGTGCAGGTGGGAGACCTCGCCGTCCCAGGCGGCTCCGCGATCGGGAAGCATGCCCTTGCGGAGGAGCGGTGAGCACCGAAACCGGCGAAGGTCGGCCCCCCTGGGTTTTCCAGCGGCCAGCTGAGATCCTTTGATCCACCCCATGCGACCAGCTCAAAGCCCATGCCGTGGACCCCCGAAGCGGAAATCAAGCTCAAGGAGATCCCCTTCTTCGTCCGTCCGGCGGTTCGCCGGCGCATCGAGGCCCTCGCCGGCGACGCCGGCCTGGAGCTGATTTACGTCAGCTTTTACGAATCAGCCAAGCGTCAGTTCGGCCAGAAGTGAAGGTCCCTGCCGAAGGCGTTGGGGCGACAGCAAAACGGCCCGGGACGGCGATGGGGTAAAAGAGAGGTCGATCGAGGCTCCGTTTCTCCATGTCGCAGTCCAAGCGCGAACAGGTGGTCAGCCATCTGCGCTACATCCGTCAGGAGCTGCGCGAGATGCACCAGGGCGTGATGGACGACGGGCTGCTGCCGGAGGCCGGTGAGGTGCGGGGTGTGATGGCCCAGATGGAAGCGCTGCTGGAACTGCTCGAGGGCAAGGGCTCCCGCAAGAACAAGGATGCCGACGGCTGAAAGCGTCCGTCCAGCCCTTGACAAATCCGGCCGCATCTGACGGCTTGCCTGAGCGAGACCCCCAGGCTTTTCTGCAGCTGTCCCCATCATTCCGGCCCGGGCTTCGCCCGGGCTGTTTTATTGGAATCCCCTATCTGTGGTGGAGGAAGGCCACCAGTACGCCAGAAATGGTGTAGACAAGGGCCGGCAGGGCACCGGGCCGGGTGATGGGGATCATCCTGGGGGCTGTCCTGCCCCCTCTTCCCACCCAGGGTCGTGGTTCGAGCGCAGCAGACCCGATTGCACCTGAGCCTGGCCCGATCGGGCCAACGGCTGCAGCGCTGGGCTCAGAACCCCTGGCGGCGTGCCTCTCTGCTGCTGATCGTGCTGCTGAGCGCCTTCGCCTGCGGCAATGCCGTTGCCACGATCACCGGAGCCCTGGCCCTGCTCGATCCCGTGGCGGCCCTGGTGTCTGTGGTCCTGGTGGAGTCTGCCATCCGCCTGCGTCGGCCCCTGCTGCAGGCGGGAGGAGATCCCCTCACTCTGCAACTGCTTGACATGGCCCGGATCGGCCTGCTTTACGGGCTGCTACTGGAGGGCTTCAAGCTGCTCTGAGCCCGTCAGCGCGGTTCCCTGCTGCTCTCCTGATCGGCGGCGGCAAGCAGATAGAGCAGGGCCATGCGGACCGGGATGCCATTGCGCACCTGCTCCTCCACCAGGCTGCGCTCGGGGTCTTCCAGCAGGGCGCCACTGAGTTCCACGCCCCGGTTCACAGGCCCAGGGTGCAGCACCGGCACCGACGGACGCAGGCGTGCCAGGCGGGCATGGTCGAGCCCAAACTGGCGGTGGTACGTGTCCAGGCTGGTGAGCAGGTGCTGGTGCATGCGCTCCTTCTGCAGGCGGAGGGTCATCACCGCATCAGCTCCCTCCAAGGCCCTCTCCAGCTCACGCTCGATCCGCACCCGACCGCGGCCGCTCACCGGATCCTCGGCCTGACCGGGCGGCGGCGCCTCGACGAAGGCGGCGAAGGACTCCGGCAGCAGGGTGGCCGGACCACAGAGCACCACTTCGGCGCCGCAGGCCGTCAGCGCCCAGAGGTTGGAGCGGGCGACGCGGGAATGGAGCACGTCCCCCACGATCACGATCCGGCGACCCGAGAGGGCCTCAAGGGTGGGCTCGTCAGGGGCGAAGTGACGCGCCAGGGTGAACAGATCCAGCAACCCCTGGCTGGGGTGGCTGTGGAGTCCGTCGCCGCCGTTGAGCACCGCCACCCGCTCGCCGCTGGCCTCCAGGGCCCGGGCCAGGCTGGCGGGCACATGGGCGCAGCGATGGCGGACCACGAGCACATCGGCCCCCATCGCCACATAGGTGCGGGCGGTGTCCAGCAGGCTCTCCCCCTTGCTGAGGGAGCTGGAGGCGGGAGCGAAACTCTGCACATCGGCGGAGAGGCGCCGGGCCGCCAGCTCGAAGCTGCTGCGGGTGCGGGTGCTGGCTTCGAAAAACAGGGACACCACCAGACGCCCCTGCAGGGCCGGCAGCCGGCGGGAGCCGCTGCTCGGCAGGTTGCGGAAGCGCTGGGCCAGCTCCAGCACGGTGGCGAAATCGTCTCGGCTGAACGCCGCCAGATCGAGCACATGGCGGTGGCTCCAGCGGCTCATGGGTTCATGGCCCCCTGAACACTCCAGGCCTGGGAGGGGGCTGGGGGACGATCCCCCGGAGCGCGGCGACTGACACTCCGGCTCGCCCGCAGGTACCAGCGCCAGGGCAACTCCTGGCCCCGGGAGACCCCGATCCGCGTGGTCTGCACCAGATCCAGGGGCTGCGGCAACCCTGCGGTGCGGGGGGCCAGCCAGAGGCCACTGGCCAGCGTGGCCGGCAGCCCGTCATGGGAGCGATCGAAGCCGAACCAGCGCGCCAGCAGACCGGGGCCTGCGGCGCGGCGCTCACCCCCCTCCGGCAGGGCAATGGCCCGCAGCAGAACGCCGCTGGCCCAGTCGCTGTGGGCGGTCACCACGTTCACGCAGTGATGGATCCCGTAACTCACGTAAACGTAGAAGCGGGCGGGCGCTCCGAACAGCGTCTCATTGCCTGGTGAGCGGCGACGGTGGCCGTGGCAGCCCGGTTCGCTCTGGTCATAGGCCTCGGTTTCCACCACCACACCCCAGCAATGGTCACCAGTGGCGAGCCGGCGCACCAGCAGGCAGCCCACCAGCTCGGGCGCCACCTGCTCGGCGGCACGCTCGAAGAAGGCCAGCGGCAGCGCCTGTTCAGCAGCGGCGGGGATGGAACGACTCACGGGGCCATGATGCTTGCGCCCGGAGCCATCGGCATGGGAGCTCCTGATCCCGCCCTGATCACGATTCCCGTCTCCATCGGCGAACTGATCGACAAGATCACGATCCTGGAGATCAAGGCCGAGCGTCTCGGTGGGGCGGGGAAAACCAATGTGGAGCGGGAACTGGCGCTGCTGAACGCCACCCTGGCCGCCAGTGGCCTGGCGATCGATCCGGCCTTGCTTGGGGCGCTCAAGGCGGTGAACCTGGAGCTCTGGAGGATCGAAGACGAGATCCGTGAGCAGGAACGCCGGCAGGATTTCGGTGACGCCTTCATCGCCCTGGCCCGTGCCGTGTATGTCACCAACGACCGGCGGGCGGCACTGAAGCGGCAGCTCAACGAGCGCCATGGTTCAGCCCTGATCGAGGAGAAGTCGTACCGCCCCTACTGAGGCCGACCCCAGGGGGGCCGCCGCAGCCCCTGGTGGGGGCCAGAATGGGGTGACCTCGCTACAGGTTCTGTGTCTCTCGCCCTCTCCGGCTTCAATCTCGGCACGGTGCTGCTGGCCGGCAGCGGCCTGTTCGTGCTGGCCACGGTCTACTTCGGCACCAGGGGCGGCTACTACGACACCGACGACTACGACGGCAACGGCACGGCCCACTGATCGGAGCCTGCTGATCGGCGCCCGATTACCTGCGCTCAGCCCTGGCTGCGCAGCTGCTCTGATTCCGGGCAGTCTTCGGCCGTCTCCAGATCCTCGGCCAGGGCCGTGCGGCTGAAGAAGGCCAGCCGGGTGCTCACGGCACCGATCGAATCAAGCCGCACGCTTTCCTCCCAGCTGTGCAGCTCGTCGTCCTCCTCGGCGTCGTAGCGCAGGGTGACCAGGTCCCCTTCGAGCTCGACGACGAGGGCCTTTTCAATCCAGCGCTGCTGGTCCCGCAGGAACACCCACACCGGGCGCTTCTCGCAGCAGAAGCGATGGAGCTTGCGGTGAAGCATGGGGCCTCCGGCGCCTGCACGGCTCCGTCCGGATCCAGTCCGGTCGGATCTGATCCTAGGGATGATGGACTGATTCGCGCCCGATTCAGCCGCGCGCTCCCCACACCTGCCGTGCCCGAACCCTCTCTGCCCTCCAGCACCGAAACGATCCGCCTCCAACTGCGCAGCTGGCCCGAGGTGGAGTCCTACCTGGAGCGCCACAAGGGGGTGATCGTGCCCCTGGGCTCCACCGAGCAGCACGGCCCCACCGGCGCCATCGGCACCGATGCCCTCACCGCCGAGGCGGTGGCCCTGGAGGTGGGCCGCCGCACCGGCGTGCTGGTGACCCCCACCCAGGCCTTCGGCATGGCCGAACACCACCTGGGCTTCGCCGGCACGATCAGCCTCCAACCCTCCACCCTGCTGGCCCTGCTCCACGATGTGGTGCTGTCCCTGGCGCGGCACGGCTTCGAGCGCATCTATGTGATCAACGGCCACGGCGGCAACATCGCCACCGCCCGGGCGGCCTTTGCCCAGGCCCATGCCAGCGCCGCCAGTCGCGGCCTGTCCAACGCGGATCGGCTGCGCTGCAAGCTGGCCAACTGGTTCATGGCCGGCCCGGTGATGCACACGGCACGGGAGCTTTACGGCGAGCGCGAGGGACACCACGCCACCCCCAGCGAAATCGCCCTCACCTTGCACCTGGAGCCCAGCCTGGAGGCCAAGCAACGCCCCCTGCCGGAGCCGGCACCGGCCGGGCCGATCCACGGACCGGAGGATTTCCGGCGTCGCCACCCCGATGGGCGCATGGGCTCCGATCCCTATCTGGCCTCAGCGGCCGCTGGGGCGCGCTTTCTCGATGAGGCCGCCACCGCGCTGACGGCCGATCTGGAGGCCTTTCTGAGCGATGACCCCGCCGCCGCCGATTAGGTTCGCCAGCAGCTGCCGGCCCCCTGGCGCGGGCCCTGAGGTTCCATGAGCAAGATCACCGCCGACGACGTACGCAAGGTGGCCCAACTGGCCCGCCTCGACATCCCTGAGGAGAAGATCGCCACCTACACCACTCAGCTGGAGCGGATCCTCGACTACGTGGCTCTGCTGGAGCAGGTGGACACCACCGGTGTGCCCCCCACCACCCGGGCCGTGGAGGTGGTCAACACCACCCGCGAGGATCTGGTTGTGCCAACTCCGGTGCGTGAGGAGCTGCTGGAGCAGGCGCCCCAGCGGGAAGGGGACTTCTTTCGGGTACCGAAGATCCTGGCCGACTGAGGCCCCGGGGGGGGGAGCACGTTCCAGGCCCGTTCAGCGCAGGGGCGAGACGGCCGTGCGATGCAGCAGCTCCAGCACGTGGCGACGGGAGCGGAAGGTCGGCATCAGCGCGGCCAGCGGGCGCAGCTTGCTGCGCCGCCGCCGGTGACTGCGGATGCCCAGCAGGATGTCGTAGAGCACGTTGAGGCTGTCGGTGCGGCTCTCGAAGATCCCCAGCCGCTGGGGCGAGCCTTTCGCATCCAGCAGGGGCTTGGTGGCCCGGTAGGCCGCCTGGTATTCGAACCAGGGGATCGAGGGCCAGAGGTGGTGCACCAGGTGGTAGTTCTGACCCAGGATCAGGATGTTCATCAACCGGCCGGGATACACCCGGGCGTTGTGCCAGCGGCTGCGCGACTGGAAGGGCCGGTGGGGCAGGTAGTCGAAGAACAGCCCCAGGGTCACCCCGAGCATCAGGGCGGGGGCGAACCAGCAATTGAAGACGAAATCGATGAAGCCGTATTTGATCGAGGCCAGCACGATCGTCAGGAACAGACCCCGCGCAATCCCCCACTCGAGCAGCTCGTTGTGACGCCAGAGGCGCCGCCGGAAGAAGAAAACCTCGTGATAGAAAAAGCGCGGAGCGATCAGCCACAGCGGACCGAAGGTGGAGACGATGTGATCCGGGTCGTGCTTCGGATCGTTCACGTGGGCGTGGTGCTGCAGATGCACCCGGGTGAACACCGGAAAGCTGAACCCCAGCAGAAAGGCCGAGCCGTGACCCATCAGCGCGTTGCCGAAACGGCTGGGATGGGCGGCGTTGTGGCAGGCGTCATGGACCACCGTGCCCTCCAGGTGCAAGGCCAGAAATCCAGTGGCCAGCAAGGCCGGCAGGGGCCAGCCGCCCACGAACCAGCCCCAGATCGTCAGACCCGCCAGGGCATAGCCCCCCAGGAACAGCCCCACGGTGGGATTCCAGGTCGACGGCGCATCCAGAAACTCCCTCGGCACCGAGCGCTGCGCGTGGGGCGAGTGCTCAAGGGCCAAGGGCTGATCAGGCGAGGGGTGCAGAGCTTGCGTCATTGCCCGGGGCCGCACCTGCCAACCAATCGACGCACCACCATAAGGAGAAACTGATCCATGCCCACCGGGGGACTTGAACCCCCACGACCAAAGCCACTGGTACCTAAAACCAGCGCGTCTACCAATTCCGCCAGGTGGGCAGGGCCCGACTGTAGGGACCGGCTCAGAATGGTTGCGACCCGCCTGCTTTCCCATGCTTGCCACCATCGGTGGGACCCTGGCGCTGCTGTTGGGGGTCCTGGCCCTTCTGCTGCCGCTGCTCACCGCCGAGCTGAGCCGACCCCGTGATGCCTTCTGGGGCGCCGTGGTGCTGCTGCTGGGGCTGGTGCTGGTGACCAGCGCCGACCGGCTCACGGGCGCGCCGATGCTGGCGGTGCTCTGCGGCGGATTGCTGATCGGCCGACTGGGCACGGAGGTGGTGCAGCTGCGCTGGCGCCAACTCAGCCCCGAGGAGCAACAGCGGCTGGCCTCGAGCGAGCGCTGGCGGACGGCCGTCTCGGAACTTGCCACCACCGTGGCCCGGCTGCTGAGCCAGGGGGCCCAGGCGGCCTCCGGCCTGCGCCAGGCCCTCGCGCCCCAGCCGAAAAGCACCACCAAGCGCTGGGTGCGGCCGGAGCCGGGCGGGGCTCAAGCGCCCCCGGTCGCGGAGCACACCGAAAGCGGTGCAGGGGCCGCGGAGGTTGAGGAGGCTGCCCCCACGGCCGCCGCCATCGAGCAGAACCAGCAAACCAGCCATGAGCCCGGCACCGTCGAGGTGAGTTCCTTTGCCGCCATCGATGCCCTGATCGAGGCCCACAACGGTGGGGAGGCGGGACGCGGGGCTTGCCCACCCCAGGGTCGATAATCCCCAGTTGATGCCCTCCGGCGCCGTGACCGCCAGCCCGGTCTCCTACAAGGACACGCTGAACCTGCTGCAGACGCCGTTCGGGATGCGGGCCAACGCCAAGGTGCGCGAGCCGGAACTGCAGGCCCTGTGGGCGGAGTGGGGCCTGTACGAACAGCTGAGCCGCGAGAACCCCGGCGAGACCTTCACGCTCCACGACGGCCCCCCCTACGCCAACGGGGCCCTGCACGTGGGCCACGCCCTCAACAAGATCCTCAAGGACATCATCAACAAGCACGCCCTGCTGCAAGGCAAGCGGGCCCGGTTCGTGCCCGGCTGGGACTGCCACGGGCTGCCGATCGAACTCAAGGTGCTCCAGAGCCTGAACAGCGACGAGCGCCAGGCGCTCACCCCCACCTCCCTGCGCGAAAAGGCCCAGGCCTACGCCCGTGAGCAGGTGGCGATCCAGAGGACGGGCTTCGTGCGCTGGGGCATCTGGGCCGACTGGGAGCGCCCCTACCTGACCCTGGAGCCGGCCTATGAAGCCGCCCAGATCGAGGTGTTCGGGCGCATGGTGCTGGCCGGTCACATCTACCGCGGCCTCAAACCCGTGCACTGGAGCCCCAGTTCCCGCACCGCCCTGGCCGAGGCCGAGCTGGAGTATCCCGACGGCCACACCTCCCCCAGCGTCTACGTGGCCTTTCCGGTGACGTCGGTGCCGGCGGCACTGGGCTCAAAGCTGGCGGCTGCCGGCGTCGCCACCGAGGCCGGTGCCCTCGCCGTCGCCATCTGGACCACCACCCCCTGGACCCTGCCTGCCAACCTGGCGGTGTCGGTGAACGGCGCCCTCGACTACGCCGTCTGCCGGGTGGTGGGCGATGCCGCAGGCGCTGGATCAGCCCGCCAGCTGATCGTGGCCGCTGAGTTGGTGCAGAGCCTTCGCGGCGTGCTGGGCCTTGAACTGGAGCCGATCGTTTCCCTCAAGGGCGCCGAGCTCGAGGGGATCCACTACCGCCATCCGCTGCTGGAACGTCACAGCCCGGTGGTGCTCGGAGGCGACTACATCACCACCGAAACCGGCACGGGGCTGGTGCACACCGCCCCCGGCCACGGCGTCGACGACTTCAACACCGGCAAGAAGTACGGCCTGGCGGTGCTCTGCCCGGTGGACGAGGCCGGCACCCTCACCGAAGAGGCCGGCCCCTTCGCGGGGCTCAACGTGCTCAAAGACGCCAACGGCACGATCATCGAGGCCCTCGAGGCCGCCGGCGCCCTGCTCAAGCAGGAGCGCTACGCCCACCGCTACCCCTACGACTGGCGCACGAAGAAACCGACCATCTTCCGGGCCACCGAACAGTGGTTCGCCTCGGTGGAGGGCTTCCGTGCCCAGGCCCTCGCCGCGATCGAGCAGGTGGAGTGGCTGCCGGCCAGCGGCCGCAACCGCATCGAGGCAATGGTGCGCGACCGGGGCGACTGGTGCATCTCGCGTCAGCGCACCTGGGGGGTGCCGATCCCGGTCTTCTATCACCGCAGCACCGGGGAGGTGCTGCTCGATCAGGCCAGCCTCGCCCACGTGCAACAACTGATTGCCGAGCACGGCTCCGATGTCTGGTGGGAGCGGGGCGAGGCCGAGCTGCTGCCGCCGGATCGGGCCGCCGAAGCGGAGCAGTGGCGCAAGGGCACCGACACCATGGATGTGTGGTTCGACTCCGGCTCCTCCTGGGCGGGTGTGCTCGGGGGCCTCCACGACGGCCGTGGCCTGGGCGAGGGCCTCAACTACCCCGCCGACCTCTACCTGGAGGGCTCCGACCAGCACCGGGGCTGGTTCCAATCCAGCCTGCTCACCTCGGTGGCCGTCAACGGCTGTGCCCCCTACCGGCGCGTGCTCACCCACGGCTTCACCCTCGATGAGAAGGGGCGCAAGATGAGCAAATCCCTGGGCAACGTCGTCGATCCGGCGGTGCTCGTCGAGGGGGGTAAGAACGAGAAGCAGGAGCCTGCCTATGGCGCTGATGTGCTGCGGCTGTGGGTGAGTTCGGTGGACTACTCCGCCGACGTGCCCCTGGGGCCGGGAATCGTCAAGCAGCTGGCGGATGTCTACCGCAAGGTGCGCAACACGGCTCGCTATCTGCTCGGCAACCTGCACGACTTCGACCCGCGACCGGTCAGCGAAGGCGGTGATGCCGTGGCGATCGAGGACCTACCCCTGCTGGACCGCTGGATGCTGCAACGCACCGCCCAGCTGATCGATGAGGTGGGCGGTCACTTCGAGAGCTTCGAGTTTTACCGCTTTTTCCAGGCGCTGCAGAACTTCTGCGTCGTCGACCTCTCCAACTTCTACCTCGACATCGCCAAGGACCGCCTTTACGTCAGCGGGGCGGCGGCGTTCAGGCGCCGCAGTTGCCAGACGGTGCTGGCCCTGGTGGTCGAACGGCTGGCGGGACTGATCGCACCGGTGCTCTGCCACATGGCCGAGGACATCTGGCAGAACCTGCCCTACCCGGTGGCGGAGCGTTCCGTGTTCGATCGAGGCTGGCCCCTGGTGCCCGACGGTTGGCGGAGCAGCGATGATCAGGGCGGCGCGGCGGTGACACCGCTGCGGGAGCTGCGCGCCCAGGTGAACCGCCAACTGGAAGACGCCCGCGCCCAGGGGGCAATCGGCTCCTCGCTGGAAGCACGGGTGCAGCTGGAGCCCGCTGCCGGCGCAGCGGGAGAGCCCTGGCGGGTGGCCCTGGCGGTGCTGGAGGCCAGTGCCCACCCGGAGGTGGACAACCTGGTCGACTGGCTGCTGGTGTCGAAGCTGCAGGTGGGCGGTGAGCCCCTGGCCGACCCCCTGGCCGAAGCCACCGAAGCGGGCCTCAGCGTGCGCATCGCCCGCGCGGTAGGCCACAAATGCGAGCGCTGCTGGCACATCGAACCCGACGTGGGCCAGCACACCGCCCATCCCCTGCTCTGCGGCCGCTGCGTCGGGGTGCTGGCCGGCGGGGCGGACTGACGTGCGGCCCTAGCGCCAGGCCGCCGGATCGAGAAACGTCTCCGCTGCGACGGGACCCGCCAGAATTCGCTCCGCCCCAGGCCGCAGGGGGCCTTCCAGCAGCTCGGCCGCGGTGATCTCTGCGGCCCCCGGCAGGGCCGGCTGGTCAGGATCGAAGGCCGTGGGATGGGTGACGCTGCTGGAGAAGCCCCGGAAGATCAGCAGCTCGAAGGCTTCGCTCGCCCCGTCGTCCGCCGCGGGCAGGGTGCCCCGCAGGCGCAGCACCCGATGGGGATGCTCGCGGCTGATCGCCTCCAGGGCCCCAAGCATCAGAACTCCCCGGCCACGCGCCCCTGCTTGGGCAGCCGCACCAGCAGCCACTGCAGCAGGCCCACCAGGTAGGCCACCAGGCCCATGTAACCCACGAAGACCGCGAAGGACGGGGTCCAATCGGCCCCGAAGACGAAATCGAACAGCCGCGCCAGGCCCACATTGAGCCCCTTGGGCGCCTCCAGCCACACCTGGCAGGCGGGCCGCGACACCGAACCCCAGGCGCAGCCCAGGGCGGTGGAGCTGAAACCCGCTCCGATCAGGGCGAACAGGGTGAGCCCCCAGCGCCAGGCCCGAACGGTGAACGGCAACGGGCGCCAGGGGGGCAGATCAGCCAGTTCCTCGTTGATGTCGACCCAGAACCAGAGCGAGGCGATGATCAGCAGCTGGGCCACCACCCCGAGCAGATAGCCCAGGGGCTTGCCGTCGGTCATCAGCAGCACCGTGACCACCAGCAGGCTGGCCACCTTCCAGTAGATGGTCAGCAGGCGCAGCATCGCCCCCTCCCGGCGCACGGCGGCCCAGATCAGCAGCACCAACGGCAGGCCGAGGGTGAACACCACCGCCAGGCGGTAGTCGAGCCACACCAGGGAGCGGTAGAGCAGATCCGGCACAGAGCTGGTTCAACAAGGCGTCATTATCTGCTGTGCCCTGCAGCAGTAGGGTCCGACCATGGCTCCGTTCCCCTTGCTTTCCTGGTGGCGACCGGATGGTGAGTCGGCCCTCTGCCGCACCGCCACCGCCAGCGACGCCTCCCTGGAGGCGGCCGTGGGGGCCGTGGTGCGCGAACTCGACAGCCGCGCCTTCAGCGCCGAGCGGCCCGCCGACCTCGCCCTGGTGTTCTGCTCCACCAGCTACGCCAGCGACCTGCCTCGGCTGCTGCCGCTGCTGCGCGCCCACCTGCACGCCCGCCACTGGATCGGCTGCGCCGGGGCCGGTGTGGTGGTCACCGACGCCGCTGGAGCGAGCCACGAGCTGGAGCAGCAGAGCGCCCTCGGGGTGACGCTGCTGCGGCTCCCCGGCGTTGCCTTGCAGCCCTTCGCCCTCGACACCGAGAAGCTTCCCGACCTGGACGGGGCCGCCCAGCCCTGGATCGACTGGGTGGGGGCCGACCCGGGCGCAGCCCGCTCAATGCTGCTGTTCGTGGACCCGACCAGCTCGGGCCTCAACGACCTGATCAATGGCCTCGACTACGCCTTTCCTGGTCTGGCCAAGGTGGGTGGCATCGCCGGTCACCACAGCGCCGACCATGGCTCCCTGTTCCTCGGTGACCGCGTGCTCACCGGCGCGGTGGGCTGTCTGATCGGTGGGGCCTGGCGGCTGGATCCGGTGGTGGCCCAGGGCTGCCGGCCGATCGGGCCGGTCTTCGAGGTGGAGCGGGCGGAGCGGAACGTGGTGCTGCAGCTCAGTGCCGGTGACCAGCGCAACACACCGGTGGCCTGCCTGCAGACGATCCTCGAATCCCTCACCGCCAGCGAGCGGGAACTGGCACGCCATTCCCTCTTCCTGGGGGTGGCCCGCAACGCCTTCAGCCTCGAGGGTGGTGGCCTTGAGAACGGTGACCGCGAGGCTGAAGCGGCCTTCCTGGTGCGCAACCTGATCGGCGTCGATCCGCGCAATGGCGCCGTGGCGGTGGCGGAGCGCATGCGCGTGGGCCAACAGGTGCAGTTCCAGCTCCGGGATGCCGCCGCCTCCCGCCAGGAGCTCCAGCAGCTGTTGATGCGCCAGCAGCAACGGGCGCCGCAGCCGCTGGCGGCCCTGCTGTTCGCCTGCCTGGGCCGGGGCCAGGGTCTCTACGGCCATCCCGACGGGGATGTGGGAGTGGCCCGGGAGCTGTTCGCGGGTCTGCCGATCGTCGGTGCCTTCTGCAATGGCGAGATCGGCCCCCTGGCGGGCAGCACCCAGCTGCACGGCTACACCGCCAGCTGGGGTTTTCTGGTCAACGAGCCCACTCCGGAGCCCTGAGCCGATGGTGCGCCAGCACGTCAACCCCCTGGGCCTTCTCTACCAGCAGCCCCTGGTCCTGCCGCCCCCGGTGGAGTTGTTCGCGGCTCCGGATCAACC
This sequence comes from Cyanobium sp. ATX 6F1, assembly GCF_024346315.1. Taxonomy (NCBI): domain Bacteria; kingdom Bacillati; phylum Cyanobacteriota; class Cyanophyceae; order Synechococcales; family Prochlorococcaceae; genus Cyanobium; species Cyanobium sp. ATX 6F1. The sequence continues at coordinate 21,965 of NZ_JAGQCS010000005.1, forward strand.
GCTGCACCTGGATGTGGGCTGCGGCCGCGGGCGCTTCCTGCTGGAGATCGCCCAGCGCCATCCGGAATGGAATTTTCTGGGCGTGGAGATCCGCCGCCCTCTGGTGACGGCCGCTGAGGCGGATCGCCGCGCCCTGGGCCTGACCAACCTGCGCATCCTGTTCTGCAACGCCAATGTCAGCCTCCAGGATTGGCTGGGGGCCTTGCCAGCCGGCCTGCTGCGGGGCATCAGTGTGCAGTTCCCCGACCCCTGGTTCAAACAAAGGCACCACAAACGACGGGTGCTGCAGCCGGCGCTGCTGCGCGCCTTCGCCGCCGCCCTGGAGGGGGGCGAAACGGCGGGAGAGCTGTTCCTGCAAAGCGATGTGCTTGCCGTGATCGAGCCGATGGTGACCCTGTGCGAAACCAGCGGCTGGTTCGATCGCCCCGCCGGCGACCCCCGTCCCTGGCGCCAGGACAACCCCCTGCCGGTGGCCACCGAACGGGAACGGCACGTGCTCGCCCAGGGCCTGCCCGTCTACCGGGTGCTCTACCGCCGCAACGGCCAGCCCCTTTGCGACCTGGCCACCCTGGAGGCGGCGCGCGAGGCCGCCGATAATCCGGCCCTACCCGTGGCAGCTTCGGCCGCCGTGGTCCCAGCCGGCGCCTGAATGTCCCCCGCTCCCGCTCCCGTTCCTTGGCTGATGCGCTGGCAGGGGCTGCTGGCCGGATCCGCCCCTGGCCCCCTGGCCCGCCAGCTGCCCACCGTGGCCGGCCTGGTGCTCTGCGCCCTGATGGCGGGCATGCCCCTGGTCACCCGCGGTGGGCTGAGCCTGCTGATCCTGTCCTCAGGGTTGATCTGGGTGCTCTGGGCCCTGCGCACCCCGCCCGGACCGATCGGAGCGATCAGTGGCTGGCTGCTGCTGGCGCTCGGGGTGAGCGTGCTCGCCACCGGCTTCTCGCCGGTGCCCAAGGAAGCCCTGCAGGGGCTGTTCAAGCTGGTGAGCTACCTGGGGGTCTATGCGCTGATGCGCCAGCTGCTGGCGGAGGCGCCAATCTGGTGGGACCGGATCGTGGCGGCCCTGCTGGCGGGCCAGCTGACATCCGCTGTGATCGGGATCCGTCAGCTCTACGGCGACACCGGTGAACTGGCCCGCTGGGCCGACCCGAACTCCGTGGCCGACGGCACGATCCGCATCTACGGACCCCTGGAGAACCCCAACCTGCTGGCGGGCTACCTGCTGCCGATCCTGCCCCTGGCGGTGGTGGCCCTGATGCGCTGGAAGAGGCCCGCCCCGCGCCTGTTCGCCCTCATCTCCCTGGTGCTGGGCACCGCCGCCACCTACCTGAGCTACAGCCGTGGGGGCTGGCTTGGCATGGTGGCCGCCCTCGGGGTGATCGCCCTGCTGCTGGTGCTGCGCGCCACCCGCCACTGGCCGCCCCTCTGGCGGCGCCTGCTGCCGCTGCTGCTGCTGCTGCTGGCGGTGGCGGCCCTGGTGGTGGCAGTCGCCCTGGTGGAACCGCTGCGGATTCGTCTGCTCAGCCTTGTGGTGGGCCGCGAGGACAGCTCCAACAACTTCCGGGTGAACGTCTGGAATGCGGTGATCGAAATGATCAACGACCGGCCCTGGCTGGGCATCGGCCCGGGCAACAAGGCCTTCAACGCGATCTATCCGCTGTATCAGCAGCCCAAGTTCAACGCCCTGAGCGCCTACTCGGTGCCCCTGGAACTGCTGGTGGAAGGGGGCCTTCCCGGGCTGGTGGCGGTGCTGGGCTTGCTCTGGACCAGTGTGCGCCTCGCCCTCGCTCAGCTCAAGGGAGAGGCGGCCTTCGCCCTGCCCGCCCTGGCGGCCCTGGCGGCGATCGCGGGCCTGGGGGTGCAGGGCATCGCCGACACGATCTTCTTCCGCCCGGAGGTGCAGCTCAGCGGTTGGTTCTGCCTGGCCACCCTGGCGGTCACGGCCCGCTCACCCCGGGAGACCTGAGCGGCCCGCCGCCTTCCTTTGCCGACCTGGGCCCATGGCCAACCTGATCGCCGGCTTCGACGCCGGCCAGACCCACACCAGCTGCCGGCTTGCCCTGGTGGCCGCAGACGGCGGGATCCAGCCCGTGGCCAGCGGTGAGGGTCCGGGGGTCAGCCATCTTGCGGCCAGCGGCGGCGAGGAGCGTTTTCTGGCCGCCCTGCGCACGAGCTACGGCGCCGCCCGCGCCGCCCTTGGGAACGGCTCCAGGCCGTCCCTGGCCCTGGGCGCCGCCGCCGCCGGCGCCAGCGGGATCGAAGCGGGCACCGACCTGGAGCAACAAGGCCAGACCCTGATCGCCACCGCCCTTGGACTGCCGCTCGAGCGGGTGCGGGCCAGCGGTGATGAGCGCACGGCCCTGCTGGGGGCCTGCGGCCGCGGGGCCGGCATCCTGGTGATCAGCGGCACGGGCTCGATCGCCCTGGGGCAGGACGGCCAGGGCCGCGAGCACCGCTGTGGCGGTTGGGGCTGGCAACTGGATGGGGCCGGATCAGCCATGGATCTGGGCCGCGATGGCCTGGCCCTGAGCCTGCGCATGGCCGACGGGCGCCTGCCGGAGAGCGCCCTGCGCGCGCGTCTCTGGGCGGCCCTGGCGGACGCCGAGGGGATCACCGGGGCCGCGATCACGGGCCAGTGGATCAAAGCCCAGGTGGTGGCGCCCGGCTTTGCGCCCGCCGGCTTTGCCCGCCTCGCCCCGGCCGTGAACCGGCTGGCGGCCGGCGGTGATCCCGATGCGGCCCGCATCGTGCAGCATTCCGCCAACGCCCTGGTGGAGCTGGTCAGCGGGGTGGCGGAGCGCCTGGAACTCACGGCCCCGGCGGTGTTCGCCACGGGGGGGGCGTTGACGCACCTCGATCAGCTGAGGGACCGTTTCGCGGCCGCACTTCAGAGCGCCCTGCCCGCCGCACGGCTCAGGGAACCCAGGGGCGATGCCCTGGCGGGGGCCTTGCAGGTGGCCGCTGCCCTGCTCAGCTGCGGTTGAGGCTCGCATCGGCCAACTCGGCCAGGTGGCGTGACCAGTGCTCCACCTCCCGCTGCTGGGCGGCCTCCACCATCACCCGCAGCAAGGGCTCGGTGCCACTGGCCCGCACCAGCACCCGTCCGGATCCCGCCATCGAGGCCTCGGCCTGCTCCACGGCGGCGCGCAGGGGTTCGCAGCTCTGCCACTGCTGGCGCCGCTGGCGATCGGGAACGGTGACGTTCAAGAGGATCTGGGGGTAGGGCCTGAAGCTGGTGTCCAGCCAGTCGGCCAGGGAGCCTCCCCTGCCAGCGATCAGCGTGGCCACCTGCAGGGCCGTGAGCAGCCCATCGCCGCTCATGCCGTGGCGGGCCGAGAGGATGTGACCCGATTGCTCCCCGCCCAGGGCCGCGCCGGAGCTCTCCATGGCGGCATGGACGTACTGATCGCCCACGGCGGTGCGCTCGAGCACCCCACCCCGCTGCTCCCAGGCCCGCTCGAAGCCCAGATTGGACATCACCGTGGCCACCAGCCGGTTGTCCGGCAACTGGTCCGCCTCCAGCAGGGCGCCGCCCCAGAGGTAGAGGATCTGATCGCCATCCACCACCCGGCCCCGGCCGTCCACCGCCAGCATGCGGTCGGCGTCGCCATCGAAGGCAAAGCCCATCGCCGCCCCCCGCTCCAGCACGGCCCGCCGCAGGGCCTCCAGGTGGGTGCTGCCGCAGCCCACATTGATCAGGCGGCCATCGGGAACACCGTGCAGCACCGTCAGGTCGGCCCCCAGGGCCTCGAACACCTCGGCGCCGCAGGCCGTGGCCGAGCCCCAGCAGAGGTCGAGCACGATCTTCGCCCCCTCCAGCTGCCGGCCACAGGCGCTGGCGATCAGCGCCTCGCGGTAGTCGCTCAGCAGGTCGCGGCGGTCGCGCAAGGCGCCGCAGCTCAGCTCCGCCAGAGGGACCACCACGGCGCTGGACTCCCCCCGCAGGCCGGCCTCGATCGCCTGCTGCTGCGAGCGATCAAGCTTGGCGCCGGAGGCGCCGAACACCTTGATGCCGTTGTCGTGGGGGGGGTTGTGGCTGGCGGAAACCATCAGGCCACCGGCCGCCCCCTGGCGCCGGATCGTGCCGGGCAACGCCGGGGTGGGGCAGAGCCCCAGATCCCAGACCTCCCTCCCGGCCGCGCTCAGTCCGGCGCTCAGCGCCGCCACCACCATCGGGCCGCTGGTGCGTGAATCGGAGCCCAGCACCACCGGACCCTGGGGCGGCAACACCTGGCCGCACCAGTAGCCCACCTGCAGGGCCAGGGCGGGGGTGAGCTGGGTGCCCACCCGGCCGCGGATGCCGTCGGTGCCGAAGCCCGCGACGGCCGGTCCCAGGGGGGGACCCACCGGCGGGGGGGGCAGATCGGGCATCGCGGCGGCTCGGTTGGCGATGAGGCTAAGCCGACCCGCCGGAGCCCCCAAAGCGACTCAACGCCAGCGCTGGACCCTCAAGGCGACTCAACGCCAGCGCCGGGGCCACCAGGCCCAGCGCAGCAACTCGATCACCGCCCAGAGCAGCAGGCCGCCCACCACCCAGCCGGGCAGCAGAAGCAGCGGCCACCAGGAGCGCAACAACAGCACCAGACCCGCGGCCACCAGCACCATCAGGGCGCGGCGACGCTGGTGGGCGCCGGGCAGGCTGCCCAGCCAGGGGGGCAGACGATCGATCAAGGCCGTGGGCAGACGCATCGAGGCTTGATCGCTGCTCCCCAGAATGCCAACACCGCCAAGACCCCGTGAGCGAACCGCCCGCCCCCGCCGCCCAGTGCCAGGGTCCCCTGCTGATCGCCCTCAGCTGCGCGGGCGCTCTGGCGCTGCTGCTCACGGGCCGCTGGGCCCTGCAGCAACGACCGGAGCTCACCCCCGCCAGCTCGAGCGCTCAACTGAGCTGGGTGCGCCATGGGGAGGTGGACCCGCAGCGGCGCCGGGAGGCCAGCCTGCTGCTGGTGGAGCGGGTCAAGGGGAACCCCGACGAGCAGTACCAGCTCTTGGCGGGCCAGGGCTGGGGCCCGGACATGCTGGCGGCGGTGGTCCTCAAGGGGCAGGCCCTGGCGGCCGAGCGCCGCGGCCGCGGCGTCGAAGCCGACGACCTCTGGAGCAAGCTGTTGCGGCGCTTCCCCCGGGATCCCGCCAGCGCCGACGCCCTCTACGCCCTCGGCCGGCGGACACCCGCCCAGCGGCTCGATCTGCTGCGCCGCTTCCCGGCGCACCCGGCCGCCCTGGCCGGCGCCCTGGAGCTGGGTCCGGCGATCGACCAGGAGAGGTTGGGCACGCTGCACCTGGCGCGCTGGGGTCCCCGCTGGCCTGGCGCAGAAGCCCGCCTGCGGCGCACCTGTGCCGTCAAGGGCGTTGCGCCGCCACCACCCGAGCAGCGGCGAACGCTGGCCCTGGCCCTCGCGGAGCTGGGGGATGGCGCCGCCGCCCTAGACTGCCTGGGCGGGGCGAGCCTGGGCGATTCCGCCGTTGCCCTCAGCCTCGCAGCGGCCCTGCTCAAGGGTGATGGGCCCCAGCAACAGAAAGCAGAGCAGCGGCTGCTGGAGCTGGCCCAGCGCTGGCCGCAGGCGCCAGAAGCCCTCGAAGCCAGCCGGCTGCTCAGCCAGCAGCCGCGACCTGAGGCCCTGGCCCTGCTGGCCCAGTTGCCCGCGCCGCTGCGGGCCACAGCCCCGGTGCAGGCGCGCCTGGTGCTCCAGCATCAAGGCAGTTGGCGGGCGGTGCTGCAGCGCTGGCCCGGGGATCCCGCCAGCTGGGATCTGCAGTGGGAGCTGGCCCGGGGACGGCTGCTCAAGGGCCAGTGGCGCGAGGCCGCCGAGCTGCTGGGCGCTCTGAATCCAGCGCAGCTGGCCGCTCCCCTGGCGGCCCGCCAGCAGTTCTGGCTGGGCTACGCCCAGCGGCAGCTGGGCCAGGAAGCGGCGGCCCGGGGGGTCTGGGAGCGGCTGCTCAGCTCCGCCCCCAGCGGCTACTACGGCTGGCGGGCGGCCCTGCAACTGGGCCAGGCCGGGGCGGCGAATCCACCGGCCCTCAGCGCGCTCACGCCGCCCCCCTGGCGCCCGCTGACCAGCGGCGATGCCGAGTTGGATGAGCTCTGGCGGCTGGATCAACGCCTGGAAACCTGGGAGCGCTGGCGGAACCAGCGCCGCAACCGGCCTACCCTTCAGCCCGAAGCGCTGGTGGTGGAGGGGCGGCTGCGGCAGGGGGTGGGCGATGACTGGACGGGCCTGGCCCAACTGGAGCAGGCCCACCTGATGCTCCCCGCCGGCAGCTGCCAGAGCCGGCAGGGGTTCGATCAGGACCTCCACCCGGTGCGCTTCGCGCCCCTGTTCCTAGGCGCGGGCAAGCGCGAGCGGGTGGATCCGGCGCTGCTGCTGGCGGTGTCCCTGCAGGAATCCCGGTTCACGCCGGCGGTGCGCTCCGCCGCCGGTGCCGTCGGCCTGATGCAACTGATGCCGGAGACCGCCGCCGAGCTGGCCGGCAAGCCACTTAGCCTGGAGGCCCTCCAGCAGCCCGACATCAACGTGCCCCTGGGGGCGCGCTACTTACGGCAACTGCTCACCTTGTGGCGGGGCGATCCCATTCGGGCGGTAGCCAGCTACAACGCTGGCCCCGGCGCCGTCCAGGGTTGGCTCGGGCCCCTGCTGCAACGGCATCCCGAACTCTGGGTGGAGGCCATCCCTTACCCGGAAACCCGGCTGTACGTCAAAAAAGTGCTGGGCAACCGCTGGAGCTACCTGCGACGCGGCCGCGAACCCGCCTGCTAGCCGATTCGGATCAGGTTCTCGGCCTGCAGATGGGCGCCAAGGCCCATGCCGAGCAGCACCAGCAGACTCAGGGCCAGGGCCCCCAGCAACGGCGGTGGCACCACGCGGAGCCGGATCAGGTCCAGGCGGGCCAGCAGCACCGAACAGGCCAGGATCACCACATCGGCCAGCACGTTGAGGTGGAGCAAGTAGAGCCCTCCGGTGATCACCAACAGCAGAGTGACCACCAGGGTGATCGCCTTGCTGGTGGCCATCAACAGCGACAGCTGACGAAACAGCTGATCCGGCATGGCGCAGACCATCACCACCACCAGGGTCTGCAGGCACTGAATCGGCCAGTAGACGGTGTAGGCGAGCCAAGCCTCCTCGGCCCCGTTCCCTTGGTAGGACTGATGGGCCGCCATCCAGTGGGCCCCCATGTAGATGCTGACCGCCACCAGCAGCAGCGTCATCGGCGCCCGGATCGGCAGGGTCAGGTAGCGGAGCATCGTTCTCAGGGCCGTCGTCTCTCAGGGCCTTCGGCTTCCAGGCAGCACCGTATCGGCGGCGGGCCGATCCAGCACCAGAGCAATGGCCTCCAGCGGGCAACTGGGGATGCACTGCTCGCACACCAGGCAGATTTTGGCGTCGAAGTGCAGCTGCCAGCTCGGGGCACGGCTGCTGAGGGCGCCGCTGGGGCAGACGCTCGAGCAGATGCCGCAGTCGACGCAGCGGGCTGGATCGACGCGGATCTCCCCGGGGGCCCGGTTCAGGCCGAGGCCCAGGCTCTCCAGCCAGAGCTCCGCCGCATCGAGCTCGTCGATGTCGCCGGAGAGCTCCACCACCATGGTGCCGCTCTGGTTCGGGGCCACCTGGGCGCGCAGGATCTTCGCGGCGATGTCGAAATCGACCGCCAACCGATAGGTGATCGGCTGGTGCACCGCCTGGCGGGGGAAATGAAGGGTGAGGCGGCGTTTCACGCGGTTCGACCCGTCGCAACGAGGCTAGCGCTGCCAGAGTGCAGTCCTGTCCATCTTCCGCTGACCGTGTCCGGCGACCCTTCCCCCTCCCCAGCGACCGGCGCCACCGCCTCCCTGGGCCGACGGGAGCAGATCCTGCTGGCGCTGATCGCCGCCCTGCTGGCGGTGGTGGTGTTCGTCTTCCAAGGGGGTCTGCGCCGGGAAGCACCCCTGGAGCGCCTGGCCCGCCTGTCGCTCGATCTGCCCGTGGCCCTGAGCGACGGACGGCCCACCCTGGTGGAGTTCTATGCCGACTGGTGTGAGGCCTGCCGGTCGATGGCTCCGGCCATGGAGGCGATCGAAGATCATCACCACGGCGAACTGGATGTGGTCTTGCTCAACGTCGACAACCCTCGCTGGCAGGGCGAGGTCGAGCGCTATGAGGTCAACGGCATTCCCCAGCTGGAACTCTTCGATCGAGACGGTCAACCGATCGGACGCTCCCTGGGTGCCCGCAGCCGAGGGGAACTCGACGCCCTCACCGGTGCCCTGATCGCCCAGACCCCCCTGCCCCGCCTGGCCGGCGTCGGCAGCACCAGCCCCCTGGCCGGCGGCGGCGCCACCGCGGCCGTTACCGGTCCCCGCAGCCACGGCTGATTGCTGCCGCTAAAAAGGCCCCGTGCTTCGCTCAAGCCCACCCGTTCCCCCGCCATGAACCGCTTTCGGGTCGAGCTGATCGCCGCCACCCCCAACCCCCAGCAGTGCGTCTACGCCGCCATGCACCAGGACTACTCCGAGGATTTCGTGGCGGCCGACCGAGCCAACTGGCCCGATGAGACCCGGGCTGGGGAAATCTGCGTCAAGCGGCTGCTGGGGGGCGAACGCGGCCACTACGGCCCCCTGGAACACGGGCAGATCGTGCTGAACGTCGGCTGGTTTCCCCATTCGGTGATGCAGCAGGCCCGCACCCACCGGGTGGGTGTGAGCTTCGATGTGCAGTCGATGCGTTACACCGGCGATCGCATCCGCCGCGCCGCCAACGGGGAGCTGGAGCTTGAGGAGGTCTTCTACCTGCGGCCCGTGGGCAGCTACAGCGACCGCCAGGGCAAGAAGTACGCCTACACGGCCGAGGAGCGCGCCAAGGATCTGGCGCTCTGCCGCGCCGCCGCCGAGCGCTACCGCGACCTGCTTGACGCGGGCTTCGCCGAGGAGCACGCCCGCGGCATCCTGCCCTTCGACTACCGCCAGCACTTCGTGGTGAGCTTCAGCCTGCGGGCCTTCCTGCACTTCATGGACCTGCGGGCCAAGCTCGACGCCCAGGAGGAGATCCGCCAGCTCTGCGACCTGCTCTGGCCCCACTTCGTGGCCTGGGCCCCGGAGATTGCCGCCTGGTACGAGAAGAATCGGCTGCACAAGGCGCGGCTGGCACCCTGAGCGGGCCAAGACGGGCCATGGCCGAGCTAGCTCAGCAACCTCCCCCCTGTCGGCGGCACCAGCGGCGTTCCCAGGCGGCGATCGGCAGCCGCGGCGGGCCCCACACCCCCAGCCCCTGGCGCTGGGCCTGCCGTTCCTCTGAGAGAAAGGCCTTCGCATCGCAACGGCTGAGCTTCTGGCGGTAGACGAGGGCCTGACCACGCCGCACCAGGATCCAGTTGACGTTGCCCCGCTCGCTGAGCAGCTTGGCCACCGTTCGGCCGTAGCGGTCCGTGCCCAGAGGCGTGAGCAGGACCGGGCTGCCCGGAGGCAACAGCGCCCTCAGGGCCGCCCGCGACGCCACACCCCATGGGGGCTGAGCGAGCTCAGGCGCATCGATGCAGGCCAGCCGCAGCTTGAGCCGCCTGCCCTGGACCGCCACCATCAAGCTGTCGCCATCGACCACGGACAACACCTTCGCGCCCACCCGGCTGACGGAGTAATCCACCGAGAGCGGCACGGCGGCCTGGGCTGAACCTTGGGCGGCCAGTAGCAGCGGCAACGCCGCGAGGATGAAGCGCGCAGACCCCGTCCATGACACCGCCCCCGAAGCGCGAACTGCGCTCAGACCTTGGCGAGGGTCACCCGTTCCGGCTGGTGTTGGTACTTGCCGGAACGGTCGCTGTAGGTGGTCTCGCAGGGATCCCCCTCGAAGAACAACAGTTGGCAGATCCCCTCGTTGGCGTAGATGCGGCAATCGGCGCCGGACGAATTGCTGAATTCCAGGGTGAGGTGGCCCTCCCAGCTGGCCTCGGCGGGGGTGGTGTTGACGATGATCCCGAGGCGGGCATAGGTGCTCTTCCCAAGGCAGATCACGGTGATGTTCGCCGGCACCTTCATCTTCTCGAAGGCCACACCGAGGCCGTAGGAGTGGGCCGGCAGGATGAAATAGGACCCGTCCTCGTCCTGGTGCAGGGCGGCGGGTTCGAGGTTGGCGGGATTGAACCGCTTGGGGTTCATCACCGTGCCCGGCACATGGCGGAAGATCAGGAACTCCTTCGGCGAGAGCCGCAGGTCGTAGCCGTAGGACGAGCAGCCGTAGCTGAGCACCGGAGCCGTCCGGTTCTCAGGGTCGAGATGGCGCACCAGCGTGGGCTGGAAGGGCTCGAGCAAGCCTGCGGCGGCCTGTTCGTTGATCCAGCGATCGCACTTAAGCATCAGCTCCCCCGGCGCAACTGGGTGACCTGGTCGGCCATCGCCATCAGCGGCGGCGGCATCGACGGCCCGGTGAGGATCACATCGAGATGCGAAGGGCGCCGCTCCAGGGTCTCGCTCACATCGGCGGCCTCCAGGTAACCCAGTTCGACCGCCAGCCCCAGCTCATCGAGCACCATCAACTCCACCGAACCGGCGAGCAACTGCTCCCGGCTGAACGCCCAGACCTCCTGCACCGCCTGACGCTCCTGCTCGCTGGCGGGGGGGATCTCCAGACAACCGGGCACATCGGGGCGCAACCACTGAAGGCGGCCGCAGAGCCAGAGGCTGTGCCCCAGACCCTGCTCCACACCCCCCTTGAGGAACTGACTGATCAGCACACGACTGCCCAGGCCGGCGGTGCGCAGCGCCTGGCTGAACACTCCGCCGAAGCTGCCGCGGAACGGAGCCGTGTGGATCTGCAACAGACCTTCCTGCTGGCTCACGAGCCGCAGGCTGCGCAGGGGACGGGGGGCACCGTGGTCGAGGCCGGGTTTGCGCAGGCTGGCGGTCATCGGCACAGAAGGGGGAACACGGTGTCGCTCTGCCTGGGGCGCCGCGGCCAGCGAGGTGGCCAGCGACTTGGAGGGCCTGAGCCCCTGATCGGCAGCTGAAATCTGAGGGTGCAGCGGCAGGCGGGCCTGGGTGGCGGACCCTGAATGTAGCGGTGTCGGCCCCACCGGCAAGGCAACGGCACACCATCCCTAGCGCGAACGCACGTACCAGCACCCAGGAGCCAGAAACCTCCAGCGGAGCGATGGTGTCTGTTGATACAGGGGCAGCCAGGGGCGATCTTTAGCTTTTCACCACTTTCCCCGCCTTGATGGTCGGCGCCACCCGCGGTTTCAGCCGCTATAGCAGCGGTCCCAGCTCCGGAACGAGTGGCATGGCCTCCCCAGGCGCGGCTGGATCCGCCCCCACCCCCACGCTTCTGGATGTGATCCGGGGGCTCAGTGGCAGCAGCGTGGAAACGGTGGAGCGCAGCAAAACCATCTTCTTCCCCGGTGACCCCGCCGAGCGCGTCTATCTGCTGCGGCGCGGGGCCGTTCGCCTCTCACGGGTCTATGAATCGGGCGAGGAGATCACCGTTGCCCTGCTGCGGGAAAACAGCCTGTTCGGGGTGCTGTCCCTGCTCACCGGCCAGCGCTCCGACCGCTTCTATCACGCTGTGGCCTTCACCCGGGTGGAGATGGTGACAGCGCCTGCTACCTCCGTGCGCCGGGCGATCGAGGTGGACGCCAGCGTCGGCCTGCTGATGCTCCAGGGCCTCTCCTCGCGGATCCTGCAGACCGAGACGATGATCGAAACCCTCACCCACCGGGACATGTCTTCGCGGCTGGTGAGCTTCCTGCTGGTGCTCTGCCGTGATTTCGGCGTGCCCGGCAGCGAGGGGATCACCATTGACCTGCGCCTCTCCCACCAGGCGATCGCCGAAGCGATCGGCTCCACCCGGGTCACGATCACCCGCCTGCTGGGTGACCTGCGCAACGCCGGCCTGTTGCAGATCGACCGCAAGAAGATCACGGTGTTCGATCCGGTGGCCCTGGCCAAGAAGTTCAGCTGAGCCCACCGGCTCCAGCTCCGCCGCTGTCCCGCTCGATTCGTTCCCGCTCGATTCGGCTGGGTTGGATTCGGATGGATACTGAGAGCCTCCGCTTGGTTCCGTGTCCGGCTGGCTGCTGATCCTGGCTCTGCTGGTGCTCGGCGGAGTGCTCTCCACCTTCGGTGACCGCCTCGGCAGCCGCGTGGGCAAGGCGCGGCTGAGCTTGTTCAACCTGCGTCCCCGCAACACGGCGGTGCTGATCACGGTGCTCACCGGCAGCCTGATCAGCGCCGTGTCCCTGGGGCTGATGCTGCTGGTCAGCGAGCGGCTGCGGACTGGGTTGTTCCAGCTTGATCAGCTGGAGCGCAAGCTGCGGGACAGCCGCAGGGATCTGGCCAGCAGCCAGGCGGAGATCCGCCGGGCCCAGCAGGCGAGCGCGCGGGCCGAGCTCGGCCTGCACCAGGCCCAGGGGCAACTGGCCACGGCCGACCAGCGCGCCCAGAAACTGCGCAACGAACTGCAACCGCTTCAGCGGCAACGGCTCCAGCTGGAGCGGCAGCGCAATCTGCTCAGCCAGGACATCCGGGCCAAGGACGCGGACATCCGGCGCAACGAGGCGGAGCTTGCGACGGTGAACCAGCGCATCGCGGCGGGCGCCAAGGAACTGAAACGGCTTGAAGCGAAGTTGATCGATCTGCGCCGGGGGGACGTGGTGATCAGCAGCGGCCAGCCGTTGGCCACAGCCAAGATCAACCTGGAAAACGCCTCCCAGGCCACCCTCGTGATCAAGGCGCTGCTGCGGCAGGCCAACCTGGTCGCCTACCAGCGCGTGCTGCCGGACCAGGTGGCCAATCGCCAGATCCTGCTGGTGCCCCGCAGCGAGATCACCCGGCTCCAGGGTGTCATCACCAAACCAGGATCCTGGGTGGTGAGCATCATTTCCGCCGCCAATGTGCTGCGCGGCGAACAGCAAGTGCTGGCCTTCCCGGACGTGCGACCCAACCGCCAGGTGATCCGCCGCGGCGATGTGATGGCCACCACCGTTGTCGAGGCTGACCAGCGCAGTCCCGAGCAGGTGCGCAGTCGCTTGAATCTGCTGATGGCGGCCACCTTCACCCGCGCCCAGGGCCAGGGCTCCCTCGCCGACGGCGTGCAGTTCGACGTGGCCAGCTTCAACCGCCTGGGCAAGGAACTGAGCGAGCGGCCCCCGGGCCTGGCCGTTCGCCTGGAAACCGTGTCCGTCCGCAACAGTGACATCGCCGACCCGATCACCGTCGACCTGCGCTGGATCGACGGCCCCTCTCCGGCGGTGCGCAGCCTTCCCCGCCCATGACCCCTGCGCCGGCGGACGGGGCCCATGGCGGCCCCCTGGCGGCCCTGGATCCAGGCCGCAGCAAGTGCGGTCTGGTGCGCACCGATGGCTCGAGGCGGCGGGTGATCGAGGCCCTGGTGTTGCCACCAGAGGAGTGCTGGCAGCGAATCCAGCACTGGCAGGCCGAGGACCCGCTGGCAGCGCTGGTGCTCGGCAACGGCACCGGCAGTGGCGCCTGGTGCGCGCGGTTGTCGCCGCTGCTGCCTGTGATCCTGGTGGATGAGCGCGGCAGCACCCTGGCGGCGCGGCACCGGTTCTGGCAACTGGAACCTCCCGGCCCCTGGAGGCGCCTGCTGCCGGAAGGCCTGCGTCTTCCACCGCGGGATTGGGATGACGTGGTGGCCCAGCTGCTGCTGGAGCGTCACCTGGGGTGGCCCCTGGAGCGGCAGATCCCGGACGGGCGAGCTGTTACAGGCGTGCCCGCACGGTGAAGGCGTAATCGCCTCCCGGCTCGAGCTGGTAGTCGGCCTGCAGCAGAAAGCGCAGCAGGGCGTCCTGAATCAGAGCCCGCCCCAGGGAGGGCTCAACGCTGAGTTCGCCCCGATCGAAGGCCCAGCTGAAGGTCCAATGGAAGCCACCGGCCGTGACCTCGCCCTCCAGCAGTCGTCTGCTGAAGCTTTGGTGCAGCACGCGCAGCTGCGCGGTGGTGGCGGGAAGGCGACTCAGCGCGGTGGAAGCGAATCCGAAGCCAGATTGCCACCGGCCGTCACCTGAAAACTGTTCAGGCGGGTGGCCGCCCGCTCCAGCCCCAGTCGCTGGACGATCTCCACGCCGGCGATCACCTCATCGAGCACCGCACGCAGCAACGGTTGTTCGGCGGCCTGGAAGCGGCCGAGCACATGGGACAGCGTGCGCGCCTTGCGCTCTTCGGGGTTCAGGGCCGGGGCACCGATGCCGATGCGCAGACGCGGAAAGTCCTGGGTGCCGAGATGGGCGATGGCACTGCGCAGGCCGTTGTGGCCACCAGCACCGCCGGAGGCCCGCAGGCGCAGGCGCCCCAGGGGCAGATCCATGTCATCGACGACCACCAGCATCTGGCTGGGATCGAGATCGAACCAGTCGAGGGCGGCGCGGATCGAGCGGCCGCTCTCGTTCATGAAGGTCTGGGGCATCAGCAGCCGCAGGCGCCCGGAACCCTGGTGCAGGTCGGCGAGCAGGCCATGGAGCTTGGCCTGGGAGCGAAAGCGCACGCCATCCGCCGCGGCCAGCCGCTCAAGGGCCATGAACCCGACGTTGTGGCGGGTGGCCTCGTAGTCGGAGCCGGGATTTCCGAGGCCGACGAGCAGCTGGAGCGGCGCGGCCGCAGGAGATGCCATGGACGAAGAGGAAAGACCAGGACCTTTCAGGAGAGCCCTCAAAAGGAGCGATGGGCCTGAGTTACCCAGCCAGTGGCGGTGTTTAAGGGCCTGCGCTGGAGACGGGGGTGCCGTCAGAACTCAGATCGGGATCACCGGCCATGGCCGCCAGCTCGCCCGTGCTTGCGTTAGAGGTGCTTGCGTTAGAGGTGCTTGCGTCAGCGGTGCTTGCCTCGGCGCTGGCTGATTCGGCGCTGGCCAGGGATTCAGCCGCCAGAGTCTCGGCAACGACCGTCTCGGTGTCGATGGCGCGGCGGAACTCCTGCTCGAATTCCCGCGAAGCCGACTGAAAGCCCTTCAAGGTGCGCCCCAGGGTCTTGCCCAGTTCAGGCAAGCGCTTCGGACCGAACACCAACAAACCGATGGCGGCGATGACCGCCATCTCAGGCAAGCCGATCCCGAAGATGTTCATGGGTGGGGGCCGGGCGTCAGCCCAGCGGGTTCCAGTTGACGGTGATGCCGTCGAGCAGCAGCGACTTGTTGTACACCTGCAGGATCACCAGCAGGAAGACAAAGAACAGCAGCATGAACACACCCATCACCGGGGTGGTTCCCCAACCAGGCACGACCTTGCCGTACTCGGAATTCAGGGGGCGGAGCAGATCTCCCAGGCGGGTGCGTTGGGCCATGGCGTCGCAGTCCTCTCTGGCGGGGGATCGTTCTCGGTACTGTAGGCGAGACGCCGCCGGAGGGCGGTGGCTGTCGGGTCTTGTGACGGGACGGCAGCACCCCACGGCCCCTTCCCTTCCCCTGAGATTGTCCATGGATAGCTCCCCTGCCATTCCGATCGCCCTCGCTGTGCTGGCGGTGCTGCTGGGTCTCACGGGTTTTGGGGTCTACCAGGCTTTCGGGCCCCCCTCCAAGGGTCTGACCGACCCGTTCGACGACCACGACGACTGAACTCAAGCGGTAGTCGAGCGGCGGATCCGCCAGCGGGCCAACTGCCAGGGGCGCAGCAGCTGCCCATCGCCGGCCGAATCGCCGTGCTGCCCAGGGAAGCCAGCGATCCGCTCCAGCACCGTCCAGCCCTCCGGCAGGTCGAGCCAGCGACGACAGGGCCCCAGGTTCTGGGCGCTGAGCAGCAGCACGGGCCCCTGGGGCGATGGCCCCTCGACCTTGAGCCCCAACAACTGCAGATCAGGGTGGCCCAGATGCAGGCCATCGTCCGTTGTGCTCCCTGGGCCTGAGCCGGGCCCGGCCGGCCGCAGCCAGAGGGGTTCGCGGAAACGCACCGCCTGCTGGGGAACCGCTCCGGCGCGCCAGTTCCCGAGCAGCGGCAACAGCGCCAGCCGCAGCCGTTGATGGCCCCGATCGGCGCCCGGGTCGGGCCAGGTGGGCCCCCGCAGCAACGACACCCCCAGCCGCTCCGCCGAGGCCGAGACCCCCTGGGGGCCATCGAGCAGCACCGCCAGTCCACCCGCGTTGCCCGACTGGCTCGCCAGCCAGCTGATCGCCGGCAGCTCCCAGCGACTGCGTTCGCGCGCCATCAGCGCCTCGGCGGGCCGCTCGATCACGCCGCCGCTGGTGTCCGCCGCCCAGCGCTCGGCCCCCTGGGCCAGGGGCAGCTCAAGCCGCAGCAGTTCATGGGTCTGCCGCCAGTCCACCGCCAGGATCAGCTCCACCCAGGGGCAGGCGGCCCGCAGGCGCAGCTCCAGCCGCAGGGCACTGGCGCCGCAGCGTCCCCGCCAACGGAACCCGGCGCAGAGGGGCCCCTGATCCACGGGCTCGGGGGGACCGTCCCACTCCAGCAGCAAGGGATGGTCGCGGTAGTCATCGGCCAGATCCCAGGCATCCCAGAAGGCGCCGCGATCGCGCCAGCGGCGCCACTCCAGGGGCGACTCCAGTTGGGCGACTCCGTGCTGGCTCCAGAGCTGCTCCAGCCCCTGGGGCCCCACCTGAACGGACACCAGGCCGTTGCCGAGCCAGTGGCGGCCCTCCATGCCGCCGGGGCGGCTGATCACGGGACCATCGATCGCCGCCGGGGCTTCACCAGCAAGCTCTGGGTGGCCCCCAAGGGAACGGCGCTCCAGGGACAGTGCCGCCACCCCCTGGGGCCCGCTCAGCTGCACCCAGTCGCCGCCGGATGGCGCCGGCTGCCGCGGCAGGGACGAGCCATCGGCCAGGCGCCAGTCGCCCCGGGGCAAGCGCACGGTGAGCGGCGTGGCCCCCAGGGCCTGCAGCTGCACCAGCCACCAGGCGTTCGCCACCGGCCGGGGTCGGGGCGCCAACCAGCGCCCTAGGGCCCCATCCCGCTGGCGCCGCGCCAGGCGCCGGGCCTGACGCCATTGGGGCTCGGCCTGCTCGAACACCTCCGGCACCGCCGTGCCTGGAAGGATGTCGTGGAACTGCTGAAACAGCAGCGTGCGCCAGGCCTCCGTGAGCTCGGCCCGCCCGGCGGCCTCCGTTGCGGAACGGCCCTCAGGGCCGTGGGACGCAGCGCTTCGGAGCGCCTCCGCCAACTCCGCCTCCCGCAGCAGCCGTTCCAGGCTGCGGTTGTGGCGCTTCTGATCAGGGCGGCTGGTGGCGATGCCCCTGTGCAGTTCCAGGTAGAGCTCATCCCGCCAGATCGGCAGCTGAGCCTGGTGGGGCTCCAGCTCCGCCAGGTAGGCGCGCAGGCTGCCGTGGCGCTGGGGCGCCGCCAGCGGTTGCCCCTGCCAAAGCTCCAGTTGCTCCAGCATCTCGGCGGTGGGGCCGCCGCCGTGGTCCCCCACCCCTGGCAGCCAGAGGGCGGTCTCCAGGCCGGTGGAGCGCCGCCAGCTCTGGCGGTAGCGCTCCATCGCCACCGGATCGCCGTCCGTGCCGATCGGGGCCGTCATCAGGGAGAGCACCTCGGCGCCGCAACGGCTGCGCCAGCGGAACAGCCGATGGGGGAAGGGATTGGTGGCGTTCCAAGCCAGCTTGTGGGTGCAGAACCAGCGCACCCCACTGGCGGCGGCCACGGCCGGCAGACCGGCCCCGAAGCCGAAGCTGTCGGGCAGCCAGGCCACGGAGGGCTCCCACTCAGGGAAACGGGAGCGGCTGTAGGCCTGCCCCTCCTCGAACTGGCGCCAGAGGGAGGCCGTCGCGATCAGCACGCAGTCGCTTTCCACCCAGGGACCGTTGATCGGCTCCCAGCGGCCGGCGACCATCGCCGCGCGAATCGCCGCAAACAGCGCCGGGCGGTGGCGCTCCAACCAGGCGTAGAGCGCCGGGGTGGAGTGGCCGAAATGGAGCTGGGGATGGCGCTCCATCAGATCCAGGGCGGAGCGGAAGGTGCGCTCCGCCGCCTGCCAGGTGTCGGCCACCGGCCACAGCCAGGCCAGATCCAGATGGGCATGGCCGAGCACATGAAACCCGGGCTCAGCAGGCGAGGGCGCCATCCCCCTGAGCTGTTCACGCAGGAGCTCCAGACCAGCGGCCCGCTCGGACGGGGAGGCTGGATCGAGGGCCGCCAGCCGCTCGGCCAGTGGGCCTGGGGTGCCCTCGCTCTCCGCCCGCAGGACCACGAGCTCCAGGGACTGGGCCAGCAGCACCCCGTGGGGATCGCCTGAGCCCGTGGGCTCGAGCTCGAGGCGGCTTTGGATCAAGGCGCCATCGTCATGGAGTGGGCTGCGCAGGGTGAGCGCCAGCTCCAGGGGCTCACCTGCCCACCAGCGCTCGGGCAGGGTCCAGCGGCAGGCGGTGTCGAACAGATCGCCGCGGTGCACGCTCTCCCCGTCGACCCGCAGCTCGGCCGCCTCGGCCCACCAACGCAACACCAGGCGGGCCCGCAGCTGGCCCCAGGCCCGCCAGGGCTCCGGGCAGAGGAGGCGCTGGCTCAGCCGCAGCTCCTGGCCGCCGCGGGGCCAGATGATCAGGCCCCGGGCGAACCAGTCGGGCCGGTGCCGCCGGCCCCAGGGGTCGTCGATGGCGAGCGACTCCAGGCCGCCAGGGCGCTGCACCCGCCAGTGGGGATGGAGATCGCGGCTGGACCGTGACCGAAACGTTTCAATCCAGGGGTGAAGCACCGTCTCTGGGCCCTCAGCCATCCAATGCCGTCATCGGTGAGCCATAGGATGATGGCGCTGCCTCAGGGTCGTTCCGGCCCCACCGGGCGCCTGTCACCCCCTGTCACCCGCCGGACGGACCATGCTCGCCCTCAAGGTTTCGGTTTACTCCGTAGTCTTTTTCTTCATCGGGATCTTCGTGTTCGGCTTCCTGGCCAGCGATCCCACCCGCACCCCAAGCCGTAAGGACCTCGAAGACTGAGACAATCTCGGCGTCCGTTGAACCCTGCCGGCTCCTTACCCGTGGCCGGTCTGATCACCCGCCCCGGGCACGCTTGATTCCCGTCGTTGCCATGGGAGGATCAGCCCCGTTTCGGCAGGCTTGGTGAGCGAACGTCTTCCAGCTGGGTTGGCCCTGGGCCTGCTTGGGACGCTTGCCTGCGTCGGATTCACCCCCAGCGTTCGCGCTGAAAACCTCGGCGATGGTGGCGCCGAGAGCGCGGAACCCGCCCCAGCCTTGAATGCGGGGCCATCCCTGCCCCTGGGGCCGCCACCGCTGCCGCCTCTCCCCAGCGCTGAGCAGCCCAACACCCCAGCCCCCAGCGGGGGCGCCACGAAAGCAAACGAGCGCACCGCCTCCAACAGCTTCCCCGCCGAAATCCAGCTCACGGCCGATTCCCAGGCCCTCGACACCCTGCTCAACCGGGCCGTGGCCACGGGCAAGGTGCGGGCCCTGCTGGCGGGGGGTCGCATCCTTGCTGATCGGGTCGAATACGACTCGATCAGCGGCAGCCTCTATGCCAGCGGAACGGTGCGTTTCCAGCGGGGCAACCAATACCTGCAGGCCAGCCGCCTGCGTTACAACCTCAACGAGCAGCGGGGTGAGGTCGAGGAGGTCTACGGCTACCTCGATCTGGAGCAATCGAAGCAGGATTTCGATCTCGAGGCGATCCCCAGCCTGCCCCTGGGACCGGAGCAGCCGATGGCCTGCCCCCCCAAGGTGCCGCCGGTGCCCAATTGGCATCCCTACCCCTGGGCCGCCACCCTCTGGGGCGGCCAGGCCATCGACACCAACTTCGGCCAGACCTTCCTGTTCCAAGGAAGGATGCGGCCGGAATACCTGCTGGGGGTCGGTCTCAACCGCCGCCTCTACAAAGCCGGTCCGATCGCCCTGGAATTCGACTCCACCTTGATGGGCCACCGGGCCGAACCCGACCGGGGCGGTGGCTTCAACCAGGCGGTGCCTTTCTCCCAGAACCCCGGCCAGGCGTTCGGCGAAATCACGTTGGGCGTCGGCTTCCGGGCCTGGCTCTTGCCCAGGCTCAGCGTCGCCTTCGTCCAGGGAGTCAGCCTGCTGAGCCAGAACAGCCTCTATGAAAAAACCTACCGAGAGAACTACAGCCAGTTCCTCAATTACCTGGGCTTCGAGATCGAGGCGCTGGTTTCGCCCCAGTGGTCGCTGGTGGGACGGATTCACCACCGCTCGGGCGCCTTCGGGGTCTACGGCGGTGTGAGCGAGGGCAGCAACGCCTACCTGCTGGGTCTGCGTTACCGCTTCGGCAGTGATGCGAACCCTAAAGGGCCGGTGCAGGTGGCCCTGGCCCCTCCCCTGGGCTGCCCGGATCCCGAACGCGGCAAGCGCCGGCGGGTGCTCACCCTCGCCGATGCGCTTGAGCAGGTGGCCATGGGGCCTCCCACCAGCAGCCCGCCGTCAGCGGCTGGAAACGCCCAGGGCCCCAGCGCAACTCCGAGCGCACCCGGCTCGGGCCTGGCCACCCAACCCATCAGCCCCCAGGAGCAAGAAGCGGCTCGCTACAAAGCGATCCAGACCATCGACCAGCGCATCGGTTCAATCACCCAGCGCCAGGGCCTCACCGCCGGTCGCCGCTTTGGCGCCGGCAGCAACGGCGTCTTCACCTCAACGGACACAGAGGTTTCCTTCGGTGGCGTACGCCCGGCCCAGATTCAGTCCCAGAACACGGCCGCCAACAAGAAACTGGTGAGCGGCACCGTGGGCCGCTGGCGCTTCCAGGCCGCCAAACTCACGATCACACCCGATGGCTGGCATGCCGACCGCATCGGCATGACCAACGATCCCTTCACCCCGGCCCAGACCTGGCTGGATGCTGAAAACGTCGTGGCCCGAACGCAGCCCAACGGCGACATCCTGATCAGCTCCGACCGCAACCGCCTCATCCTTGAGGATCAGCTTCCGATCCCGGTCAGCCGCAACCAGCGCATCCAGAAGAAACAGCAGGTGGAGAACCGCTGGGTGCTTGGCAACGACGGCAAAGACAGGGACGGCAACTTCATCGGCAGGCAGCTGAGGCCGATCAAGATCGGCTCCACGGGAGAACTTGCGCTTCAGCCCCAGTTCCTCCTGCGCAGGGCTGTCCTAGGAACCACCGACAGCTACGTGCTCCCGGGCCAATCGGCCGGTGCCAGCCCCAGCGAACAGCCGGCCGAGTTCTCTGATCTGTTTGGCCTGGTGGCCAACTACACGGGGCCGCTGCTGGGTTTCACCAGCGACGCCAACTTGAGCATCTCCACCTTCAACCCCAAGAACTTCGCCAACGGCACCCGCAGCTGGGGCGATCTCCAGCGGGATGTCCGCTTGCCCCTGGTCGGCACCAGCACCGCCCGGATCTTCGGGGCCTACCGCTTCCGCACCTGGAACGGCTCCCTGGGAGAACAGGACATCTACTCCGCCTATGGCGTTTCCCTGGAAAAACGCGGGACGTTGCCCAACTGGGGGCGCCTGAGCAACAGCTACATCTGGCGGATGGGGGTCGGCAGCTTCCAGGGCAACCAGTTCGAGAGCACCAACCTGACTGATCTCTGGCGTGGCAGCGGCGTGATCGCCATCAACAGCTCCCTGCCGGTGTGGACCGGAAAGCCCCTGCCGCTCACGGCCACCGAGGCCTACCGCAACGTGGGCACCGCGATTGTGCCTGGGCTCACCTTCAACACCAACCTCACCGTCATCGCGGCCTACTACGGCACCGGGGACCACCAGAACCAGTTCAGCTTCTCGGCCGGCCCCACCCTCACCCTGGGCCATTTCAGCAAGCCCTTCCTGGATTACACCCAGCTCACCATCACCGGCGGCGGCACCCTGCTCAACGGACTAAGTCCGTTCAGCTTTGATCGGGCCGCAGATCTGGCCACCATCGGGGTGGGCCTCAGCCAGCAGATCTACGGCCCCCTGGTGCTCAGCGGCGGCATCGGCTTCAACGTGGATGGGCGTTCGCCCAACTACGGCGACCTCACGGGCTCCTACGTGGAGCTCAAGTGGCAGCGACGCGCCTATGAGTTCAGCATCTACTACAGCCCCTACGAACAACTGGGTGGCGTGCGGGTGAAGCTCAACGACTTCAGCTTCAGCGGCACGGGGGTGCCGTTCGTGCCCGTCCACCCCGGCAGTGATGTGGGCCGGCGGCCCTTCTAAAACCACTGGCTGAGCCCAGGGAGGGCGAGCGGTTCAGGGAAGGGGCGGCAGCGGCGGTGGACCGCCATCAGGGCCGCCGATCACCAGATCACTGCCGTAGAGATCGGCACCGGCGATGCGGATCCCCTCGGTGCGGGCACCGGGTGAGAGGGCATGGATCGCCACCGACCCGCGCAGATCAGCTCCCCGCAGATCAACGTCGGCCAGATCGGCATTGCTGAGGGTGGCGTTCTCCAGGCGGGCGCCCACCAGCCGGGCGCCGCTCAGGTCGGCCCCCTCCAGGTTGGCCCCGCGCAGGTCAGCGCCGCTGAGATCGGCGCCGCGCAGATCCAGGCCGATCAAGTGACGGCCCCGCAGGTCGACGCCGCGCAGATCGCAGCCCCGGCAGCTGGGCCAGGGGGCGAGGGCACGGAACGGCGCCAGCGCAATGGGCGTGGCGCCGGGCTCAGTCGGCGGCAGGGGAGAAGCCGCCAGGGAAGCTCCCGCCAAGAGAACCGCCCCCGCGGCGGCACCCTGCAGCCAGCGAATCCAGGCGGGGAAAGGATGGGCAGCCATGTGTTGGTCTCCTTGGGCCTCGCTGATCCCACTTTGATGGACAATCAAGCGACCGTCACAAAGCCAGTGCGGACGGATTCCACGCCGCTCCGGCCGATGGGGGCGCGGGATTCAGGCGGCGGCGAAGCCGTTCAGGTAAGGCAGACGGGCGGCAGTGGCACGCAGCTCGACGTCGTGGGCCAGCAGCTGTGAGGTGGCATCCCACTGGCCGCTGAGCAGCATCTGCCGGGCCCCGCCCGCCAGCGCAAGATCCCAGGAGGCCGCTGTCTCGCCATCGCCGCCAATGGCCTGAATCCGTCCGGCACGCACGTCGAGGGCGAAGCGCTGGGCGGGATCAGCGGTGATCGCCGCCTGGAGGCTCAACACCTGCCCGTGGGGAGAGGTGAAACAGGGAATGCCCAGGGCCAGGCAGTTGCCGAAGAAGATCTCGGCGTAGCTCTCGGCCACGATCGCCCGGATCCCCCAGCGCATCAGCGCCTGGGGGGCGTGCTCGCGACTGGAGCCGCAGCCGAAGTTGCGGTTGGCCACGAGGATCCGCGCCCCCGCGTGTTCGGGGCGATCGAAGGGATGGGCCCCCTTGAGCTCGAGCCGGTCGTCGGCGAACACCTGCTCGCCGAGACCCTCGAAGGTGACGGATTTCAGGAATCGGGCCGGGATGATCCGGTCGGTGTCGATGTCATCGCCGGAAAGCACCAAGGCCCGGCTTTCGATGCGCTCGATCGGGCCAACGGGAAAGCTCATGGAAACGCTCATGGGTTCAAGGGGCCAGCAGCGTGCGCACATCGGAGACATGGCCGGTGACGGCGGCGGCGGCCACCATCGCCGGACTCATCAGCAGGGTGCGGCCGCTCACCGAACCCTGGCGCCCTTTGAAGTTGCGGTTGCTGGAGCTGGCGCTGATCTGGCGGCCCTCGAGGCGATCGGGGTTCATCGCCAGACACATGGAGCAGCCGGGTTCGCGCCACTCAAAGCCCGCCGCCTTGAACACCAGATCGAGGCCCTCCGCTTCGGCGGCGGCGGCCACCTGCTCGGAACCCGGCACCACGAAGGCGCGGATCCCGGGGGCCACGTGGCGACCCTTGGCCACCACGGCGGCGGCCTGCAGATCGCTCAGGCGACCGTTGGTGCAACTGCCGATGAAGCACACGTCCACCGGCAGCCCGGCGATCGGGGCGCCCGGCACCAGATCCATGTAGCGGTAGGCCTCCTCAGCGATCGGGCGCTCATCAGGCTCGATCTGCTCAGGGGTGGGCACGGTTTCATCCACACCGATGCCCTGGCCCGGGGTGATCCCCCAGGTGACCGTGGGGGAGAGGGCGCTCGCAGCGAAGCGCACCTCGTCGTCGAAGACCGCGTCGGCTCCGCTGGCCAGGGTGCTCCACCAGGCGACAGCCCGCTCCCAGGCTTCTCCGGAGGGGGCGGCGGGGCGCCCCTTGAGGTAGGCGAAGGTGGTGGCGTCGGGGTTGACATAACCGCAACGGGCGCCGCCCTCGATCGCCATGTTGCAGAGGGTCATGCGCTCCTCCATCGAAAGGGCCTCGATCGCGGGGCCGGCGAATTCATAGGCGTAGCCCACGCCCCCCTTCACCCCGAGGATGCGAATGATGTGCAGCACCAGATCCTTGGCGTAGACGCCCATCGGCAGACGCCCCTCCACCCAGATCCGGCGCACTTTCAGCTTGCCCAGGGCGAGGCTCTGGCTTGCGAGCACGTCGCGCACCTGGCTGGTGCCGATGCCGAAGGCGATCGCCCCGAAGGCCCCATGGGTGGAGGTGTGGGAGTCGCCGCAGGCGACGGTCATGCCGGGCTGGGTGAGACCGAGCTCGGGGGCGATCACGTGCACGATCCCCTGGCGGCCACTGCCGATTCCGTGCAGGGTGATGCCGTGCTCGGCGCAGTTGCGCTCCAGGGCGACGAGCATCGCCTCGGCCAGGGGATCGGCGAAGGGGCGGGCCTGGGAGCTGGTGGGAACGATGTGATCCACCGTGCCCACGGTGCGCTCGGGGTGACGCACCCCGAGGCCCAGATCCCTCAGGCCGTCGAAGGCCTGGGGGGTGGTGACCTCATGGATCAGGTGCAGCCCGATGAACAGCTGGGTGGCCCCGCCGGGCAGCTCCGCCACGCTGTGCAGATCCCAGACCTTGTCGTAGAGGGTGCCGGCGCTCACCTGGTCCTCCTGCTGTTGCTCTGATGAGCCAGCCTAGAAGGGGCAGCAGCCGAGAGGCCCAACCCCCGCGCGAGCCAAGGGCGAAGGCCTCAGGCCTTCTCCGGCTTTTCCGTAAGTAAGCGCAACCGCATTCGGTTCAGTGCCTCCACCACCGTGAGCGTCTGGATGCCGGCGCGGCCGCGGCGGTCACCGAAACGCACGCCTTCGCTGGTGCTGCCACCGGGGCCGGCCACCGCCAGGTGCACCAGCCCCACGGGCTTGATGTCACTGCCACCCCCCGGGCCGGCGATGCCGGTGACGGCGATCGCCCAGGTGCTGCCGGTGAGCCGCCGGGCCCCCTCGGCCATGGCGAGCGCCACCGGATCACTCACCGCCCCATGGGCCTCCAGCAACTCGGCGCTCACCCCGAGCAGCCGCTGTTTGACCGCATTGGCATAGGCGATCACACCCCCCAGAAACACATCGGAGGCCCCGCTCACCGCCGCCAGGGCCGCCCCGATCCCTCCCCCGGTGCAGGATTCGGCCACCGCCAGGGTCTCGCCCCGCGCCCGCAGCAGCTGGAGCACCACCGAGGCCAGGCTGTCGTCGCCGCTGCCGTAGCAATGCAGGCCGGTGCGCTGGCGCAGCTCGGCCTCCAGCGGTGCCAGCAGAGCCGCCGCCGCCTGCTCCGACTCGGCCCGGGCGGTGAGGCGCAGCTTCACGTCCCCCAGGCCGGCATAGGGCGCCAGGGTGGGGTTCTCCCCCTCCAGCAGATCGGCCACCTGCTCCGCCAGGTTGGATTCGCCGATTCCGGCGAAACGCAGCATGCGGCTGGCGTAGACCCCGCCGCTACCGCCCAGATCCAGCGCGTGCTCCTTCAACCAGGGCCGGGCGGTCTGCTCCCACATGGCGCGGAGCTCACTGGGCACCCCCGGGAAGCTGATCAGCGTGAAACCAGGCTGGGGGCTCCAGATCATCCCCGGCGCCGTGCCGGTGGGGTTGGCCAGGAGCTCGGCCCCCACCGGCAGCCACGCCTGCTTGCGGTTGCTGGCGGCCATCGGCCGACCCCGGCCTGAGAGCTTGGCCTGGATGTCGGCCCACACCCCAGCACGTTCCTGGAGTTCGGCGCCGAAGGCGGCCGCGAGCGCTTCGGTGGTCAGATCATCGGGGGTGGGCCCCAGGCCGCCGGTGCAGATCAGCACGGAACTGCGGACTGCAGCCTCCCGCACCGCCTGGATCAGCCGCGCCCGGTTGTCCCCGACCACGGTCTGGCGGTAGTGGGGCAGGCCCAGAGACGCCAGCTCCTCGGCCAGCCAACGGGCGTTGCCATTGAGGATCGAGCCCATCAGCAGCTCGGTGCCGATGCAGAGGATTTCCACACCGGAGGGGCTCGAGGTGGGGGTCACGGCAACGGGCGCAGCGGAATCAGCGGTGGGGTTCGATGCCGGCCGAATCCGGGTGGGGGGAGCCCTCGGCGACGGATTCGACCTCCTCGTTGCTCACCAGGGCGGCCATCTGGTGGCGGCTGACGATGATCACCCCGATCAGCACCGCCGTGGCCAACCCCAGCCAGAGGAAGCGCATCTCAGCGTTGGCCAGCACCAGGGCCAGGGCCGCCAGCCACTGGGTGAAGGCATAGATCAGCACCACCGTGCGGCGGTGGCTGAAGCCCGCCCGCAGCAGGCGGTGGTGCAGGTGCCGCCGGTCGGGATAGAAGGGGGAGCGGCCGGCGCTGAGGCGCCCCATGATCACCGCCGACATGTCGGCCAGGGGCAGCGAGAGAATCAACAGCGGCAGCAGCACGCTGACGGTGGTGAGCGCTTTGGCCGGCCCGACGATGCTGATCGAGGCCAGGGCGAAGCCGAGGAAATAGGAGCCCCCGTCGCCCATGAAGATCCGGGCCGGGTTGAAGTTGTAGCGAAGGAAGCCGAGGCAGGCCCCCGCCAGGGCCGCCGCCAGCACCCCGGCGGCGCTCTGGTTGAGGCTGAAGCTCACCGAGATCAGGCCGATGGCGGCGATGCCGCCCACCCCCGCCGCCAGACCATCGAGCCCATCGAGCCAATTGATCGCATTGGTGATGCCGACCAGCCAGATCACGGTGGCCAGCAGGCTCAGGCCATCGGGCAGCCCGATCGCTCCACTGCCGGGCCCCGCGGGGTTGAAGGGCAGATCAAGGGCCCCGATGCGCACCCCCTGGCTCCAGACGGCCATCGCCACCGCCACCTGGGCCGCCAGCCGTGGCAGGGGCGGCAGGGCGAAGAGGTCGTCGCCCAGGCCGATCACAAAAAAACAGAGGGACCCCGCCAGGGTGGTCCAGATCAATTGGTCCTTGGCGGGCTCCAGGCTGCCGAACCAGCCCAGGCCCCAGACCAGGGCCAGGGCGAGGGCGAAACCGGCCACGATGCCCACGCCCCCCAGGCGCACCATCGGAATGGTGTGTTGCTTGCGGGCATCGGGCTGGTCGATCAGGCCCCAGCGCAGCCCCAAACGGCGCACCAGCGGCACAATCACAGCGGTGAGCAGGGCCGCGCTCACGAAGGTGATCATCGCGACGGCAACCGGGTTGCTGGTGATCGTCACGCGGGGGGAGAGGCGGGAGTCCCGGTAGGGCCGGGAAAGCTCACCGCAAGCTTAGGGACCCTGGGCGCCGCATCAAACGGGCTGCAATTCACGGGCCGGGCCATAGAGGGGGAACCGGTCCGCCAGGGCCGCCACCCGCTCACGGCAGCGCAACTCGATCGCCACATCCTCGGGCTGCTGCAGCCGGTCGGCGATCACATCGGCCACCTCGATGAAGGCGTCAGCATCGAAGCCCCGGGTGGTGAGGGCGGCGCTGCCCAGCCGCAGGCCACTGGTGACGAAGGGGGATTCGGGATCGAACGGCACCGTGTTCTTGTTGGCGGTGATGTTGATGTCGCTCACCAGGGCGTCGGCCTGCTTGCCGGTGAGGCCCACCGAACGCAGGTCAAGCAGCACGATGTGGTTGTCGGTGCCACCGGAGACCACCCGGATCCCCCGCTCGATCAATCGGCCCGCCAGGGCCTGGGCATTGGTGACCACCCTGGCGCTGTAGGCGCGGAAGGACGGTTGCAGGGCCTCGCCGAAGGCCACGGCCTTGGCGGCGATCACGTGCTCCAGGGGGCCCCCCTGGCTGCCGGGGAACACCGCCTTGTCGAACTGTTTGCCGAACTCGGCGTCGCCCGTGAGGATCAGGCCGCCGCGGGGGCCCCGCAGGGTCTTGTGGGTGGTGGTGGTGACGACGTGGCAGTGGGGGATGGGGCTGGGGTGGTCGCCCGTGGCCACCAGGCCGGCGATGTGGGCCATGTCAGCGAGCAGGTAGGCCCCCACCTCATCGGCGATGGCCCGGAAGGCGGCGAAGTCGATCGTGCGCGGATAGGCGGAGTAGCCGCAGATGATCAGTTTGGGACGGTGCTCCAGGGCCAGCTGGCGCACGGACTCGAAACTTATCTGCTCGGTGGTCGGATCCACGCCGTAGTGGAAGGCCTTGAACCACTTGCCCGACACATTCACCGGCGAGCCGTGGGTGAGGTGGCCGCCGTGGGAGAGGTCCATCCCCAGGATTGTGTCGCCGGGTTGGAGCAGGGCCAAAAAGACGGCGAAGTTGGCCTGGGCGCCGCTGTGGGGCTGCACATTGGCCCAGGCGGCCCCGAACAGCTGCTTGGCCCGCTCAATCGCCAACTCCTCGATCGCGTCGACGTGCTCGCATCCGCCGTAGTAACGCTTGTGGGGGAGCCCCTCGGCGTACTTGTTGGTGAGCACCGAGCCCTGGGCCTCCATCACCGCCTTGGAGGTGAAGTTCTCGCTGGCGATCAGCTCCAGATGGCTCTGCTGACGGTGCAGCTCCTTGGCGATCAGGGCCGCAATCGCAGGGTCGGCGCTGGCCAACGACTGGTTGAGGGCCATGCCCGAGAGGTCCGCCATGGCTGTCCCACCGCCGTTGTCAACCGATCGTAAGAAACCGGACCCCCCGCTGCCCCCCGCAGGACCAGATCGAGAGCGGGCCGAACGGTGGATGTCCAAAAAAAACCGCCCCGGGGGGCGGTTGGCGAGCGCGCCTGGAGAGATTCGAACTCCCGACCCTCTGATCCGTAGTCAGATGCTCTAATCCGCTGAGCTACAAGCGCTTGCTTCGCCATTCTTGACGCACGGGGGGGCCATCCGTCAACTCCGCTGGGGGGCCACCGACGAAGCTCCTTAGAACGAGCGCCGCAGACCGAGCGTCACAATCGGATGACGCGCCCCGGTCCGCCTGGCGGGCCCTCTTCCCATGCCGATCCGCTGGTACGGCCCCGCCGATCCCGCCGACCCCACCTACCGCCACTTCGAGCGGATCGTGAACCTCACCCTGCACGCGGCCCTGTTTGCGGCCGTGAACAGTGGTCTGTGGGTGGTGCAGGGCCTGAGGCACCCCTGGGGGCACCTGAACCTGTTGACCCTGGGTTGGGGCGCGCTGCTGGCTACGCAGCTGGTTGTTGTGTTGAGCCTGCGGCCCCAGCCGGCCCAGGAGCCACCATCGTGAGCAAAGGCCGTCCTCCTTCCCCATGGCACTCAACGCCGACCAGCTCCGCGACCTGCGCAACGCCCTGGCCGATCGGATCTACGTCCAGGTGGCCAGCTGGCATCTCTACCTGGGGGATGCGGGCCTGGCGGATGAACTGGCGGGTGAATGCGCGGCCCGGCTGGAGCTCGGGCCTGTGATTTGCGCCCGCCAGGCGCTCGAAGCCGTGCAGGTGTCGATCGGCGGCGGCAGCGGCCGCCTGCCCCTCTCCAGACTGGTTCCAGCTGGGCAACTGCAGGATCTCGAAGACGTCCTTCAGGACTTCGGACCTTGAGCGGTGCGACCGATAGGGTGGCCTTACCTGCAGAGCGTCCGTGCTGGTGATCGAGGTGACCAACGCCCGCGACGTGGTCCGCCAGCGCATTGGCCGCCTGGGCAGCCGCCTGATCGGCAAGGTGGTGGACGCGGAGGCCCAGGTGGAGCGGGCCCTGATCCAGGAGCTCGAAACGGCCTTTCGCGACTTCGGCATCGAAGCCCGCATCTTCTCGGTAGATGGCCCCCAGATGATGGGCCGCAGTCACCTGGAGATCCCGGTTCAGGTGCGCGAGGAACGCGTGGTGCGCCTGGCCGACGGCAACTCCTAGCGAGCGCCAGGTAGCAGCGCCAACAGCCTTCGGCGCAGATCAGCCGTGAGCTGACGGGCCTCCGGCACACCAATGGCGCTGGCCAGGGCCCCGTAGACCACCAGGCCCACGGCACCACAGACACTGGTTTCGAACAGTCGTCCGACCAGGGTTGCGGGCCAGTCCACGGCCAGCGAAAGGCCCCAGGCCACCAGACCAGCGGCGATCGCCGCGGCCAGCAGCTGCAGGCTGTCGCGGCCCCAGACGCGCAGGGGCAGGCCCCCCAGCCGCTTCTGCAGCGCCAAGAGCAGCCCCAGGCAGGTGATCAGGTTGACGGCCACCGTCGCCAGCACCAGCCCGGGGGCGCCGAAGTTGAGGGCCGGCAGCTGCAGGCCCCAGGGGGTGGGGCCGCCCACCAGGGTCCAGTCGAAGACCACGTTCAGGCCGATGCCCGCCATCGAAAAGCGGAAGGGGGTGGTGCCATCGCCCAGGGCATAGAAGACCCGCACGATCACATCCCGACCCAGGTAGGCCGGCATGCCAACCCCGTAGGCCATCAGCAACCCGGTCACCAGGGCCGTGGCGCCGCCGTTGAAGGCGCCCCGCTGGTAGACGAGTGCCACGATCGGCCCGGCCAGGGCCACGAACAAAGCTCCCAGAGGCAGCATGCTGGCGGTGGAGAGCATCAACCCCTGGCGGATGCGACCGATCAGCTCAGGCCGGTCCTGCGGCGCCGTGAGCCGAGCGAACACGGGCAGCAGCGGCACCAGCAGGGCATTGGAGAGCAGCCCCAGGGGTGTCTGCACCAGCAGACCGGCATAGCCGAGGCCGGCCGCCGCCCCCAGGATCCCTGAAGCGAAGAACAGATCGGTGAACACATTGATCTGCAGCATCCCCGAGGAGAGGGTGGCCGGCCCCATCACCTGCAGCACCTCCCGCACCCCCTCGTGGCGCCAGTCCCAGACCAGGCGGAGCTGGCCGAGCCCCTGACGAGCGAGGGCGGGCAGCTGGATCAGCCACTGCAGCACCGCCCCCAGGAGGGTCGAGCCCGCCAGCACCGCCCCCCCCAGCATTGCCTGGTCGGGGGCGGCAATCGCCGGACCCACCTGCCACCAGAGGATCCCCAGGCCTGCGATCACCGCCACGCTCGAGAGCAGCGGGCTCACCGAAGGCAGCCAGAACTCATCGGCGGCGTTGAGGGCCCCGAAGCCCAGGCCGATCAGACCCGCGAACAGGGCCATCGGCGCCATCCAGCGCAGCTGGATCACGGCGTTGGCATGGATGTCCGGCGCCAGGGCCGGCCCCACCAGACGGATCAGCGGATCGGCGGCCAGCACCAGCACGATCGTCACCCCGATCAGGCCCACCCCCACCAGGGTGTTGATCGCCGCCAGCACATGGGCCCCCTCGGCGCGGGGACGCCGGGCCAGCACGCTGACCATGGCGCTGTGGAACGGCCCGTTGATGCCCCCCAGCAGGATCAGCAGAAACCCCGGGAGCACGTAGGCGTAGTTGTAGGCGTCATAGGCCGCCCCCACCCCGAAGGCGGCGGCGATCACCTGCTGACGCACCAGGCCGGCCACCTTGCTCAGGGCCGTGGCCACCGCAACGATCAGGGCGATGCGGCGCAGGGACTTCGCCATCAGGGTCTGACCGCCGGCCGCGCAGGTGGGCTGATTCTCCACCGCACCCAACCCCTCACCCCACCTCCATGTCCGCGCAGGTCCCCGCCCACCCATCGGCCCCCGTTCCCGTGCTCCGTTTCGAGCCCCTGGTGGAGGGGGTGTTGCGCAAGCGCTACAAGCGCTTCCTGGCGGACATCGAACTGGCCGATGGGCAGCTGGTGACGGCCCACTGCCCGAACACCGGCCCAATGACCGGCGTGCTGATCCCCGGCGGCCGCGTGCGCCTGCGCCACGACCCCCGGCCCGAGCGCAAGCTGGCCTGGACCTGGGAGCAGGCGGAGGTGCCCGGGGCCGATGGGACCCCGATCTGGGTGGGGGTGAACACGGCCCTGCCCAACCGCCTGGTGCGGGCGACGATCGAGGCTGGGCTCCTGGAGCCCTGGCTGGGGCCGATCGGCGCGATCCGGCCCGAGGTGGCCTACGGCGCCGGAAAGCGCAGCCGCATCGACCTGCTGCTCATCCCCAGCGAAGCAGCGCCGGACCCGCGGCCGATCTACTTAGAGGTCAAGAACACCACCTGGAGCGAGGGCACCCTGGCCCTGTTCCCCGACACCGTCACCGAACGCGGGCAGAAACACCTGGTGGAGCTCATCGATCTGCTTCCCGAGGCCCGAGGGGTGCTGGTGCCTTGCCTGAGCCGCGCCGATGTGGAGCGCTTCGCCCCTGGCGATACCGCCGACCCGCGCTATGGAGCCCTGTTCCGTCAGGCCCTGAGCGCCGGCGTGGAGGTGTTGCCCTGCCGCTACCGCTTCAGCGCCGAAGCCGTGCACTGGCTGGGCCTGGCGAGCCTGGATGGTCAGGCGTGATGGTGGTAGGTGATGCCGCGGCAAGGGAGTTTGGTGCTCGCAGCCCGCTCCGGCGGCATCCCTGTAACCAAGCAGGAAGCGAGCGAGGGTCTCGATATCAGCGAGCACGGCATGGAGGCTGACCCCGACTTCGTCTCCTCCTCCAGCTGAGCCACTCGGTCCAGCCTGTTTCCCTGTGGACCCGCGGCCTCCGCCGCGGGTTTTTTCGTCCGCCCGGCCGGCGGTCCCCATAGAGTCGTCAGCAGCCTTGCCTGAACCACGTGGATACCCGTGCTTTCAAGCGCTCGCTTCACCATTCAGAGCGCTACAACCGCCGGGGATTCGGTCGGGCCGAGGAGGTGGCGGGCAGCCTGGAGCAGGCCTACCAGAGCGATCTGATCGCCAGCCTCCGGGACAACGGTTATCAGCTTCAGCACGGTCGCCTGAGCGTCCGCCTGGCCGAGGCCTTCGGCTTCTGCTGGGGGGTGGAGCGGGCCGTGGCGATGGCCTATGAAACCCGCCGCCACTACCCCAGCGAGCGGATCTGGATCACCAACGAGATCATCCACAACCCCTCGGTGAACGATCACCTGCGCGAGATGAACGTGCAGTTCATCGCCGTGGAGGAAGGGGTCAAGGATTTCTCCGAGGTGGGCACCGGCGATGTGGTGATCCTGCCGGCCTTCGGGGCCACGGTGCAGGAGATGCAGCTCCTCAATGAGCGCGGCTGCCACATCGTCGACACCACCTGCCCCTGGGTTTCCAAGGTGTGGAACACCGTGGAGAAGCACAAGAAACACGCCTTCACGTCGGTCATTCACGGCAAGGTCAAGCACGAGGAAACGCTCGCCACCAGCTCCTTCGCCGGCACCTACCTGGTGGTGCTCGACCTGACCGAAGCCCGCATGGTCTGCGACTACATCCGCGGCCACGGCGACCGCTCCGCTTTCATGGCCCGTTTCGCCAATGCCTGCTCCCCCGGCTTCGACCCTGACCGCGACCTGGCGCGGGTGGGGGTGGCCAACCAGACCACCATGCTCAAGAGCGAAACCGAGGAGATCGGTCGAATGTTCGAGCGCACGATGCTTGAGCACTACGGCCCGACCGCGCTCAACGACCACTTCCTGGCCTTCAACACCATCTGCGATGCCACCCAGGAACGTCAGGACGCGATCTTCGCCCTGGTGGACGAACCGCTGGATCTGATCGTGGTCATCGGTGGCTACAACTCTTCCAACACCACCCATCTGCAGGAAATCGCCGTCAGCCGCGGCATCCGCTCCTTCCACATCGACACCCCCGAGCGCATCGGTCCGGGGAACCGCATCGAGCACAAGCCCCTGGGGGGCGAACTGGAAACCGTCGAGCCCTTCCTTCCCGCTGGCCCCCTGCGGGTCGGCATCACCTCCGGCGCCTCCACCCCTGACCGGGTGGTGGAGGATGTGATCCGCCAGCTGATGGCCCTCAGCGAAACCTGATTCGCTGGCACAACCGCCACGGTTTCCCCTGGGTCAAGCCCCTAGATTGCCTCTCTCAGCTCCATCAGAACCCTTGGGAGACCGGAGCCCTTTGACCTCGTCTCCCACACGCACGGAACCGCCCACGGCCTCCGCCCCTGGGCTTCGCCTCAGCTCTGACGAACGGGTGCGCTGCTACCGGAGCGCGTTCGCCGATCTGATGGAGATGTGCGCCCCATCCGAGCTGGTCACCCACTATCTCGATCGCCACGAGGGCTGGTTTCGTCGCTGCGCGGCGCCGATGAAGGTGGCGCCGATCGGTGCCAACGGCTATGCCCTCACCCTGGGGCGCTTCGGCAACTTCGGCTTCGAGGTTGAGCCGAGCATCGGCCTGGAACTGCTGCCCCAGAGCGCCGGGGTGTACCGAATCGTCACGGTGCCCCTGGGGGCGGCCGGAGAAAGCGAGCCCAGCTCGCTCTACGACGTGGAGTTCAACGCCTCCCTGAGGCTGGTGGACTCGATCGACGCCCTCGGCGATGCTCCGCCGGGCCCCCTCACCCAGGTGCGCTGGGAGCTTGATCTGAGCGTCTGGATCAAGCTTCCCAGCCTGATCGGGCTGCTGCCGGAGCCTCTGGTGCAGAGCAGCGGTGACCACCTGCTCCGTCAGATCGTGCGTCAGATCTCCCGCAAGCTCACCTGGAAGGTGCAGGAAGATTTCCACGCCGCCCACGACCTGGAATGCCCCCCCAGGCGCCGGGCGCAGTTCTAGGGCAGGGGCCCTAGGCCGGTGGGCTCAGGATTTTCCCGACGATCTGAAGCCCGGTGAAGGTCTGCCAGAGGAACAGGGTCAGGGCTGTCATGTTCAGCCCCACATGCACCTTTCGGGCGATCAGGTTGCCCTGCTGGATCTGTGGCACCAGCGCCACCGCCACGGTGATCAGCGCAGCGATCCCGAGGCCTGCGATCAGGTGCGGGGCGACGAACAGCTTGCCATTGTTGAGGTAGGTGACGGCCATGCCCCCGAAGCTGCCCAGCACCGTCAGCACCAGCACCAGGCTGCCCACCTTGAAATGACGCTGGGCGAACTTGCCCTTGATCAGTTCCTTGCGCTGTTCGGGCTCCGCCAGCCGGGTGCGCTTGGCCTTGATGCCCAGATACAACGCATAGAGCGAGAGGGCCCCCAGCACGGCCATCAAGAGCGGATGGACGAAATTCAGGGCAAAGGCGAGGGCGTCCGGCATGGGTGGTGGCGCAATCCAGCCGAAGCTAAACCGGCAGGCCCGTCCCGGGGCAAGCGCGAACGACGATCCCCTGCCTCCACGGAAGCGTGCTCAATGGAGAAAGTGGCGCCGCCCGGTGGTGACCATCGCCAGGCCCAGCTCATCGCAGGCGGCGATCGAATCGCCGTCGCGCACACTGCCCCCGGGCTGAATCACCGCCGCGATGCCGTGCTCCGCCGCCAGGCGCACCGTGTCATCGAAAGGGAAGAAGCCATCGCTGGCGAGCACCGCCCCTTGGGCCGCGCCGCCGGCCGCCTCCAGGGCGAGGCGGGCCGAGCCCACGCGGTTCATCTGACCGGCGCCGATGCCCAGGCTGCGGTTCGCTCGGGCCACGGCAATGGCATTGGAGCGCACATGGCGCACCAAGCGCCAGGCGAAACGGAGATCGTCGAACTCCTCGGCCGTGGGCGCCCGGCGGCTCACCACCTGCCAGAGCCGTTCATCGACAGGCCTGTCATCGGGTTGTTGCACCAGCACGCCCCCGAGCACGCTGCGCAGTTGCTGATCGGCGGCCCGGCCGATCGCCGCCGGGCTCAGTTCCAGCAGGCGCAGGTTGCCCTTGGCCGCCAGCCGCTGCCGGGCCTCCTGGGAGAAGGAGGGCGCCACCACGCACTCCAGGAACAGGCTGGCCAGATGGGCCGCCGCCGCCCCGTCCACCGGCGTGTTCAAGGCCACGATCCCCCCGAACGCCGAGACCCGATCAGCCTCCAGGGCCCGCTCCAGGGCCTCGGCGGTGCTGGCGCCGGTGGCC
Organism: Cyanobium sp. ATX 6F1; assembly: GCF_024346315.1. NCBI lineage: Bacteria > Bacillati > Cyanobacteriota > Cyanophyceae > Synechococcales > Prochlorococcaceae > Cyanobium > Cyanobium sp. ATX 6F1. The sequence goes on from NZ_JAGQCS010000005.1 coordinate 57,806, forward strand.
ACGCCACAGGGGTTGGTGTGCTTGACCACCACCGCCGCCGGCCGCTCGGCCCCGGGGGCACCCGAGAGGGCGTCGCCGTAGCCGAACTCGCGCACGGTGGCGAGGGCGGCCTCCAGATCGATCAGGTTGTTGTAACTGAGCTCTTTGCCCTGGAGCTGCTCGGCGCCACCCCAACCGGCCCCAGGGGCCGAGAACCACTGGGCGCTCTGGTGGGGGTTTTCGCCGTAACGCAGGCTCTGGCGCAGGGGCAGGGCGAGCTTGAAGACAGCGCCGCTGGTGGTGTCCTCAAGCTCCGAGCGGTCCGATGGGGAGGCGGCCAACCGCTCCCCCATCCAGGCACTGATGGCGGTGTCGTAGCTGGCGGTGTGGCGGAAGGCCTCCAGGGCCAGTTGCGCCCGGTAGGCCCCATCCACGGCTCCGGCCGCCAGGGCGGCCAAAAAACTGTCGTATTGGTCTGGGCTGGTGAGCACGGCCACATCGGTGTGGTTCTTGGCCGCCGCCCTCACCATCGCCGGCCCACCGATGTCGATGTTTTCGATCGCCATCTCCCAACTCACGGCTGGATCGGCCACCGTTTCCCGAAACGGATACAGATTCACCACCACCACGTCGATGGCCTCGATCCCCTGGGCGACCAGATCCGCCTGGTGGGAGGGGTCCTGGCGCTTGGCCAGGATGCCGCCGTGGATGCGCGGGTGCAGGGTCTTGACCCGCCCACCGAGGATTTCCGGTGCCCCGGTGTGCTCGGCCACGCGGGTGACCGGCAGGCCCGCGGCCTCCAGGGCCGCCGCCGTGCCACCGCTGGAGAGCAGCCGGAAGCCGTGGGTGTGATGGAGCGCTTGAGCCAGCGGCACCAGACCCTGCTTTTCCGACACACTCAGAAGGGCAGTGGGCGCCATCTCAATCGCTGAGGCTGCCGCCCCAACCTACGCAGCGAAGCTCAAGCGACCATGGCCGACGACCAACTCAGAGCCGGCCCCGTCGGGGCCAGCCACCGCCTGGTGCTGCTGCATGGCTGGGGGGCTGATGCCGACGACCTGCTGGAGCTGGGGGAGCTGCTCGTCGATGGCGACACCGAAGTGGTGGCCCTGCAGGCGCCGGAGCCCCATCCGCTGGGGGTGGGCCGCCAGTGGTACGACCTGCAGCCGATCGACTGGACGAAACTGCCGGCGGCGCGGGTGAACCTGAGGGAGCGACTCAACACCCTGGGGGAGAGCGTGCCCCTGGGGCGCACCACCGTGCTGGGTTTTTCCCAGGGAGCTGCCATGGGTCTGGATGTGGCCAGTGGCCTTCCCATCGCTGGACTGATCGCCTGCAGCGGCTACCCCCATCCGGACTGGCAACCACAGACGCCCCTGACGCGGGTGCTGCTCACCCACGGCACCGACGATCCGGTGGTTCCCTATGGGGCCAGTGAGGAAGTGGCCCGTCGACTGGAGGAAGCCAACGGCGACGTGGTGCTGCACGGCTTCGACGGCGGCCACACGATCGATCCAGCGCTGTTCCCTCTACTGAAAAGGTTCCTGAGGCAGAGCCGCTCAGCGACACAACCCCAGGAATGATCCCTGGCGGAATCGAGCGCGTTCAGACGAAGGCGTACTCGTACTCCTCCATCTCCTCCCAGTCGTCGGAGCCCATGGACTCCAGGCCAGCAAAGAGAGTTTCCTCACCGATGCGATCGACGATCACCCGCAGAGAGGGGAACAGGAAATGGTTCTCCTCGGCGTACTGAGCGCTGAACAGCCCCTTTTCGCCCCAGAAGAAGCGATCGGTGGTGTGCTCGTTGCGACGCACGTTGAGAATGGCGGGTGCCGCCAGAGTGGACTCGGCGATGTAACGACGAGCTGCCGTGACGGGCTTGTGCTCGCCGGTCTCGAGGTTGTGGGTCGGCACATGGGCCAGGACCCGTTGGCCGGCGAGACGACGACGACTGATCCGCTTGCGCTTCTTGGACATACAACCACTCCCGTTCAAGGGAGGCTTAAAAAGGGACAGGGTGGGTGGACGCTGGGCGCACCACCACGGCAGAGGCCCCCCGATGGGGGAGGTCCGGCACGCCCATACATTCAGTCAGTCCGAGGGGGTCCGGAGAATCCGAGCCGTGACCCACTGACCTGGGGAGAGGTCAGTGGCGACAGAGAGGGGCGTCCGCCTCTGCTGTAACCTTGGCGCAAGCGAATCGCAACAAGGCGGTCACGACAGGAATCCGCGGTCCGCTTCCGGGCTGCGAAGTATTGGTCGATACTGCCACCCTAAGACTTTTTCCTGGATTTCCAACATCCGATCGGGAAATTCATTCGCCCTTCCGCGGCCGAGTCCCTGAATGCAGGTCTCCGAAAGGTTTCTTGCCCTGCTCCAGCAGCAGCTGGCCCAGTTCACGGACCGCCTGGACCTCCGTTCGCTGGTGGTCTACCTGGCCCTGCCCACTCCCGAGGGCAAGCCCGCGCTGGTGCCGGTGGGCTCCTGGCCCCTCGATGGAACCCCTCTGCCACCAGTTGAAAACGACACCGAGCTGCGCCTGCCGGATGCCCAGCGCCGCTGGCTGGCCCTGCGCCATGAACAGGTGCTGCTGGGGGCCCTGCGGGTGGAGACCAACCAGCTGCCCTGGTCCGAACCCCTGACCCAGCGCCTGCAGGCCACCGCCAACGGCCTCACCCTGGCCCTCTGCCTCGACCTGGAGCAGCAGCGCCTGCGTGATCAACTCCTGCGCCAGGACCAGCAGCTCCGCCTGCTGGTGCACCAGCTGCGCAATCCCCTGGCGGCCCTGCGCACCTTCGGTCAGTTGCTGCTGCGCCGGCTTGACGGTGATCAGGCCAACCGCCTGCTGGTGGAGGGCCTCTTGGCCGAAGAACAGCAGCTGAACCGCTACGTGGACGCGATCGATCGACTGGCGGGCCCGCTGCAGCTGGCTCCAGGGCCGGCGGAACCCCAACCGCTGCTGCTCCCCCCCTCGCTCACCAACGCGGGCGCGCGCGACCTGCAGGATCTGCTGAGCCCGCTGCTGCAACGGGCCGCGGCCACCGCGTCGCTCCAGGGGCGCCGCTGGCGTTCCAGCGATCCACTCCCCCCCTGGCGCGGAGATGCCGGGGCCGTGGCCGAAATCCTGGCCAACCTGCTGGAGAACGCCTTCCGCTACAGCCCCCCGGGGGCGGAGGTCGGCCTGCTGGCCCAACCCCTTGGGGCGGGCCTTCGACTCACGGTCTGGGATGGCGGCGCGGCGATCGAAGCGGGTGAACGGGAGGCGATCTTCGGCCGAGGCGTGCGGGGCGCCCGCGGCAACGGCAGCAGCGGCACCGGACTGGGGCTGGCCCTGGCACGGGATCTGGCCCGTTCCCTCGGCGGCGACCTGCAACTGGTGGTTCCGCCGGCGGCGCTGGATCCGGCCCTGCCGGCTGAGGGCAATGCCTTCACCCTGGAGCTGCCGGCGGCCACGGGGGCGCTCACGCCCAGCCCAGCACCACCAGCAGGGCCGTGAGGAGCAGGGCCAGGGAGGCACTCCATTCCACGCAGGCGCCATAGCTGTCGCCGCTGTGGCCCCCCAGCCGGCGCCCGAGACCCAGGGGCACCAGCAGCGCGGGGATTACGCCGCTCCAGAGCACCCAGGGCCAGGCGCCCATGGCCCCCAACCCGGCCCAGAAGCCCCACAGCACCAAGGTGGGCCTCAGCTCTCGCCCCAGCCCCCGCCAGTGGCGGCGATGGAACCCCGCCGTCCCCTCTGCTTCCGGGCGCAGGTAAGGGAACCACTCGATCGCCACCAGGGGGGCGATCCGCCCCCACACCGACGCCGCCACCAGGGCCGCCGGCACGGCCGGTGGCGCCAGGGCCGCCAGGGTGACCAGGGCCGCGCTGCGGAGCAACAGCGCCTGCACCAGGGCCTGCACGCCTGCGGCCCCCACCCGGCTGTCCGCCATCGCCTCCAGGCAGCGCTCCCCCGCCCCGAGGCCATCGGCGGTGTCCATGGCCCCATCCATGTGCAGCCCCCCGGTGAGCCAGAGCTCCAGGGCGATCACCAGGGCCACCTGGGCGGCCACGGGAATCCGGCCGTCACTCGCCCACCACAGCAACCCTTGAACGGCGCCGATCGCCAGGCCGATCCAGGGGGCGAAGCGGGCGATGCGCTCGAAGCGCGGCCGCGGCCAGGGGCCCAGGGGCAGAACGCTGTAAAAGACCCAGGCGCCGGCCAGATCCTCCAGCCAGCGGGGGGCAGGCCATGGCCGCTGCGGGGGCATGGCCTGCCACACGGAAGGCTCTGATCCTGCCGCGGCGCGGCCTAGGTTCGAAAGCTGCCCCCGCCTGCCTGCCTTGACCCGCCCGGCTGACGGGGCCGCCTTCGCCTTCGAGATCACGGCCCGTTGCCCCCGCACCCGGGCCCGCACCGGCCGCTTCCACACCCCCCATGGCGTGGTGGGAACCCCTCGGTTCATGCCCGTCGGCACCGCCGCCACGGTGAAGGGCGTGACCGCCTCCCAGCTCGGCGCCACCGGCGCCCAGATGGTGCTGGCGAACACTTACCACCTGCACCTGCAGCCGGGCGAGCAGGTGGTGGAAGAGGCCGGCGGGCTGCACCGCTTCATGGGCTGGGAGGGCCCTTTGCTCACCGATTCAGGCGGCTTCCAGGTGTTCAGCCTCGGGGCGATCAATCGCATCGACGACCACGGCGTGGTGTTTCGCTCCCCCCGGGACGGGGCCCGGATCACGCTCACACCAGAGCGCTCGATGGAGATCCAGATGGCCCTGGGCGCCGATGTGGCGATGGCCTTCGACCAGTGCCCCCCCTATCCAGCCAGCGAAAACGACGTGGCCGAAGCCTGCACGCGCACCCAGCGCTGGCTGGAGCGCTGCTGCGCCGTCCACAGCCGCGGCGACCAGGCCCTGTTCGGCATCGTGCAGGGGGGCGTCTTCCCCCATCTGCGCGAGCGCTCCCTGCGGGAGGTGGCGTCTTTCGACCTGCCGGGCCTGGCCGTCGGTGGGGTGAGCGTGGGCGAACCGGTGGAGGAGATGCACCGCATCGTGCGCCAACTGGGGCCCCTGCTGCCGGAGCGCAAGCCCCATTACCTGATGGGGGTGGGCAGCCTGCGGGAGATGGCGATCGCCGTCGCCCAGGGCATCGACCTGTTCGACTGCGTACTGCCCACCCGCCTCGGGCGCCACGGCACGGCCCTGGTGGGGGGCGAGCGCTTCAACCTGCGCAACGCCCGTTTCCGCCACGACCACACGCCCCTTGATCCGAGCTGCCCGTGCGTGGCCTGCCGCGGCCACAGCCGTGCCTACCTGCACCACCTGGTGCGCAGCGAGGAAATGCTGGGGCGCACCCTGCTCAGCCTGCACAACCTCACCCAGCTGATCCGCTTCACCGACGCCATGGCCCGGGCGATCGCCGAGGGGATCTTTTCGGAGGATTTCGCTCCCTGGGAACCGGCCTCTACGGCCGCACACACGTGGTAGCGTCCGATTTCAGACCTTGTTCACCTTCCGGGATGGTCGCTTTCAATCTGCATCTGCTGGCCCAGCTACCTGAGGCCTATCAGGCCTTCGGTCCCCTGGTCGACATCCTGCCGATCATCCCCCTGTTCTTCCTGCTGCTCGCCTTCGTGTGGCAGGCCTCGGTGGGCTTCCGCTGAGCCAGCTATTGGGAGGCGTCGGTGGCTTCAGCCTCGACCCTCAACCTCCTCTGAGCACGGCCCAGGCGAAGGCTGGCAGCGAAAGCATCCGTCGCCAGCGGGTGGGTTCCTTCAGCAACCGGTAGAGCCATTCGATGTGCAGAGCTCCCATCCAGGCGGGGGCTCTTTTTTTATGACCAGACCAGACATCAAAGCTGCCGCCGACCCCCATCCACAGGCCGGGCTGACCCTGATGCAGCCTCTGGACCCAGAGTTCCTGACGGGGCACCCCAAGGGCCGCCAGCACCAGGTCGGGCCGGGCTGCCAACAGCTCCCGCTCCAGGGCGGGCCAGGCTTCCTCGGGCTGGTAGCCATGGAGCGCAGCGGTCAGTCGCAACGACGGCCAGCGCTCCAGCAGCTGCCGTTTCAAGGCCGCCATCACCTCGGGACTGGCCCCCACCAGGGCCACGGACCAGCCCACCTCAGCGGCATGGACGAGCAGGGCGTGGGCCAGCTCGATGCCCGGGCTGCGCCGCACCCTGAGGCCCTGACGCCCCAGGGCCCAGACCACCCCCGCCCCATCGGGAATCACCAGCTGGGCCGCCGCGATCGCCTGCCCCAGGGGGCGATCCGCCCGGGCGGCCATGGTCATCTCCGCGTTCAGGGTCACGAGCTGACCGCCACCGTGGGCGTGCAGGGCGATCGCCGCCGCCCGCACATCCGGGCAGACATCCACGGGCACGCCCAGCACGTGGGCCCGCTCCCCCAGCTCAGGCAACCGCTCGGTCGTCATCGATGCCATCAGGGCCAGGGCTGCAGGTGAGAATCTATGGCTGGATCAGCGTTCGTCCCCGCCGCCGACGCCGCACCCGCCCCTTCGGATGACCCTCTCCAGCACCGACCTCGCCAGCGACCACAGCGCCGGCGCCCTCCCCCAGGCCTGCGCCGCGGCCGAGCCGCCCAACGCCCCGATGCGGCTCAGTGACGCCGAGGCGCGCCGCATCCTGGGCCAGCTGGACGAGCAGATCGAGGCTGTGGTGCTGAGGCGTCAGCACCCGATCACCGGCCTGCTGCCCGCCAGCACGGCCCACACGGTTCACGGCAACTACGGCGATGCCTGGGTGCGTGACTGCGTCTACTCGATCCAGTGCGTCTGGGGGCTGGCCCTGGCGCACCGCCGCCTGGGGCAGGATCCCACCCGGGTGTTCGAGCTGGAGCAGCGGGTGCTGCAGCTGATGCGCGGGCTGCTGAACGCGATGCTGCGCCAGGCCCCGAAGCTGGAGCGCTTCAAGCACAGCCTGGCGCCCCTCGATGCCATCCACGCCAAGTTCGACACCGCCACGGGCAATCCGGTGGTGGCTGACGACGGCTGGGGCCATCTGCAGCTGGACGCCACCGGACTGTTTCTGCTGCAGATCGCCCAGCTGACCCGCGCCGGCCTGGTGGTGGTGCAGACCAGCCATGAGCGTGACTTTCTCCAGAACCTCGTCTACTACGTGGCCCGGGCCTACCGGGTGGCGGATTACGGCATCTGGGAGCGGGGCGACAAGGGCAACCACGGCCTGCCCGAGCGCAACGCCAGCTCGATCGGCCTGGTCAAGGCGGCCCTCGAGTCGCTCGACGGGCTCGATCTCTACGGGCCCCACGGGGACGGCCGCAGCCGCCTGCACATTCCCCACGACGCGATCGTGCGCTTGCGCCGCGCCCTCCAGGGGTTGCTGCCGCGCGAATCGGCCAGCAAGGAGGTGGACAGCGCCTGCCTGTCGGTGATCGGCTACCCCGCCTGGGCGGTGGAGGATCCGCGCCTGATCCAGCGCACGCGCACCAAGATCCGCGAGGTTCTCGGCGGCACCTACGGCTACAAGCGCTTCCCCCGCGACGGCCACCAGACGGTGGTGGAAGACCACGCCAGGCTCCACTACGAACGGGAGGAGCTGGCGGCCTTCACCGCGATCGAATGCGAATGGCCCCTGTTCTTCGCCTATGAGCTGGTGACGGCCTGCTGCGAGGAGCGCTGGCAGGAGGCCTGGCAGTGGCGCCAGCGCCTCGAGGCCGTGAGCGTGGTGGTGGAGGGGGTGCCGCTGCTGCCGGAGCTCTACCTGGTGCCCGAAGCGGCGATCGAGATCGAGCGGGCCATGCCGGGCAGCCAGCACCGGGTGGCCAACCCCAATGTGCCCCTGCTCTGGACCCAGAGCCTCACCTGGCTCGGCGATCTGATGCTCAACGGGCTGCTGCTTCCCGCCGATCTCGACCCCTGCGGCCGCCGCCATGGCCGGGCCCTCGGCGCTGAAAAGGTGCTCGTGGGCCTGGTGCCCGCCAACGCGTCGATCGCCGCAAGCCTCAGCGAGGCTGGCCTGCCGGTCACGGAGCCCACGGCCGCAACAGGCTCTGGCCGCCCGCGGGTGGCCAGCTCGAAGGAGCTCTCCGAGCGCATGGCCAACGTGGGCCGCAATCCCCGCCTGGGGTTGAGCGGCCACCCGCCGGTACGCATGGAGGCCATGGCCACGGGGAGGCTGTACACCCATGGCGGCCGCACCCTGGCCTTCCTGCCGGCGGTGCTGGAGGAAGGCACCTTCTACCTGGCCGATGATCCGGAACAGCTCGCCGACACCGTCGGCAGCGAGCTGCGCCACTTGCAACGGCACTGGCGCGGCGGCGGCGTGCCACTGCTCTTGATCCCGGTGGCCGAAGGGCCCTTCCAGCGCAACCCCGAAGCCTTCCTGCGTCTTGGGGAGAACCTCCGCAGTGGCCTGCTCGAATCGGTTCCCGTACAGCTGACCAGCCTCGATGCGGTGCTCGATCAGTTGGGCTGTGTGGCCTTGCCGCCCGAGGCGCTTCCGAAGTCGGCACCGATCGAAGACGTCGATCCGCTGCTGCGGGCCAGCACCAGCCGGCAGCCGCTCACCGCCCGGCAGGAACTGGAGCTTGAACTGGAGGCCGTCGCTGTGGCCGACCTGGCCCAGCGGTTGTGGCAGAGCACCTCACTGCCTGAGCAGGCGGAGCTGCTCGAGCAACTGGTGCGCCGGCTGGGGCCCCATGCGATCCTGCAGAGCCCTTCCAGCAGGGGGCCGGTGAAGCTGCTGGCCCTCGTGGAGACGATCTACCACCGGGCCCTGGCCGAGGCCGAGTGGAGCGTGGTGCGGCGCTGCGCCGGCGTGATGGGGTTGGTTCATCCCCAGTTGGAGGATGCGCTCACCGATCTGCTCGTGCGCCAGAAGCAGGTGGTGGTGGGGCGCAACTACACCCACGACTCTTTGATCAGCCAACCCCAGGGCAGCCTGGCGATCGCGGCGATGATCGAGCGCTTCAGCGGCGAGGACGGCCGCGAATGCATGCTCCAGCAGGAACTGCTGCTGGCCCTCGATGGCCTGGCCCGGTTGGAGCCGGCCCTGCTCAGCGGCAGCCTCACCCTGCAGCTGGGTCAGCTGCTGCTGCTGCTCACCGGCGAACTGGCCAGCGAGCGCGACCTGCCCGCCGATGACGCCTTCGAGGCCCTCTGCGACCTGCCCCCCCACGCGATCCGGCGCCGGCTGCGGGCGGTGCTGGCCGACGCCGACCACGCCAAGGCGGCCCTGCAACGCAAGGAGCAGCTGCACGTCAGCGGGCGCGTGCGCTGGGAGGTGCCTGACCCCCTGGAGGATCTCCCCAGCGGCGGCAACTGGCTGCAGCACCGGCAGCGGCTGGGGGCGTTGCAGCGGGTCCCGGGCGAGTTCTACGCCGGCATCTGGAACCTGCTGCACCACTGCCAGGGGGTGGTGATCGGCGACAAGCTGGAGCGGCGCAACCGCCTGGATGGCGATCTGGTTGCGGAGATGACGGCCGGGGAACGCAACTTCGCCTCCCTTGTGGAGCACCTGCTCAGCAAGATCGAGGCCCCCGAGTACCGGCAGCTCTGCACCGAAACGCTGCTCTCCCTGATCGCCTTCATCGAGGCCAACCCCCGGGTGGAGTTCGCCGATTACCTGGCGCTGGATGTGGTGATCGGCCACGCCGTTCGCGTGGGCTGGCAACAGAAGCACACCTACCAGAACGCCTCCAGCTATCCGCTGCACAAGGCGGAAGCCTGGGAGCACTTCTATGGAGCCTCACCGGCGGATTGCCGGCGTTGGCAGATCCTGGCCCTGAAGGAACTCACCCAGCTCAGCTGAAGGCTGGTCTGGAGGCGCCCCCAGCCCGGCGGCCTCAGATCGGGTGCTTCAGGGCCATGCACTGGGCGGGGTGCTCCACCGCCTGCTCGATCAGGTCGGCCAGCTGCAGGGCTCTCGAGGCCTGCAGCCCGTCCACCGCCGGGGTTTCGCGGCCACGGACGCACTGGAGGAAGTGCTCGAGTTCGGCGTAGAGGGGCTCGATCGAGGTGGTGATCACCTCTTCGATGAAGCCATCATTGCGGTAGAGGAGCTCGCCGTGGTCGGCGGAGATCGACTGGCGGGCCCGGCGGTGGATGCGCAGGCTGCGGTTGAGGAAATCCGTTTCCACCAGGCTGTCGCGGCAGTGCGCGCTGAGGCTGCGGATCTTGCGGTGGGCCATCTTGCTGGCGGTGAGGCTCGCCACCACTCCGTTGGCGAAACCCAGGGTGGCGTTGACGTAATCGATCGGCCCCTCGGCGCTGCAGCCGCCGGCGGCCGCCAGGCGCACCACAGGGGCCCCGGCCAGCTCCAACACCAGATCGATGTCGTGGATCATCAGGTCGAGCACCACCGACACATCGTTCGCCCGGTCGGGGTTGGGGCTGTGGCGGCGGGCCTCCAGCACCACCACATCCTCATTGGCCACCACCTTGAGCAACTCGCGGAAGGCGGGGTTGAAGCGCTCGATGTGGCCCACCTGCAGCAGCCGGCCAGCGGATTCGGCGGCTTGGATCAACTCGGCGGCCTCCTCCTGGCTGGCGGCGATCGGCTTTTCGATCAGCACATGCACTCCAGCCTTGAGGCAAGCCATGCCCACCCCGTGGTGCAGGAGGGTCGGCACGGCGATGCAGACCGCCTCCACCTGGCCGAGCAGCTCATGGTAATCGGCCACCCAGCGGCAATCGAACTGCTCCACCGCCAGCTGACCCCGTTCGGCGTCGGGGTCGGCCACCGCCACCAGCTCGGCGTCGCGCAGCAGGCTGAGCACCCGGGCATGGTGCCAGCCCATGTTGCCGATACCGATGACGCCCACTTTCACCGGGGTCATGGCATCGGTCATTGCGTCACTGTCCACCGGACACCCATTGGGGGAATTATCAACGATCAGCTTCCCTCCCGTACCGATCGTTCACTGGAGCGGTCCTGAGGGCGCTCATCGGGGCCGTCGTTGCTGGGGCGCCGGACGATCTGCACCCGGTCGATGCGGGGGCCATCCATGGCCATGATCTCAAAACCGTGGCCCTGCCAGCGCAGGCTTTCGCCGGCGGCGGGAATGTGCTGCAGGCACTCGAGCAGGAAGCCCGCCAGGGTGTGGTGGCCATCGGCCTCGGGCAGGTGCAGCCCCAGCTGACGGTTGAGTTCGAAGATCTCCAGGTCACCCGCCACCAGCCAGGTGTCGTCCTGGAGTTGCTGCAGATCGTTCTGGTCCGCTTGTGGGTCTTCCTCCTCCCCCACGATCTCGCTGGTGAGGTCGGCCACGGTCACAAGACCCTCCGTGCCGCCATGCTCATCAACCACCACCAGCAGGGGCTGGCCGCCGCGGATCACCGGCAGCAGCTCCGCCAGGGGGGTGATCTCCTGCACCCGCAGCACCGGTGTGACGTAGGGGGCCAGGGGGGTGTCGCCCTGGAGTTCGCCCCGGGCCATCGGTTCCGCCAGGCGGCGCAGATCCAGCAGGCCACGCACATCGTCGAGGGACTGGCCGATCACCGGAAAGCGGGCGTGGTGGGTGGCATGGACTACCTCCATCATCTGGGCAAAGCGCACCCCGATCGGCAGGGTGACCATGCCGGAGCGGGGCACCATCACTTCACGCACCGGGGTGTCCCGCAGGGAGAAAAGTCCTTCGAGGATGTTGCGCTCATCCGGCATCAAGCCGGTGACGCTGTTCGATTCGATCAGCGTCTCCAGCTCGCCCGCTGAGAGCACCGGCACCAGCTGGTCCCAGTTGCGCGGTAGCCCCAGCAGGTGCAGCAGCCCGTCGCCGAGGCGCTCCAGCACGCTCAGCAGCGGTGCCAGGGTGCGGGTGGTGGATTCCAGCAGGGGGGCCAGGAGCAGGGCCGAGGATTCCGGCCGGTGCAGCACCCAGGCCTTGGGCAACAGCCCCCCCACCAGGGTCGCCAGCACCACCAGCACCACGAACACCAGCAGATCGATCCAGGGCCGGGTGACGGTGGGATCCAGCCGCACCGCCACACCGCGGCCGGCCCAACCCAGGGCCACCAGGGCAAGGGCCGCGCCCAGCTGGGTGGCCACCAGGGCCCGGCGCAAGCGCTTCTGCAGCCGTGCCACCGCCTCCGCCCCGGGGCGGCCGTCGGCCTGCAACAGCTTCACCCTGCTGGGCCGCAGACGGATCAGGGCGAATTCCCCGGCGGCGAAGAAGGCCAGCAGCACCAGAAGACCGGCCAGGGCGAGGTAGCGCATGGGCAACAGCAGGAGCCCGATGAACGGGCGATTCAGGCGAATCCGGTCGACGCGACCCTAGGGACCCAGAAGGAACCTTGCCCGGGGCGCTGGTCGCCGCTCAGCCGGGGCAGGCCGCCGTGCGCCGCGGCCGCAGCACCCCCAGCAGGGAGCGCTGGGCGGGGTTGAAGTTGTCATCGGTGACCAGAAGCAGGGGCGGACCCTCCCCCCGGGCCGCCGCGATCGGCTCCCCAGGGCGAACCGCCCCGGCGGGCCCCACCGCCAGGGCCTCCCAGTTTTCCGGAGCCAGGCCGGTGGCGATCAGGTCCCAACTGATCAGGGGCTCAAGGGCTGGGGCGTCCGCGGCTGGATCAACTCCCGCTGCCGTTGATGGTTCGGGAAGGGGATAGAGGGCCAGCAGGGCTCCCCAACCATCCGGGGGCAGGTAGCTGCGCCAGAGCCCCAGCAGCTGCCGCTGGCGGGGCAGGGCGAGCAGTTCGGTGAGGCCCCAGACACCGGGCTGCTTTGGCCTCGCCAGCGGGGGCAGGGCGATGAACGCCCCGGGGCCCTGGAGCGAGGGCGAGAAGCGCAGCAACCGCACCCGGTCAGGGGGGTCCTGGCGCAGGTGGGCTTCGGCGGCCAGCAGCAGATCGCCGGTGGCGGTGCCGCTCGCACCGGGCAGCCAGGTGAGGGCCTCCGGGCCGCGGTTGGATTCCAGCCCCTGCCCCGGCCGGCTCTGCCAGGGCTCCGGCAGCTCCACCGCCCGCTGCAGCAGGCCCGTGGCGGAATCGAAACGCAGCAATTGAGCCGGCCGTTCGGCGCTGCGGCGGCCCTCACTGGAGATCCAGAGTTCTCCGGGGGCACGCGCCAGACCCTCCCCATCGATCCGAGCAGGTAAGGGCGCGTAGGGGCTGCCCGAGAGGGCCAGGGGATCGCTCGCCAGGACAGGTGCTTGGCGAAGCCCCCCCGGATCAAGCGCCACCAGCTGCCCCCGGGGCGCGTCACTGAGCAGCCACAACAGGCCGGTGAGCTGATCAAAGCTGACGGCCGAGAAGCCCCCCAGGGGACGGCCATCGGCCGCTTGCCGGGGGAGGTCGAGCTGGGCCTGCAGATGCCAGCCCGCCTCCAGAGGGCAGGGCAGCGGCAGCTCGATCACGGATGGGCCCCGACGGGGGAACGCATGCCGAGTACGCCCATTCGAGCCGAGGGGATGGGGGTCCCGGGGATCGAACCCGGCTTAGGCGAATTATGAGTTCGCTGCATTCACCAGATTGCTAGACCCCCCGCTGCGGTCTCACCAGAGACCGCGAACGGGCGTGTAGGTGGTGAGCGGCTGACGCGGGACGGGGAAGGACTGCACCGACATCCCGCAGCCCGCCTGAGACAGACCGGAGCAGAAGCCGTTACCCACGTCGGCGGTGCGCCAGGGGATCGGGCTGCTCTGCTCCTCCAGCAAGGCCTGGTAGGTGTTGTCGAGCGCCGAGCCATCCCAGACGATCGTCTGATCGGGGAAACCGAAGGCAACGATCTTGCCGCCATCCCGGCCAGGGGCAGAGATTCCGAGCACATCGGTGATCTGGCCGGTCAGGCTCACGCCCCGGGCGAAGGGTGCGGTGTAGCTGTAGAAGCGGCGCTCCACCAGCTCAGAGGTGGTCTGCACCACGCCGCAGCGGGTGACCTCGACGGTGGAGGCGGGGAAGGCTCCGCTGACCCCGCGCCCCGGCAGCGGCGCTTCGATCGTGGTGTTGCAGATCACTGGGCCGGCCTGGGCCGCAGGCGGGCTCAGCAGCGCCGCGGCCACCAGCGCAGGACCGAGGCCCAGCAGGGCGCTCCAAAAGAGACCGCCAGTGGGGCTCAGGCGGGGATGACGGGGCGCGCGGGCCATGGAGACACTCCTGGATCTAGGCGCAAACTAGACAACTTGGCCGCGCTGTGCCAGGTCCTGTTACCGCCCATGGCTTCTTCGACCGCCCGAACCCTGCCCACCACCCCCCCCGAACGACGCGCCGCCCTGCTGGCGTTGCTGGCCCGCCGGGCCTATCGCCACGGCCAGTTCACCCTCGCCTCCGGCCGCAGCAGCCACCACTACGTGAACTGCAAACCGGTGAGCCTCAGTGGTTTTGGCCTCGCCCTGCTCTCCGCCGAACTGCTGGAGCGGGTGGAGCCGGAGGCGGTGGCGGTGGCGGGGCTGACCCTCGGGGCCGACCCCCTGGTGAGCGGCGTCGCCCAGGCCGCTGCCCTCTCGGGCCGAGCGCTGGATGCCCTGATCGTGCGCAAGGAGGCCAAGGGCCACGGCACCGGCGCCTGGCTGGAGGGGCCCTTGCCCGAAGCCGGCAGCCGCCTCACGGTGCTCGAAGATGTGGTCACCAGCGGCGGCTCCTCCCTCAAGGCGGTTCGTCAGCTTCGAGATGCCGGCTACCGGGTGGAGCGGGTGGTGACGATCGTCGATCGCCAGGAGGGCGGCGAGGCGGCCATGGCCGCCGAAGGGCTGGAACTGGTGAGCCTTTTTCTGCTCGAGGAGGTGGCCGCCACGGCCGCCCAACAACCGTGAGCGCCACCACCTCCCCCTGGGCCTGGCAGCCCGCCCGGCCCAGCCGCCTGGTGGAGTCCGTCAGCCTGATACGCCTGGAGGGCCCAGATAGCCTGCGGGTGCTGCACGGCCAGACGAGCCAGGCGATCGAGGGGGCCCGGGCCGGCCAGCTGCTGGCCACCTGCATCATCGGTCCCACCGCCCGCCTGCGGGGCCTGGCGGAGGTGCTGGTGGACAGGGGCGGGGCATGGTTGGTGGTGACGGCCGGGGAGGGGGCCCTGGTGCACCAGGCCCTCGATCGGGTGCTGTTCCCCGCTGACCAGGTGACGCTGGGGGCGGTGGAAACGGCCACGCTGATCACTCCCCTGGGGCCAGCGCCGGCCGATCCCCTGCCCGCCGCGGCCCCGGGCCACTGGGAACCACTGGGCGATGAGGGTCCGCAGGGCTGGCTGCTGGGGAAGCGGTTGCTCTGGAGAGACGGCCCCGCGCTGCCGGCCCCCTGGGGGGCCCTCTCAGAGCTCGACCCCGTTGAACAGGAGCTGTGGCGGCTGCGCCAGGGCTTCCCCGCCGCCCCCGGTGAACTGAATGACGACACCAACCCCTTCGAGCTGGGGCTGGCCGATCGGGTCAGCCTCAGCAAGGGTTGCTACGTGGGCCAGGAGACCCTGGCCAAACTGAGCACCTACGACGGCGTCAAGCAACAGCTCCGTCGCTTCGTCTCTGCCCCGGGAGCCCCGAGAGCCGCCCTGGCAGCGGGCAGCGTCCTGGTCACGGCGGCGGGGGAGCGGGCCGGCAAGGTCAGCTCCTGCCTGGAGCTCACGGCCAGCTCAGCCGGAACGCGCCAGGTGGTCGGCCTGGCTCTGGTGCGCCGTCAGGCCCTGGCCGAACCGGTGCTCTGGGCGGGTGGAGCGGCGGGCACGGGCTGGGCCCTGGAGCTCTCGTTGCCCGAGGCCTTCGTGGCTCCGCCGCTGGGGGCCGGCCGGCCGAAGCTCTGAGCAGCGCCCGGCGCAGCACCGTCAGCTCCTGCTGTCCTGCTCCAGCAACCACTGGGCCACACGCCAGGTGGCCAGGCCGTCGTCGTGGTTGTAGCGGAAGATCCGGCGCAGCAGGTGATGGCTGCCCCGGGGGGCGCTGGCCGTTCCCGAGCGCCATTGCCGCCACCAGAGCAGGCAGCGGGCCCCATCCACCCCCTTCTGACTCCACTGGAACCCAAGCCAGCCGGCCACCGCCTTGAGCCCATAGCTGTTCACCGGCAGCAGCCAATGGCGCTTCAGCCGCTGGTGCAGATCCAGGCAGCGGGCCCGCAGGGCCTCCAGCTCGGCGTCCGTGGCGCCCTGGCGCTGGGCCAGGCGCACCAGGGCCAGCGATTCGGTCTCGCCGTAATGGAGCACCGGCCAGCCGGGGTAGCGCGCCAGCAGGCGCTGGAGGCGCAGCCAGAGGCGCGCCTCGCCGTGTTCGTAGAGCGCCATCAGCGGGTGGTAGGGGGCGGCGTCGGCATCACCCCAGCCATCCGATCCCCGCTCCAGGCGCAGAAAGCCGTGCAGAAAATCATCGCGGGCATCGGGATCCGATTCGATGTCGTAGATCAGCACCCCCGGCGCCGACTCCAGCTCCGGCAGGGCGGGACCGGCCCCCAGGCGCTGCGGCACCCCCGAGCGCTGCACCCGGGCCTGGGCGACCAGCTGGGCCGCCACCTCCCGGTGCTGTTCCCCGTGCACCTCAAGGGCGTCCGCCAGCTGCTCGGGATCGGCCGCCGCCAGGTCGGCGAGCCTCGGCAGCCCCAGCTCGATCAGCAGCTCCCGGCGCTTGGCGCCGATGCCGCTCACCTCGCTGAGGTGCCCCTCCGCCGCCGCCTCGCGCCCGCAGAAGCCCCGCCAACTGCAGAGGGTGCATTTCTTGCGGTCGGTGGTCAGCGGCGGCATGGGCCCGGCGCCGAGCTCCTCGCCCATGCGCAGCAGCTGCCCGTCCAGCTGGCGCTCCAGGGCTGGGGTCAGGGCCAGCCGTTCCTGCTCCAGCGCGCCACCGGAAACCGCGACCACCAGAGCGTGGTCCACGGGACCCTGCTGGGTGCGGGCCAGAAGCCGGCCCGAGAAACTCATCGCGAGCCGATGCTCGCGGGTGAGGCGGCGGCCCTGGCGGGCGAGCACGGGCCGGTAGGCCCAGCCCCCCCAGCGGCTGTGCCCCTCCACCCGCTGCAGCAGGGGCGGATGGGCCTCCAGCTCCAGACCCCCGGGTCCGGGGCCGCGCAGGCGCAGGCCCACCACCGCCTCGGCCCCCTCCGCGCAGGCCCCTGGGCCATGGCGGGGGCGCCTGGGCACCAGGGCCGCAAAGCTGCGGTACTGATCCTCCAGTTGCAGGCTGCGGTGGGCCGTCCAGAGCCGCTCGGAGGCCTCCCCGTGCAGGTCAAGCCAGGCGCGGCGACGGCAACGCAACCAACTACGCAACAGACGATCGGTGATCGGTAACCGATCGTTCGGCGTAGTTGGCCCCATCGGGGCACGCTACGGCGGCCGGTGGCCTGCCACCAGGCCGGCACGACGACGCCCCCAAGTGCCGCCTCCGGCTGCTACGGCTAGGCCAGCGCGTCCGCACCGATGGCCTCTGCCCCCCTGCCCCTGGTTCCCAGCCCGATCGCCTTCGGCACCGATGGCTGGCGGGGCATCCTCGGGGTGGACATCACCATCGAACGCCTGCTGAGCGTGGCCGCCGCCGCCGCCCGGGAGCTGGAGCATTCCGCCCCCGAAGGTCTGCGCAGCCGCGAGGTGGTGATCGGCTACGACCGTCGCTTCATGGCGCCGGAGTTCGCCGCCGCCATCGCCGCGGCCGTGCGCGGCGCCGATCTGGAACCCGTGCTCACCGACACCCCGGTGCCCACCCCCGCCTGCAGCTGGGCGGTGGTGGAACGCGCCGCCCTCGGGGCGCTCGTGATCACCGCCAGCCACAACCCGCCCGAATGGCTCGGGCTGAAGATCAAGGGCCACTTCGGCGGCTCGGTGGAGGGCGACTTCACCGCCCGGGTGGAGCGGCGTCTGGCGGCGGGGGGGATCACGGTGCCGATCGAGGGCGACACCCCCCTGATCGATGGTTGGGGCGGCTACCTCGATGGCCTGCGCCGCCAGGTGGACACCGCCGCCCTGGCCTCAGGCCTGGCTGAATTGGGCCTGAAGGTGATCGTCGATCCGATGCACGGCTCAGCCGCCGGCGGCCTCGGAGCCCTGCTGGGCGAGGGGATCAGCGAGATCCGCTCAGCGCGGGATCCCCTGTTCGGCGGCCACCCCCCCGAACCCCTGGCCCCCTACCTCAACGAGCTGATCGCCCGGGTGAACGCCAGCACCGCCGCCGGCCAACCGGCAGTGGGGATCGTCTTCGATGGCGATGGCGACCGCATCGCCGCCATCGACGAACACGGCCGCTACTGCAGCACCCAACTGCTGATGCCGCTGCTGATCGACCACCTGGCCGGGGCCAGGGGCCTTCCGGGAAAGGTGATCAAGACCGTGAGCGGCTCGGATCTGATGGCGGCCGTGGCCGAAGACCTGGGTCGCGAGGTGATCGAGAAGCCCGTGGGCTTCAAGTACATCGCCAGCGAAATGCTCGCCGGCGAGGTGCTGATCGGCGGCGAGGAGTCCGGTGGGGTGGGCTTCGGCCTCCATCTGCCCGAGCGCGATGCCCTGCTCGTGGCCCTGCTGCTGCTGGAGGCCCTGGTGGAGGGCGGCCTGCCCCTGGGGGCCCGCCTCAATGCCCTCCAACAACGTTGCGGAGGCGCCAGCGCCTACGACCGCCTCGACCTGCGCCTCAAGGACATGGCCAGCCGAGCGCGGCTGGAGCGGCAGCTGGCGGAAGCGCCCCCCGCTGAGGTGGCCGGCGCCCCCGTGCGCGAGGTGATCCGCACCGATGGCGTCAAGTTGCGGCTCGGGCCGAGCCACTGGCTGATGCTGCGCTTCTCCGGCACCGAACCGCTGCTGCGGCTCTACTGCGAAGCGCCCAGCGAGGAGCGGGTGGCCCAGGTGCTGGCCTGGGCGCGCGCCCTGGCGGAGCAGGCGTGAGCGCCGTCCACGGGTTCGAGGGCGGCCCCAGGGTGCTGGTGATCGCCAGCGGCAACGCCGGCAAGCTGCGGGAGTTCACGGCCCTGCTCTCCGGCCTCAACCTGGAACTGCTGCCCCAGCCGGCGGGCCTGGAGGTGGAGGAAACCGGCGACAGCTTCGCCGCCAATGCCCGGCTCAAGGCCGAAGCGGTGGCCCGGGCCACGGGCCACTGGGCCCTGGCCGACGACTCCGGCCTCAGCGTGGGGGCCCTCGGCGGCGCACCCGGCCTCCACTCGGCCCGCTACGCCGCCAGCGACTCCGAGCGCATCGCACGTCTGCTGCGGGAGCTGGACGCCGCCGGCAGCCCCGAAACTCCTGCCGACCGCAGGGCCCAGTTCACGGCCGCCCTGGCGCTGGCGGACCCCAGCGGCCAGACGGTGCTGGAGGTGGAGGGGATCTGTCCGGGGGAGATCCTCGAGGCGCCCAGAGGCGTGGGCGGCTTCGGCTACGACCCGATCTTCTGGGTTCCCGAGGCGGCCCAGACCTTCGCCGAGATGGACCCGGAGCTCAAACGGCGCCTGGGCCACCGCGGCCGGGCCCTCGAAGCGCTCCTGCCCCGGCTGCGGCCCCTCCTGGACGGATCGCCGCTGGGCTGAACCGCTCAGCCGGGGGGCGCCTCGCCGAAGGGCTGGGCAGGCCAGGGGGGCACGGTGCTGCCGTTGCCGTTGCGCATGGCGTGGTAGCCGGGGGAGAGGATTTCCACGCCAGCGGCCGCAAACTGGTCCTGGATCGCGCCGAGCAGATCGGAGAGGCTGCGGCGGTAGGTCTCCACATCGGCTACGTAGGCGTTGAGCTCGTAGCTGATGTGGAAGTCGTTAAGGGAGGTCTGCAGCACAAAGGGGGGAACCTCCTGGCTGATGCCGGCGGTGGCGGCGGCGGCGGCGAGCATCAACTGGTGCACCTGGCGCCAGGGCACGTCGTAGCCGATGGTGACCGTGGTGGCGATCACCACAGGCTCATCGATCTCCCGCCGGGCCAGGCTGTAGTTGACGATCGAGGCACCGAGCACGGTGGCGTTGGGGATGCTCACCACTTCGTTACGGGGGGTGCGCAGGCGGGTCACCAGCAGGGCGCTGTCGTGAACGATGCCGACGGTACCGTTGATGCTGACCCGGTCCCCCTCCTGGTAGGCGCGGGTGTAGGTGAGCATCAGCCCGCCGATCAGGTTGGCGGCCACGGCGCTGGAGCCCAGGGCCGCCAGCACCCCCACGAACAAGCCCGCCCCCTGGAAGGCCTTGCTGTTGGCACCAGGGATGTAGGGGTAGGCCAGCACCGCCCCCAACAACAGGATGCCGATCCCCACCAGCCGGGCCGTGGGCCGCGCCCACTCGGGATAGAACCAGCGCAGGCGCAGGTTCCCCAGCTCCACCGCCTTGAACCAGGCGTTGCTGGCGCGCATCAACAGCACACTGAGCCCCAGGATCACCGCCACGGAGATCAGGTCGGGAATGGCCCGAACCAACGAAGCGAAACCGCCCACCACCAGGGCCCTGATCTGGCCGGTCAGGGTCTGGGAGAGGGCCTGGGTGGGCGGGAAGAGCCCCAGGAACAGGGGGATCGAGAGGTAACTGACCAGCAGCAGCACGGCGCCATGGACGATCCGGCGCAGGGGGTCGAGCAGGCCGCGGAGCTGGTCGGCGGTGAGCCATTGATTGCCGCCCACGTGAAGCCCCTGAAGGCGACGGTTCGCCGGATCAGCGATCCAGCGCTTGAGCCTCCGGTTGAGAGCGATCTGACCCCGCAGCCAGAGGATGTAAAGCCCCAGGGCCAGCAGGGCCAGGGCCGTGCCCCGGATCCAGTCCTGGCGGCGGTGGGTGCGGCGGTAGCGCTCGATCGCCCCCCGAATCTGCCCCAGATAACGCTCGGCAAGCTGCTGGCGGCTGAGGCCGAAACGGGCCGCGTTGCGATCGTCGACCGCGATCTGGGGATCGAACTCCCCGTTTCGCAGCAGGCCGATGCTGGTGTACGGGGGATCCTCGCGGATCACGAGCTGCGCCGGATCGACGCTGTAGTCGGCGGCCAGGGCCGCCAGCCGGCGGTTGCCCCGACGGGCCATTTCCACCGGGGTCTGGACCCCGACCGCAGCACGGATCTCCAGCACCCGCCGCCCCTCGAGCTCGACAAAGCCCGCCGGCGGCCCCACCGCCGCCGCCGGATTCCCGGGGGCGGCCCCTCCCAGAGCTGTCGGCAGCGCCGCCACCACCGCCACCGCCAGGGCCGCAGCCAGCAGCGCAGCCAGGAGCTGGCGCAGTCTTCGCCCCCAACCAAAGCGACGGGAGTGGCTCACGCGGGCGCGACGAAGGGTTGCACGGAACCTATCTTCTCGAGGCCCCCCAGGCTCGTCTGCCCTTGGGCATCGTTTCTCTTCCCATGCGCGGCAACCTGGGGATCAGGGCGTTGTTCATGGCCGTCCTGCTCCTGCTCACCATGGGCCCGCCCGTCTCCGCCGCCCCCTCCCCCGCGGGGGGCGACCCCCTGCCCTCCTGGCGGGAGGGCCCGGTCAAACGCCGGCTGCTGGCCTTCGTGGCCGCCGTCAGCACCCAAGGCAGCCGCGACTACGTGCCAGCGGCGGAGCGCCTGGCGGTGTTCGACAACGACGGCACCCTCTGGGGCGAGCAGCCGATGTATGTGCAGCTCGCCTTCGCCCTCGATCGGGCCCGAACGCTTGTGGCCCAGCGGCCGGAGCTGGCGGCCAACCCCGTGGTCGCCGCGGCGGCGGCCGGCGATGTCAAGGCGGTGATGGCCCAGGGCACCCAGGGGTTGCTGGAGCTGGTGGCCCTCACCCATGGCGGGATGAGCACGGAGACCTTCGCCCGGATCGTGCGCGACTGGTTCCGCAGCGCCTGCCATCCTGGCCTTCACCGGCCCTACAGCAGCCTCACCTTCGCGCCGATGGGTGAACTGTTGGAGCTGCTGCGCTCGCGGGGGTTCCTCACCGTGATCGTGTCCGGCGGCGGCAGCGATTTCCTGCGGGTGGTCACCGAGGAGCTCTACGGCGTGCCACCGGAGCAGGTGATCGGCTCCACCGTGCGCACCACCTATGCCGTCGAGGGGAGCGTGCCGGTGCTGCTGCGGCACCCCGAGGTGGCCTTCATCGATGACGGGGCCGGCAAGCCGGTGGGCATCCACACCGCCCTGGGCCGGCGGCCGATCGCCGCCTTCGGCAACTCCGACGGTGATTTCGAGATGCTCGAGTGGACCACCGCCGGCCCGGGCGCCCGCCTGGGCCTGATCCTTCACCACGACGACGCCGAACGGGAGTTCGCCTACGACCGGAACTCCCCCTTCGGCCGACTGGATCGGGCCCTGGCCGCGGCCCCGCAGCGGGGCTGGACGGTGGTGAGCATGCGCAACGACTGGGAGCGGGTGTACCGGCTCAGCGCGAGCCCCTGCTCCCCGTGAGGGTGGCGCTGGGCAAGAAGGCGCGCAGGCGGTTGCCTGAAAAAATCATGAATTGTTGACCGCTCCTTAACCGATCACTGGCAGAGTCCAACGGCGCACACCCCCTGACCCGCTCCCCTTGGTCCGCAGCGGCTTCAGACTGCGCTTGCCGCCATCAGCCCCAGGCTCAGCCCTCCACACACCTGATCCCATGCCCAACGGACAGCCCAACATCCTCATCCTCTGGGGCGATGACATCGGCCAGAGCAACCTCAGCTGCTACAGCGATGGCCTGATGGGCTATCAGACCCCCAACATCGACCGCGTCGCCAAGGAGGGCGGCCGCTTCATCCATTACTACGCCGAGCAGAGCTGCACCGCCGGCCGCGCCGCCTTCATCACCGGTCAGAGCGTGTTCCGCACCGGCCTCAGCAAGGTGGGCCTGCCCGGCGCCCCGGTGGGTTTCCAGGCCGAGGATCCCACCATCGCCGAGCTGCTGAAGCCGCTGGGCTACCGCACGGGGCAGTTCGGCAAGAACCACTTCGGCGACCGCGACGAGCATCTGCCCACGATGCACGGCTTCGATGAGTTCTTCGGCAATCTGTACCACCTCAATGCCGAGGAAGAACCCGAACTGCGCGACTACCCCAAAGAAGACGATCCTGAGTTCCCGAACTTCCGCAAGCGCTTCGCCCCGCGCGGCGTGTTGCACTGCTGGGCCAACGGTGACGGCACCCAGCGGATCGAGAACACCGGCCCACTCACCAAGAAGCGGATGGAAACCGCCGACGACGAGTTCATCGTCGAAGCCAAGCGCTTCATCCGCGATGCGGTGGCCTCGGGCGAGCCCTTCTTCGTGTGGTTCAACACCACCCACATGCACTTCCGCACCCACGCTCGGCCCCAGGATGTGGGCCAGTCAGGGCGTTGGCAGTCGGAATACCACGACGTGATGATCTATCACGACAACTGCATTGGCCAGATGCTGGATCTGGTCGATGAGCTGGGCATCGCCGATGACACGATCGTGATGTACAGCACCGACAACGGCCCGCACATGAACAGCTGGCCCGATGCCGGCATGACGCCTTTCCGTAACGAGAAGAACTCCAACTGGGAGGGGGCCTATCGGGTGCCCGCGCTGGTGCGCTGGCCGGGCCAGATCGAACCCGGCACCCTGTTCACGGGCGTCGTCAGCCACCTCGACTGGCTGCCCACGCTGCTGGCCGCCGCCGGCGAGCCCGAGATCAAGCAGAAACTCCTCGATGGCCATCAGGTGGGAAGCAAGAACTTCCACATCCACCTCGATGGCTACAACATGCTCGATTACTGGACGGGCAAGGCAGGCAAGAGCCCGCGGGTGGAGTTCTTCTACTTCTCCGACGACGGCGACCTCACCGGCCTGCGCTACGACAACTGGAAGTTCGTGTTCGCCGAGCAGCGCGTGACCGGCACGCTTCAGGTGTGGGCCGAGCCCTTCACCGTCCTGCGGCTGCCGAAGATCTTTAACCTGCTCACCGATCCCTACGAACGGGCCGACATCACCTCCAACACCTACTGGGACTGGATGCTCGACCATGCCTTCATGCTGGTGCCGGCCCAGGCCTTCGTGGCTGAATTCCTGTCTTCCTTCCAGGCGTATCCACCCCGCCAGAAGGCTGCCAGCTTCACGGTGGGCGATGTGCTGGAGAAGATGATCTCCGCCGGGGGCGCGAGCTGAGCTCCCGATGAGCGTGGCCCCCATCGTCAGCCGTTCCCGGCCGGGTCGCCCCCCGGCCCGGGACATGGCCTGGATTCCAGCGGGATCCTTTGTGATGGGCTCCGACCACCACTACCCGGAGGAAGCCCCGGCTCACCGGGTGGCGGTGGAGGGCTTCTGGATCGATCGCCATCTGGTCACCAACGCCCAGTTCCTGAAGTTCGTGAAGGCCACCGGCCACATCACCCTGGCCGAGCAGCCCGCCGATCCGGCCGATTACCCCGGTTCCCTGCCGGAGTTGCTCGCTCCTGCTTCGATCGTGTTCGTGCCGCCGCCCGGGCCGATCGGCACCGGCGATCCCTACCGCTGGTGGCAGTACGTGGTCGGCGCGAACTGGCGCCACCCGGAAGGCCCCGGCAGCTCGATCCGGGGGCGGGAGCAGCATCCCGTGGTGCATGTGGCCCATGCCGACGCGGCGGCCTACGCCGCTTGGATCGGCAAGAGCCTGCCGAGTGAAGCGGAGTGGGAACGGGCCGCCTGGGGGGGCCGTGAAGGGGCCGAATTCGCCTGGGGTGAGGAGCTTCACCCCGGCGGACGCCCGCTGGCGAACACGTTCCAGGGAGATTTCCCGCACCACAACAGCCTGCTGGACGGCTATGCGGGCACCTCGCCGGTGGGCGCCTTTCCAGCGAACGGCTACGGCCTGTTCGACACCATCGGCAATGTGTGGGAGTGGACGGACAGCTGGTACCTGGACCATGGGGCCAGGTCCGCCGGGGCGGAGGGCTGCTGCGCCTCCGGCTCGGAGGCCCGGGAGGCGAGCATCGATCGCAGCTCCCAGCACGGGGCGATTCCCCGCAAGGTGATGAAGGGAGGCTCCTTTCTGTGCGCCCCCAGCTACTGCCGCCGCTACCGGCCGGCGGCGCGCCTGGCCCAGGGCATCGACACCTCCACCTGCCACCTGGGCTTCCGCTGCCTCGTGCGTCCATGAAGATCCTGCCGATGCTGTGCGCGGCCGCCACCGCCACCGTGGCCTTCAAGGTCACCGAAGCGCTCTCGCCAATGGGGTCGGCCTTCGCCTGCTCGCTCACCATCGCCCTGACGACCTTCGCCAGCGTCCAGCGACCAGCGCTCCCCCTCTGGTCGGCCCTGTTGGGGGCCCTGGTGGGGTCCCTGGTGGGCGCCGGAACCGTGGCCGCCGATCTGGTCAGCGCAGAAGGTTTCACGGAGCTGGCCCCCCAGCGGGCCCTGATCGTGGGCAGCCTGGCCCTGGCGGGGATTGTGTCCGGTGCCCTCCTGGGGGGGAGTCTGCACCGGCCCTCCCTGCGTCCGCCCAGCGATCTGATCAAGGCCGCCAGCGCCCTGACCACCGGCGTCTTCGCCCTGTTCGTGACGCTCAAGTTCCTCCAGGCGGGTCTCGATCCCGCCCGCACCCTCTCCAGCCGCCTGAGCACCTCGCTCACCGTGCTGGTGGCCTCCCTGGTGCTGCCGGGCTGGGTGGCCTACATCCTCTGTCGGCCCAACCCAGCGGGGGACCCCTGATTCATGGCATGGAAGGAGGCAGTGGAGCAAGTGTTGGCGCAGGCCGTGGGGGCTCTGCAGTTCAGCCTGGAAACCCTCTCGGTGGTCTGCGTGCTGGTGGGGCTGGTGCAGACCCTGCGGCTCGCGTTCAGCCAGCGGCGCCGAAGCCGGGGCGCGGACTTCCCCTTTGCCCGGGTGCGGCTGCGGTTCGGCTCCTGGCTCTCGCTGGCGCTGGAGTTCCAGCTGGGGGCCGACATCGTCGCCACCACCACCGCCCCCAGCGATTCCAATCTGATCCGGCTGGCGGTAGTGGCGGCGATCCGGACCTTCCTGAACATCTTCCTGGCCCGGGAGATGGAGCAGCAGCAACGCCTGGAGGAGCGCTCCCACCCCGAAACAGCCCTGCCGCCCCTGCCATGACCGCCAACCTCACCAACGAACTGGCCAAGGAGCGCAACCGGGCGGCGGCGGAGCGCACCTTGATGGCCTGGATCCGCACCTGCCTGTCGCTGATCAGCTTCGGCTTCGGCCTCGACAAGATCGTCGGCGCCATCAACAGCAGTGGTGGACTCCGTGGGGGCCACGCCGAATGGAGCGTGCGCCTGGTGGCCATGGGCTTTGTGATCACCGGCATCCTGGCGATGGGAGCCGCCACCCGCCAGCACCACCGCGATCTCAGGCGCCTCCTGCGCGACGACTTCACTTACAGCCAGGAGCGCTCCCTGGCCACGGCCACGGCCGTGGCCCTGACCGTGATCGGCGTGTTCGCCCTGCTGATGCTGGCGATCGGCGCGATCAAGAACTGACTGTCCCCTTTCCCCATTCCCGCCATGGCCCAAGCTGCTGCCCTGCTGGTGAGCGCCACCCTGTTCGCGATCATGTTCGCGCTGGGGCTGAGCCTGGCCGGCGACAAATTGAACCTGGTGCGCGAGCGTCCCGCCCTGTTCGCCCGGGTGTTGCTGGGCACCTGCGTGCTGGTGCCCCTGCTGGCGCTGCTGCTGCTGAAGCTGCCGCTCAGCGCGGCCCTCACGCCATCGGCGCGGTTCGCCATCGCCCTGATGGCGATCTGCCCCAGCGCTCCCCTCGCCCTGCGCAAGGCCGGCCAGGCCACGGGCAGCCGTCAGCTGGCGTCCCAGCTGCAGGTGTCGGCGGCGGTGCTGGCGATCCTGTCGATCCCGCTGCTGGCTGACGTCTTCACCCAGACCTACGGAATCTCGGGCTGGGACATCGGTCCGCGGGAGGTGGCCCTGCAGATCAGCAAGGCCCAGCTCCTGCCCCTGGCCTGCGGCATGCTGATGCGGCAGTGGCGACCGGGCTGGGCCCAGCGCTGGGAGGGATTGTTCGACAAGCTGGCCAATGGTCTGCTGCTGCTGCTGATCGTGACGGTGCTGGTCAAGACCGGCCACCTGCTCGTTCCCTTCCTCTCCCGCAGTGCCCTGGCCCTGGGGTTCATGGCGGTGATGGTGGTGGCCTCCCTGGCGATCGGCCATCTGCTCGCCGGCAGCGACCCGGAGGAGCGCACCACCACCGCCCTGGTGACCTCGATGCGCAATCCCGGCCTGGCCCTGCTGCTGGCCAGCACCTACGCCAGTGGGATGGAAGGCCTCAAGCTCGCGATCCTGTCCTACCTGCTCATGACAGTGCTGCTGTCGGTGCCGTACCTGCGCTGGCGCAAAACCCTGAGCAGCGGCGTCGGCGCCTAGGCCACGCATCAAACCCTTACAAAACCACGACGAAGCTGCTGAGGGTGATTAACAAGAAAGGAAGCTCCCTCCGCCCCACACGCCCCATGCGCGATCGATCATTGCTGTTGCTGCTTGCCGCAGGAGTGCTCCTGGCCGCGGCCCCCGGCCGCGCCGAGACCCTCTACAAGCTCGATACCCGCTGCAGCGTCGCCAGTGGAGCACCCCAGGCCTGCAGCGTCGAGGCGATCAATGAAGGTGGCGCCACGCTCTATCGCCACCGCATCGGCACGGCGATCACAACGATCCGCATCACCGACAAGCCCCTGAGGATGGAAATCTGGCAGCAGGACACCAAGCAGTGGAAGTTCCTGCAGAGCGCCTCGGCCCGCTTCTCCACCAACACGCTTTGCTTCAACGGCCGTGAGCTGTGCGTGGTGAATCCCAACTACCTCAACAGCGTCAGCCAGGCCCGCTCCGACCTGATCGCCGGTCGCGATCTGGTCAAGGTGCACTTCGATGCCACCGGTCGCACGAACGCCAGCTGCTACGACGAAGGCTGCGAGCTGGACCTGAAATGAAACGCCTCTCTGGACTCGGCCTGGTGCTGGCCGGCATGATCGCCCTCCCGGCCGGGGCGGGGCTGGCCTTCGATCGCGCCCCTGACCTGGGCGCCCAGCAACTGATCGCCCGCGGCGGCGGCAGAGGGGGTGGCGGTGGCGGCTCCCGTGGGGGCGGCGGCGGTGGCGCCCGCATGGGCGGTGGCGGCGGCGGTGGGAATCGTGGCGGTGGCGGTGGCGCCCGTGGGGGTGGTGGGAACCGGGCCAACACTGGCTTCGCCAACGCCGGCGGCGGCCTCAACAGAGGCTCTGGCAAGCCCAGCGGCGGCTGGAGCAACCGGGTGTCCTCCCCCGGGGCCAACCCGTCGATCAACCGCCCAGCGGGCGGCGCGAACCTCGGCAATCGCACCCCGGGGAACCGTCCCAGCGGCGGCCGTGATCTGGCCGGCAATCGCAACCTGAACCGCGACGGAAACCGCAACCTCAACCGAGACCTCAACCGAAACGTCAATCGAGACGTCAACCGGAACATAAACAGAGACGTCAACCGGACCATCAACCGCTCGGCCAACGTCAACCGCAACTGGAACCGCAACGTCAACTTCAACAACGTCAACGTGCGGCCGGGCTGGGCCCGGGCCGGCTGGGGCGTGGCCCGGCCCTGGAACCACGGCTGGTACGGCGGCTGGAACACCCCCACCTGGGGCTGGTGGGGCGCCCGGGCCGCGGCCTGGGGCGTGGGAACCCTGGCGACGGCGGCGATCATCAACGACGCCGTCAACGACGCCATCAGCAGCAACCAGACCACCATCGTGGTGCCGAACACCAACTACCAGTTGCTGTTCGGCTCGGTGCAGCCCTCCGGTACGGCCGGGGTGACCTTCGCCGTCAGCGCCGATGGGAGCACCTACGAGCTCAGCGCCGACTGCAACTCCGGTCTGATCAACGGCCAGGAGCCCCAGAACGCCCAAGAGGCGGAGCTGCTCAACTCGGCCTGCCAGGTGGCCTTCGGCAACGCCTGAGCCGTGGGGCCTTGGCCTACCCCTGGCTGGCCTGGGGCTCGGCCGGGGCGAGGCCTTGCCTGAGCCCATCAACCCGGGCTTGGTTCACCCCCAGATCCGAATCCCCAAGACGGGATTCGGATCGCACCTGCAGCACGCCCCGCTCAGGGTCGGCGAGCAGTTCGAGATCATCGACGAAGCCAAAAAAGCTGCTGGTGGCGGTGGCGTGCAGGTAGGGCTGAGGCTCCTGCTCGTCGAAGCGTTCCACGCGGGTGCCCGGGGTGGACGCCAGTTGAGAAGCCAGACGCCCCAGGGCCAGCGCAGGGTCGGCCACGGGCCAGTCCTCGCGCACGCAGTGGGCCGGGGCCGTGCAGGCGGGCAGCTGGCCGGCCACGGGGCCCAGGGTGTCGGGCACCGGGCCGGCGAAGTGGAACACCAGCAGCAGCGCCGGCAACCAGCTGCCCAGCACCGGGGCCGCCAGCAGACCAAAGGGGGCGAACAGAAAAGCGAGCATCACAGCTGATTGAGGGGGGAGGTGGCCAGATCACCAACGGCGGCGATCCAGCCCTGCAGCTGCCAATCCACGCAGCCACTGGCAATCAAAGGATCCTGCCGCACCAACTCGAGGGCACGGGCGTGATCGGGAGCCTCCAGCAACAGCAGCCCGCCGCCACCGGGGCGCCCTTCGCCGTCCACAAGATAGCCGCTGCTGATGGAGAGGCCTTCGGTCTGCAGCCGTTTCACCCAGGCCAGGTGCTCCAGCCGGTGGGGTTCGACCTCGTCCCTTGGGCGCCGAAAGGTCTCGGTCTTGATGAACCAGGCCATCAGGCCGCGGCCCAGCTGCCGTGCAGGCCGTAGGGAATCGCCAGGGGCAGCGGAATCACCGCCTGCTCGCTGAGGTCGTGGGCGTTGAGGATCACCAGGTCGCTGGCGCCGCGCGCCCCGTTCCAGATCAGCACCAGCACCCAGCCATCATCTTCGGCGCTGGCACCGGGGCGGGGCACCATCACCGGCTCGGTCACGAAGCCCCGGGGGGCAGCGCTCCACAGCCAGCGCTCGCCCGTGCCCAGATCCAGCTTCTCGATCGCCTGCAGCGGGTCGTTGCCGCGCTCCCGCTCGGTCACGGCCATCCAGGCGTAGCGGGCCTCGAGGCCCTGGCGATGGGGGTTCACCATCGCGAACTCGCAGCAGCGCGGCTCCAGCAGCTCCGTGTGCACCGCGCCTGTGGACAGATCGATCCGGCAGCGCTTGAGCTGACCCTCCGGCAGGCTCTGGAAATCCACCTGGCGGAAGTCCACGTCGGGGCCAATCGAGGGGAAATCGGCGTAGAAGATCGAATCCACCACCAGCTCCCCCGCCTGAGCGTCTTCGAAGGCGTTGAGGTGGTGGAACACAAAGCCCTCGGGGGCCTCGATCAGCCGCGGCTCCCCCTCTCCCGAGCGGGGAACCAGCCAGAACTGCCCCTTCTGGCCGGGCTTGGAGCTCAGGCACTGGGCCGCTCCCTTCTGACCGAACACGAAGGGCAGGGGGTTGAAGGCCACGGCGTTCTGCAGGAACACCGCCCAGTTGGGCGTGATCGCGAAGTCGTGCAGGAAGGCGAACCCCTTGAAGCGGCGGCGCTGGTCGGCCACCAGGGCGCCGGCGGCATCGAACTCCATCAGCCGCACGGTGCTGGTGGGGCCCGCCTTCACCCCAAAGGTGACCATGCGGGCGTCGCCGTGGTGACCGGGATCGAAGCGGGGATGGGCGCTGAAGGCTTCCCCAGGCGCCAGAACCCCATCGAGCAGCGTGAGGCCGCGGGTTTCGAGTGTTTCGGGGTCAAGGGCGTGGGGAGAGCTGGCCTCCCACAGGGCCAGCAGCTGATCGCCAAGGCGCACCACGTGGGTGTTGGCGATGTTCTTCAGGCGCAGGTCGAAGGCGTTAGCCAGCAGGCCCCCTGGCTTCTGGGTCCCGAACACCCCGCGATACAGCAGCTTGCCGGCCTTCTCCTCGGCCTCAAAGCCTTCGGTGCGCACGAAACGGTTGCGCAGATGGGCCTTGCCGCCCTCGAAGCGCAGGGCGGTGATCATGCCGTCGCCATCGAAGGGGTGGTGCATCCAGACCCCGTCCCGCTCCAGGCGCCCGGGACCGTTGCGGTAGAGCGTGCCCGCCAGCTCCGCCGGAATCGTGCCGCTGATGGGCTCCACGGCGCCATCGAGTTCCTGGCCCACATTGCGGAAGGCGCTGGACCAGTCGGCGCGATCAAAGGTCGCCTGGGGGCTGGGGGCAACGGTCATGGCGGCGGCAGGCGGGCCTCCATCATCCCGTAACGGAGTGTGAAGCGCGGCGGATTGGCTCGAGCGGGCGGCTCAGCCCCAGCCGCCCGCCTGCTCCAGCACACCCTTGCTGCTGGGCACCGCCCCGGAGCGGCGGGGATCGAGCTCGGTGGCCTGGCGCAGGGCCCGGGCAAAGGCCTTGAAGGCCGCCTCGACGATGTGGTGCGAGTTCACCCCCGCCAGCTGGCGGATGTGCAGGGTGAGGCCGGAGTTGTTGACCACGGCCGCGAAGAACTCCCGCACCAGTTCGGTGTCGTAGCTGCCGATGCGCGGGGCTGGAATCGTGAGGCCATAGCTCAGGTGCGGCCGGCCGGAGCAATCCAGCACCACCTGCACCAGGGCCTCATCCAGGGGCGCCGTGAAGTGGCCGAAGCGCTGGATGCCGCGGCGATCCCCCAAAGCCTGGGCCAGGGCCTGGCCCACGGCGATGCCCACGTCCTCATTGGTGTGGTGGTCGTCGATGTGGGTGTCACCGTTGGCGCTGATCTCCAGATCCAGCAGGCCATGGCTGGAGAGCTGCTGGAGCATGTGATCGAGAAACGGCACGCCGGTGCCCACCTGGCACTGGCCGCTGCCATCGAGATCCAGGCTGACCCGCACATCGGTTTCGCCGGTGGTGCGGTGGATCGTGCCAGTGCGCATGGAGACCTCCTTCCAGGCCAGTGTGCCGCTCACATGCCGGTGATGCAGTAGCCGGCGTCCACATAAATCACCTGGCCGGTGATGCCGGAGGCCAGGGGGCTGGCCAGAAAAGCGGCGGTGGCGCCCACTTCTTCCTGGGTGACAGTGCGGCGCAGGGGGGCCTTTTCTTCCACGTTGTGGATCATGTCGAGGATGCCGCCGATGGCGGAGCTGGCCAGGGTGCGGATCGGGCCGGCGCTGATGGCGTTCACACGCACCTGCTGCTCGGGGCCGAGTTCGGCCGCCAGGTAGCGCACCGAGGCCTCCAGGGCCGCCTTGGCCACACCCATCACGTTGTAGTTGGGGATCGCCCGCTCAGCCCCCAGGTAGGTGAGCGTGATCACGCTCGCCCCCTGGCTGAACAGGGGCTTGGCAAAGCGGCACAGGGGCGCGAGGGAATAGGCGCTCACCTCCAGGGCCCGGGCGAAGCCCTCCGGGCTGATGGCGGAGTAGTCGCCGATCAGCTCCTCCTTGCCGGCGAAGGCCAGGCAATGCACCAGCACATCAATCGAGCCCCACTGATCCTTGACACGCTCGAACACCGACTCGATCTGGGCCGGGTCCTGCACGTTCAGGGGCTCGAACAGGCTGGGATTCAGGGGCGCCGTGAGCTCGCGCACCTTGCCCTCGAAGCGACCCTTCTCATCGGGCAGGTAGGTGACCCCCAGCTCGGCGCCGGCGGCGGCCAGTTGCTGGGCGATGCCCCAGGCGATCGAGCGGTTGTTGGCGATGCCGGTGACGAGGGCCTTCTTGCCGCGCAGATCAAGGAGCATCGCCGGGGGGTCAGGAATCTGCCGATTCTCCCCCAAGGACGGAATCGCCCGAACACCAGGGCTCAGGGCGGAGGCCCCTCCGGCGCCGCGCCGCCCATGGCGTCCTCCTGTTGGCGCACCTTCTCCGGGTCCGCCAGCAGCTGCTTCTCCTCCAGCAGCGGGAACCGCTCCGTCTTCACCGCTTCCAGGGTGCGGGGCGGCTCGATCCAGCTCCAGCTGCTGCGCGGGGCGCGCTCCCGGCAGAGGGCCTCCAGCTCACGCCGTAGGGCGTCGCGCACGTCCTGGCGGGCCACCGCCTCGAACCACTCGGCTCTGGTGGCGAGGCCCGAGCTGAAGGGGGCCGTGCCGTTGCCGTTGAACAGCCGCGCCGCATCCACCACCCAGCGGGGCCGACACACGCCAGACGCGCTGGTGTCGGTCTCCAGCCAGATGTGCAGGCCGTAGCCATCGGGCTGGCTCACCACCGCCAGGCCGTCGTGGGGCTGGTTGCGCTGCAGGGGGAAAAAGCTCCAGCTGGCGCGCCGGTGGGCCGGCACACAGGCGGCGAGGGACAGCCCCAGCAGCGCCGCCAGCAGGGGCGCGAAGGCGGCCTTGGCTCGTCGAGTCGGGGGGCGCAAGGGCAGCAGGCAGCGTCCGCCGATCTTCCCGCATTCCGTAGCCTGGGCCCGTCGCGGTAGGAACCAGCTCGGCCGCCCGCCATGGCCCTGACCGCCTCCACCATGCTGACCCTGGGCACCCCCCTGAGCCTTCATCAAGCAGGTCGAGGTGGAGATCGGCTGCAACATCAAATGGCACCCCGGCCAAGCGCCTGACTGGGCTTAAGGTGCCCTGCATGCAGGTGCCCCCCTTCGACCTCACCGAGCAGCTCGAGCAACTCGGTGACGCCCTTGATGACGCTGTGCTGCAGGTGTTGCGCAGCGGTCAGTACATCGGCGGGGCCACCACGAGTGCGTTCGAATCGGCCTTCGCCCAGGCCACCGGCAGCCCCCACGCCATCGGTTGCAACAGCGGCACCGATGCCCTGGTGCTGGCCCTGCGGGGGCTGGGCATCGGCCCCGGCGATGAGGTGATCACCTGCTCCTTCAGCTTCTTCGCCACCGCCGAAGCGATCAGCGCCGTGGGCGCCACCCCGGTGTTCGTCGATGTGGAGGAGAGCTCCTACCTGATCGACCTGGACCAGGTGGAAGCAGCGATCACCCCCGCCACCCGGGCGCTGATGCCGGTGCACCTGTTCGGCAGGCCCGTCGACATGGGCCGGGTGATGGCGATCGCCGAGGCCCATGGCCTCAAGGTGATCGAAGACTGCGCCCAGGCCACCGGTGCCAGCTGGGCCGAGCGCCCCGTGGGCAGCTGGGGCGATGCGGGCTGCTTCAGCTTCTTCCCCACCAAGAACCTCGGCGCCGCCGGCGATGGCGGTGCCGTCACCTGCCGCGACGACGCCCTCGCCCAGCGGGTGCGGGAGCTGGCGGTGCACGGCATGCCCCGCCGCTACCTGCACACCACCCTGGGTTACAACAGCCGCCTCGACGCCCTGCAGGCGGCCGTCCTCAACGTCAAGCTGCCCTATCTGGAAACCTGGGTGAACCGCCGGCGCGCCGTGGCCGAGACCTACCGCCAGCAGCTGTGCGACCTCCCCAACCTGCACCTCCCGGAAGCGGGACCAGCCGGCCACAGCTGGAACCAATTCGTGGTGCGGGTGCCCAGCTGTCCCGGCGGCCGGAACAGCTGCGGCGGTCAATGCAGCCCCTCGCTCGACAGCGCCGATTTCGGCCTGCCGGAAAGCTGCTGCCGCGACTGGCTCAAACAGGAGCTTCAAGCGGCCGGCGTCAGCACGATCATCTATTACCCGATCCCCATCCATCGACAGCCGGCCTACGCCGAGCTGGGCTACGGCCCGGGCAGCCTGCCCATCACCGAGCGGCTCACCGCCGGGGTGCTCAGCCTGCCGATCTTTCCTGAGCTCAAGCCCGCCCAGCAGCAGCGGGTGGTGGAGGTGCTCCAGGCCCTGGCCAAGCAACCCATGGCCGCCTGACTCAGGGTCTTGGCGTCCCGTCCCGCTCAGCGCAGGGCGGCGTAGAGGGCCTTGAAGTGCGCCTGCTGCCGCCTGTGCTCCACGATCGGCTCCGGATAGCCGCGCCGCTCCAGGGGGGCGATCGCGGCACTGATCAGATCGGCCGTGGCCACGTGGGCCAGTTCCGGCAGCCAGGTGCGGATGTAGTCGGCTTCGGGGTCGTAGCGGCCCGCCTGGGTGGAGGGATTGAAGATGCGCAGGGGCCTCGGATCCATGCCGCTGCTGGCGCTCCACTGCCAACCACCGTTGTTGGCGGCCAGATCGC
Source organism: Cyanobium sp. ATX 6F1 (assembly GCF_024346315.1). NCBI lineage: Bacteria > Bacillati > Cyanobacteriota > Cyanophyceae > Synechococcales > Prochlorococcaceae > Cyanobium > Cyanobium sp. ATX 6F1. The sequence continues at coordinate 92,500 of NZ_JAGQCS010000005.1, forward strand.
CATCCACGAGGTGCTGCATAAAAACGCGCTCACCAAGGCGCCAATCGCAGATCAGATCCTTGACCAGGAAGGAGGCCACGATCATGCGGCAGCGGTTGTGCATCCAGCCCGATTCGCTGAGCTGGCGCATCGCCGCATCCACGATCGGCACACCCGTGAGCCCGTCGCTCCAGGCCTGAACACGCACCGGATCGTTCTCCCAGGGGAATCGCTTCCAGAGGGGCCGGTAGGGGCCATCGGCCAGCTCGGGGCTGTGGAACAGGGCCTGCTGGTAGAACTCACGCCAGGCCAGCTCCTGCTCCCAGACGGTGATCGCCTGGCGCTGCTCATCGCTGCCGGCGGCGGGCAGCATTCCCTGGGCCGCGGCCCAGGCCTGGCGGGGGCTGAGGGTGCCGAAGCGCAGGGCGGCACTGAGCACGGATGTGCCGGCGAGGGCGGGCAGGTTGCGGCCGTTGTCGTAGTCGAGCAGAGGGCCCTGGGCGAAGCGGGCCAGCTGCTCGGCGGCGGCCGCCTCCCCCGGGCGGCAGGGACAGAGGGTGGCCCCCGCAAACGGAAACCCCAGCGCCTCAGCCGTGGGCAGCTCCCCCAGCAGGGGCAAACTCCGCCAGAGGGCGGTGGCAGGCTCCGGCAGGGCCGCCGGATCGAAACCCAGCAGATCCGTCGGTGCCGGCATGGGCTCCAGCTCCTGGCCCAGACCTCCCACCTGGCGGCGCCAGCTGCGCCAGTAGGGCCCGTAGACCCGGTAGGGGCCGCCGCTGCCGGTCTGGAGCTGCTCCGGCGGCACCAGCAGCTGGTCCCAGAGGGCGAGCACCTTGGTGCCCTGGGCCTGGAGCGCGGCCGCCACCCGCCGGTCCCGCTCCCGGGCGGCGGGCTCCACATCCCGGTTCCAGGCCACCACCTCGGCGCCGATCGCCTGCGCCAGCCTTGGCAGCTCGATCAGCGGATCACCACGCAGCAGCAGCAGCTCGCTGCCGGCCTCCCGCCAGCGCCGCCCCAGCTCCCGCAGGCTCTCAAGCAAAAACCACACCCGCGCCGGGGCCTGATCAGCGGCCTCCAGCTCCGCTGGATCGAGCACAAACACCCCGGTGACCGCCGGGGTGGCGGCGACCGCCGCCGCCAGGGCCCTGTGGTCGGCCAGGCGCAGGTCGCGCCGCTGCCACACCAGCCACCGCTCTTGGGCCATCAGAGACCCAGCAGCTGTTTGGCGCGGAACCAGGCGGTCACGCTCTTGCCATCGAGGGCCTCATCGCCGCTGGCGAGGGCCGCATCCAGCTCGGACGGCTCCAGCAGCAGCACCTCCAGGTCCTCGTCGTCGTCGCCGGGGGGGGCCTCGGTGAGTTCTGAGAGCTCCCGGGCCAGGAACAGGTGGATCACCTCATCGGAGTAACCGGGGCAGGGCAGCATCACCCCGAGCTCATCCCAGCGCTCGGCGCTGTAACCCGCCTCCTCCTGCAGCTCCCGCTCCATGGTGCTCAGGGGTGTCTCGCCCGGATCAAGGGTGCCGGCAGGGAACTCGAGCAGCCGGGTGGCGACGGCAAAGCGGTACTGGCGCAGGATCACCACCCGCCCGTCATCGAGCACCGGCACCGCCAGGGAGGCCCCGGGGTGACGAATCACGCCGAAGCTGCCCTCGAGGCCCATCGGCAGCTTCACCCGGTTGAGCTCGAAGCGAAGCTTGCGGGCCTCCAGCACCGCCTCGGTGGCCAGCAACTCGTAAGGCTCGGGGGAGGGGAGGGGCGCCATGGCCGCAGCCGCTGAGGCCCCCCAGTGTGGCCGCCGCCGGTGAGGGGCCGTGAACGCACGCGGGGGGTCAGGGGCTGCCTTCCGGCCATCCCGCCCGAGCCGGCAGGCGTTCAGGCGGTGGCACCCCCGCTGGGGTGGGGAGAGCCGCCAACCGCTTGGCCACCGTGCCGGCGGCCCCCGGCAGCTGGAGCTGCGGATCGATGGCCGCCAGTGGCGCCAGCACGAAAGCCCGCTCCAGCAAGCGGGGATGGGGCAGCTCCAGCTCCGCGAGCCTCAGGCGCTGCGGGCCGCACCAAAGCAGATCGAGGTCCAGGTGGCGGGGGCCCCAGCGCTCCCGTCGCACCCGCCCGAAACGACGCTCCAGCGCCAGCAGCTCCGCCAGCAAGGCCTGGGGATCGGGGTGCCCCGGGGCGCCCCAAGCGGCGGCCCCAGCTCCCTCCGGCAAGGCCCCCACCAGGGCGGCATTGAGGTAAGCGGGCTGGCCGGGGGGACCGCCCACGGGCGCCGTGCGAAACAGGGGCGACCAGCGGCAACGTCCGGCCCCCAGGAGCGCCACGAGCCGTTGCTCCAGCAGGGGCCGCAGCGCCAGCAGCGTGGCCAGCGGGTCGCCCAGATTGGCCCCCACTCCGATGGCCAGGGTCTGATCAGCGAGACTGGCGCTCACGTCCACGGGCCGGTCCCCCATGCTCGCAAGTGGCTTCCCCCTGGCGGCGATCACCGGCCACGGCACCTTGAAGCTGGCCCTGCTGCTGGCGGCGGTGGATCCTGCCCTGGGGGGGGTGGTGATCGCCGGCGGCCGCGGCACGGGCAAGTCAGTGCTGGCCCGCGGTCTCCATGCGCTGCTGCCCCCGATCGATGTGGTGGAGGGCAGCCTCAACGGTGACCCCCAGCGCCCCGATGAATGGGACGCGGCCACCCGAGCGCGCATCACCGACCTGGGGGGCGATGCCAGCGGCACCGACCCCACCGCCCTGCTCGCCACCCGGGTGATCCCGGCCCCGTTCATCCAGGTGCCCCTGGGGGTGAGCGAAGACCGGCTGGTGGGCTCGGTGGATGTGACCGCATCGTTGGCCAGCGGCAGCGCCGTGTTCCAGCCCGGGCTGCTGGCGGAGGCCCACCGCGGGGTGCTCTACGTCGATGAACTCAACCTGCTTGACGACGGCCTGATCAACCTGCTGCTGGCGGCGGTGGGCTCGGGCGACAACCGGATCGAGCGCGAGGGGCTCAGCCTCAGCCACCCCTGCCGCAGCCTGCTGATCGCCACCTACAACCCCGAGGAGGGGCCGGTGCGCGACCACGTGCTCGACCGCTTCGCGATCGTGCTCTCAGCCAACCAGGTGGTCAGCACCGCCCAGCGGGTGGAGATCACCGAGGCGGTGCTCTCCCACGGCGAAGCCAGTGGCGATTTCCGGGCCCGCTGGCAGGAGGAAACCGATGCCCTCGCCACCCAGCTGCTGCTGGCCCGCCAGTGGCTGCCGGATGTGACGATCGCCCGCGAACAGATCGCCTACCTGGTGAACGAGGCGATTCGCGGGGGCGTCGAGGGTCACCGGGCGGAGCTCTATGCGGTGCGCGTGGCCAAAGCCCATGCGGCCCTCTCCGGCCGCGACCGGGTGGAGGCCGACGACCTGCAGGTCGCCGTGCGGCTGGTGATCGCCCCGAGGGCCCGGCAGCTGCCTCCCCCGGATCCTGAGCAGCCCATGGAGCCGCCACCTCCGCCGCTACCCCAGGGGGAGCAGCCCCCCGAGCAACCGGAGCCGCCGGATGACCCAAGCAGCGACGACGGGCCGGAAGATGAGCCCGAAGACGAATCAGAAGACGACAGCCCCGAGGACCAGGCGCCCCCCTCGATTCCCGAGGAGTTCCTGCTCGATCCCGAGGCCATCGCCATCGATCCCGACCTGCTGGTGTTCAGCGCAGGGAGGGCCAGGAGCGGCGGCAGCGGCAAACGCTCGGTGGTGCTCAGCGACTCCCGCGGCCGCTACGTCAAGCCGATGCTGCCCCGGGGACCCGTGCGCCGCATCGCCGTGGACGCCACCCTGCGGGCGGCGGCCCCGCACCAGAAGAAACGCCGGGAGAAGGAGCCCCACCGCACCGTGATCGTCGAAGACGGCGACCTGCGCGCCAAGCTGCTGCAGCGCAAGGCGGGCGCCCTGGTGATTTTCCTGGTGGATGCCAGCGGCTCGATGGCCCTCAACCGCATGCAGAGCGCCAAGGGGGCCGTGATCCGGCTGCTCACCGAGGCCTACGAGAACCGCGACGAAGTCGCCCTGATCCCCTTCCGGGGCGAGCAGGCGGAGGTGCTGCTGCCCCCCACGCGCTCGATCACGGCCGCGAAGCGGCGGCTCGAATCCATGCCCTGCGGCGGCGGTTCCCCCCTGGCCCACGGCCTCAGCCAGGCGGCGCGGGTGGGGGCCAATGCCCTGGCCACCGGCGACCTCAGCCAGGTGGTGGTGGTGGCGATCACCGATGGGCGCGGCAATGTGCCCCTGGGCCGCTCCCTGGGCCAGCCCCAGCTGGAGGGGGAGGAGCCGGTGGACCTCAGGGAGGAGGTCAAGCAGGTGGCGAGCCGCTACCGGGCCCTGGGCCTGAAGCTGCTGGTGATCGACACCGAGCGCAAATTCATCGGCAGCGGCATGGGCAGGGAACTGGCGGAAGCCGCCGGCGGTCGCTACGTGCAGCTGCCCAAGGCCAGCGACCAGGCGATCGCCGCGATCGCCATGGAAGCCGTCGCCAGCCTCTGAGGCCCTCAGCGCATGGGGACCGCCGTTGGTCCGCTTTTTTCCTTCGCCGCCGGCTTGAAGCCCGCCTTGGCAGCGCCGTTGGCCCCGGACTTGGCAGCGGACTTGGCGCCACCAGCCTGCTCCGGATAGAGCTCATCGAAGAACTTACCCAGGCCCAGGGTGACGCTGCGCACCCCATCCATGAACTGCGGATCGGCGGTGAGTTTGTTGACGTCTCCGCCGACGGCCTCCCAGCGCGCCGTCAGCTTCTCGGCGTTGGCGGCGGTGCCCTTGAGCTGAGCCACGGTGTTCGGGTTATCGAAGGCGGCGGTGACGTTGCGGATGTGGCGCGAGGCCTGGGCCGCCTCGGAGGTGGCCGTCTTCAGGTTCGCCAGAATCGGATCGGCCTTGAGCACGGCGGCATTGAGATCCTTGACCAGCAACCGGGAATCCAACAGGAAGCGGTTGGCCTGCTTGGAGGTGACATCCATGCTGGAGGTGACGCCGGCGATCCGGGTCACCAGCTTCTGGTCGTTGGCCTGATCCAGGATGTTCTGCATCAAGGCGGTGACGCTGCTGAGGCTGGCGGCCGCCACCCCGGGCACCTCTCCGCCGGAGCAGACCATGGCCTTCGGGTCGCAGTCGGGGGAACGGGGCCGCGGCGTCGGTTCAGGTCCCGGCGGGGCCGTGGACATCAAGGCCACCTCGGCGTCGCCCCCCAGCAGCGAACTGCTCTTGACTTCAGCAAGCGCCGGCCGGCGCAGGCGCAGATCGGGGTCGGTGATCTCCAGCAAAGCCTCCACGGCTCCGGAACTCACCTGGATCCTGCGAACGCTTCCCACCAGCACGCCGCGGTAGGTGACCGACGAGCGGTCAGCCAGGCCGGCGGCATCGGCGAAGCGAACCTTGACTGTCCAGATGTTCTGGTTGAGGGACATGCCCTTGAGCCAGGCCCAGAGCCCGGCCGAACCGGCGATCGCCGCCAGCAACGAGAACCCCACGATCGCCTCGCGCAGACTGCGGCGCATGGGTTCAGAGCTCCGCCGGCTGCATGGGGCCGTCCAGGCTACCGCTCCTGAACTGCACCACAAACGGATTGTCGGTGCAGCGGAATTCCTCGACGCTGCCGATCCAGTGGAACCGACCGTCGTAGAGCAGGGCCACCCGGTCGGCGGCTCGCTCGATCGTGCTGTGAACGTGGCTGACCACCACCGCTGAACCCTTGGCCACCTCGGTGGTCTTGACGATCAGGTCTTCGATGCGGGTGCAGGCCACTGGATCGAGGCCCGCCGTGGGCTCATCGAAGAGCAACAGGGGGGCGCGTCCCGCCGGCTGGGTGGGGTCATCGATCAGGGCCCGCGCAAAGCTCACGCGCTTCTGCATGCCGCCACTGAGCTCGCCGGGGTACATGTCCTCGATGCCGTAAAGCCCCACCGCCTCCAGGCAGCCGCTCACCCGCTCGCGAATCTCCGCCGGCCGCAGGCGACTGTGGCGGTAGAGCAGAAAGCCCACGTTCTCCCGCACCGTGAGCGAGCCCAGCAGGGCGGGGTTCTGGAACACCAGACGCACATCAGGGGGATGGCGCTGGTCGAGGCGCAGGTAGCGCTGCTCGGAGCCGTGGATGCGCAGCCGGCCGCTGGTGGGCAGCTGCAGTCCGGCCATGATCCGCAGGATCGTGGATTTGCCCGCCCCCGAGGGACCGACCACCACCAGGCGCTCGTCGGGGGCCAGCACCAGGTCCACCGCCTCCAGCACGAAGCGATCGCCCCAGCGCATGGTCAGGCGCTCCATCACCGCCACGGGCTCGGGGCTCGAAACCGGATCGCTCACGGAGAAGGGGGCGGGGCTGGGGCCATCTTCGCTTTCGTTCGTACAGTTGCTGCAATTCCACATCGGCACCTCGCCCCAGTGGCTTGAGCCCCCAGACCCCCAGCCCACGGAACCGCGCCGCCCGTCGGCGCCAGCAACGCCCGGGGTGGGTGGGCCGGGGGGATCTTCGCCAGCAAGACCTCATGAGCCGGTCCTGGCGGGCGGCGCGCTGGCTGCAGCCCGGTCTGGTGGTCAAACGCTGGATCCTCACCTCCGGGCTGGGGCTGCTGGTCGCGCTGCTGGGGGTGGCCGTCTGGGCCGACCTCAAGCCGATCTACTGGTTCCTGGAATCGATCAACTGGCTGCTCAAGAACATCACCACCGTGCTGCCGCGGGCGATCACCGGTCCGCTGGTGCTGGTGATCGGTGGTGCCCTGATCTGGCTGGGTCAGAGCCGCAGCTTCGGCTCGATCCAACAGGCCCTCGCACCGGAAAAAGGCACGGTGCTGGTGGATGCCCTGCTGGCCCAGCGGCGCTTGAACCGGGGCCCGGCGATCGTGGCGATCGGCGGCGGCACCGGCCTCTCCACCCTGCTCAGCGGCCTCAAGCGCTACAGCAGCAACCTCACGGCGATCGTGACCGTGGCCGACGACGGCGGCAGCAGCGGTGTGCTGCGGCGAGAGCTGGGGGTGCAGCCCCCCGGTGACATCCGCAACTGTCTGGCGGCCCTCTCCACCGAGGAACCGCTGCTCACCCGCCTGTTCCAGTACCGCTTCAAGGCGGGCAGCGGCCTGGAGGGCCACAGCTTCGGCAACCTGTTCCTCTCGGCCCTCACCGCGATCACCGGCAGCCTCGACTCGGCGATCACCGCCAGCAGCCGGGTGCTGGCGGTGCAGGGCCAGGTGGTGCCCGCCACCAACGCTGATGTGCGCCTCTGGGCCGAGTTGGAGAACGGCGAGCGCATCGAAGGGGAATCGCGTATCGGCCAGGCCGCCAGTCCGATCGTGCGCCTCGGCTGCACACCGGAGCGCCCCCCCGCCCTGCCCAGGGCCCTGGAGGCGATCGCCAATGCCGAACTGATCGTGCTCGGACCTGGCAGCCTCTACACCTCGTTGCTGCCGAACCTGCTGGTGCCCGAACTGGTCGAGGCCATTTCCCGCAGCAAGGCGCCCCGCCTCTACATCTGCAACCTGATGACCCAGCCCGGTGAAACCGATGGCCTGGACGTGGAGGGCCATCTGCGGGCGATCGAGGCCCAGCTGGCCAGCCTGGGGGTGGAGCAACGGCTGTTCACCGCCGTGCTGGCCCAGGAGTCGTTGGAGGAACCCACCCTGGTGGCCCATTACCGCAGCCGTGGGGCCGAGCCGGTTGACTGCGACGTGCGCCACCTGCGCAGCCAGGGCTACGAGGTGATGCTGGCGCCGCTGCAGGGGGCCCGGCCGAGTGCCACCCTGCGCCACGATCCCCGCAGCCTCGCCCTCGCGGTGATGCGTTTCTACCGACGGGGCAAGACTCAGTAGGCGTCCTGGAGCTCGTAGAAGTCAGGCTGGACGTAGTCCTTGCGCAGGGGATAACCCTTCCAGTCCTCGGGCATGAGCAACCGTTTGGGATGGGGATGACCCTCGAAGCGAATGCCGTACATGTCGAAGGTTTCGCGCTCCTGCCAGTCGGCTCCGCGGAAGAGCGGATAGAGGCTGGGGATGGTGAGGTCGCCATCCCGCTGAAGGAACACCTTGAGGCGCACCTCCTCGGGGCAGCTGCCGGCGGCGGGGCTGGGGTCGGCCCCGGCGGCCAGACGCACCAGGTGGTAGAAGCTCACCAGGCGTCCACCGGGGCCCTCGTCGTAGCCCCCCTGCACCTGCAGGTAATCGAAGCCACGGGCCTTGAGGGCGGCCGCCACGATCGGCAGCACCTGCGGCTCCACGCCGATCAGCTCGACGCCCAGGTGGTCGGGGTCAAGGAACTGGTGCTCAAAGCCCTCGGAGCTCAGCCACTGGCTCCAGGGGCCGGGCTGGGGTGCGGCCAGGGTTGGCGCGGGATCGGTGGTGGATTCAGGCATCGCCCTTGTCTGCGAAGGAGGGGACGGGTTCGGTCAGGGCCACCGGCAGGGCGGCCGAGGCGGCCAGGGCCGCCCGCTGGGTTTCAGCCCTCAGGTAAGTGCCATCGACGATCGGCAGGGTCGCCACCATCTGGTGCTCGATGGTGAGATAGCGATGGGTCTGCGCGAGCTGGCCGCGCTCGGCGAACGACTCATTGGCCACCTTCTTGCGCAGCTTGATCACCGCGTCGAAGATCGCCTCCGGCCGTGGGGGGCAGCCGGGAAGGTAGAGGTCGACGGGGATCAGCTTGTCGACCCCGCGCACGGCGGTGGTGGAGTCGGCGCTGAACATGCCACCGGTGATCGTGCAGGCGCCCATGGCGATCACGTACTTGGGCTCCGGCATCTGTTCGTAGAGCCGCACCAGGGCCGGAGCCATCTTCATGGTGACCGTGCCGGCCACGATCAGCAGATCCGCCTGGCGGGGGCTGGAGCGGGGCACCAGACCGAAGCGGTCGAAATCGAAGCGGGAGCCGATCAGAGCGGCGAACTCAATGAAGCAGCAGGCGGTGCCGTAGAGCAGGGGCCAGAGGCTGCTCAGTCGCGCCCAGTTGTGGAGATCATCCAGGCTGGTGAGGATGATGTTCTCGGAAAGAGCGTTGGTGACGCTGGGGGTACCGACGGGACTGCAGCTGGCGGCCCGCAGGTCACGCAGGGCGTCGATCGCCATCGAGGCAGGGGCGGTGGGCGAGGGGGGGGTCAAGGTCATGGTTCAGCTCCATTCCAGGGCGCCTTTGCGCCAGGCGTAGGCAAGGGCCAGCACAAGGATGGCGATGAAGATCAGGGCCTCGATGAAGGCCAGCAGCCCGAGGCGGTGGAAGGCCACCGCCCAGGGGTAGAGGAAGACGGTCTCCACGTCGAAGATGACGAAGACCAGAGCGAACATGTAGTAGCGGATGTTGAACTGAATCCAGGCCCCGCCGATGGGCTCCATGCCGGATTCATAGGTCAGCTGGCGTTCTCCGGCCTGGGAGCGGGGGGAGAGCAGCTTGTTGGTGACCAGGGCCAGCACCGGGACCGCCGCCGAGATCAGCAGGAAGCCGAGAAAGGCGTCGTATCCGGAGAGAACGAACATGAGCAGGGCCGACCTGCGGCGGATTCTGACACCTCCCGGCCAGAGCCGACGCATGGAAGCGCTGGACCCGGAGCCGCTGGATAGAGTCAGAAGAGCGCAATGGGTGACGACGACGATGGAGGCCATCCCCCAGGAGCCGGCGCTGGACGTTCCGGAATCACCCATTGACGAGCCTGCGGACACGGCTGCTGCGTCCGCCGACCACCCAGAGCCCTCGCCGTCGCCTGGGCCGGTGATCGCCGTGGAGGGCTCCAGCCAGGACGCGGCCGACCAGGTCGAAGAAGACGGCCGCGACCACCGCTTCGAATGCCGCAGCTGCGGTTTCGTCTTCGATCCCACCGAGGGCATCCGCAAGCTAGGCATCGAGCCTGGAGTGGCTTTCGAAGACCTCGATCCGCTCAGCTTCCGCTGCCCGGTCTGCCGCAGCAGGGTGGGTGCCTTCAAGGACATCGGGCCACGGAACAAACCCAGTGGCTTCGAGGAGAACCTCGGCTTCGGCCTTGGGGTCAACAAGCTCACACCCGGCCAGAAGAACGTGCTGATCTTCAGCGCCTTCGCCCTCGCCGTCGCCTTCTTCCTTTCCCTTTATTCCCTTCGCTGAGTCCCGTGAAACGGCCGCTGCTCTCCACCCTGCTCAGCCTCGTCCTGGCCCTTGGCCTGGCCCTGGGGGTGGGCGGATGCTCCAGTTCCCATTTGCCGATCGCCCAGACCAGTCCTTGGCAGGCCGTGGAGCTGCCCAGCCGCTCCAATCCCCTGGATCTGGCCTTCAGCGATGACCGTCACGGTCTGCTGGTGGGAAGCAACCGGCTGATCCTCGAAACCGAGGACGGCGGCGCCAGCTGGCAGGAACGTGCCCTGGAGCTGCCGGCCGAGGAGAACTTCCGGCTCCTGAGCATCGATTTTCAAGGCCAGGAGGGTTGGATCGCCGGCCAGCCAGGTCTGTTGCTGCACAGCGATGACGCCGGTCAGAGCTGGACCCGGCTGCTCCTCGACACCAAGCTCCCCGGCGAGCCCTATCTGATCACGGCACTCGGCCCCCGTCAGGCCGAGCTGGCCACCAGCGTGGGCGCCATCTACACCAGCAGCGATGGGGGCACCAGCTGGCAGGCCAAGGTCAGCGACGCCGCCGGCGCCCTGCGGGACCTGCGCCGCGGCAGCCAGGGCGACTACGTGGGGGTCTCGAGCCTGGGGAACTACTTCGCCACCTGGGAGCCTGGTCAGGAGCTCTGGCAGCCCCACCAGCGCATCAGCAGCCAGCGGCTGCAGAGCATGGGCCAGCAGCCCGACGGCCACCTGTGGATGCTCTCCCGCGGGGCCCAGATGCGCTTCGACGGCGACGCGGACAGTCCCGAGAGCTGGGGTAAGCCGGTGATTCCGATCAACAACGGCTACGGCTATCTCGACATGGCCTGGGACCCCAACGGCGCCATCTGGGCCGGCGGCGGCAGCGGCACCCTGCTGGTGAGCCAGGACGGGGGCAAGAACTGGAGCACCGATCCGGTGGGCCGCAGCCAGGCCAGCAACTTCAGCCGCATCGTCTTCCCCGGCGGCGACAAGGGATTCGTGCTTGGGGAGCGGGGCAACTTGCTGCGCTGGGTGGGCTGATGCGTCCCTCTGTAACCAACCAGTGCCCGCACTCCCGGGGCTCTGCTCCTGACCCTTAGGATCACTTAGCTGAATTGCCCGCTGCTATGGCTGCCGGCTCCACCGGGGAACGTCCGTTCTTCGAGATCATCACAAGCATCCGCTACTGGGTCATCCACGCCGTCACCTTGCCGGCGATTTTCCTGGCCGGATTCTTTTTCGTTTCCACTGGCCTGGCCTACGACGCCTTCGGAACTCCCCGTCCGGATGCTTACTTCCAGGCCCAGGAAAGCAAGGCTCCGGTCGTGAGCCAGCGCTACGAAGCCAAGAGCCAACTCGATCAGCGCTTGAATTAAGCCATGACCCAATCCCCCATCGCCACCACACCGCGCAACTATCCGATTTTCACGGTGCGTTGGCTTTCGGTGCATGCCCTTGGCATCCCGACGGTGTTTTTCCTGGGTGCGCTGGCGGCCATGCAGTTCGTCCGTCGCTGAAGCCCATCCCCATGCAACGCAATCCCAACCCCAACAACCTGCCGGTCGAACTCAACCGCACCAGTCTCTACATGGGGCTCTTGCTTGTGTTCGTCACCGGTGTGCTGTTCACCAGCTACTTCTTCAACTGATCCGGAACCTCAGCCATGAGCGGCAAGAAATCTTCCCTGCCTGACGGCCGTCTGCCCGATCGCCTCCCCGACGGTCGGCCGGCTGTTGCCTGGCGGAGTCGCTGGACCGAAGGAACCCTGCCCCTTTGGCTGGTGGCCACCGCCGGCGGCATCGCCGTGATCTTCGTGGTCGGGCTGTTCTTCTACGGCTCCTACGTGGCTGTGGGATCCGCCTGAATTCAAGCTCACCCTCACAACAGCGATCGAGCGGGTCCAATGGCCCGCTTTTTGTTGGGCATCCCACCCACTGAGGAGGAGTCCCCTCCAAGGCGGCTAAATTTCATGCAGCGACGAGCAGAGTTTGTCGGCCTCCTTTTCCGAACCACGGCCCGAGCGCCGCAACCGCCGTCCGCGCAGCCGGGAGCTGTTCTGCCCCGCCCACCCCGAACAACGCATCGAGGGCAACGGCAAGAAGCACTTCCTGCACCTGCTCACCCCCGAGCAACTCAAGGCCCGGGGCATGTCCGACAAAAGGGCGCGGTTGGTGATCAACGCCTACCCCGTCTTGGTGCTGAGCGACGAATGGCTCGAGGAGCTGTTCTGCCCCAGTTGCGGCATGGCCCGCTGGTGCCACGTGCTGCGCCACGACCGAGTCCATCACAGCGTCAGCTGGGCCAAGCGGGATCTGTGGCTGCAGGTGGCCCATGTGGATGCGATCGGCGGCAATCCCACCGTGAGCCAGTACTCCGCCCGGGAAGCCCAGCGCCTGCGCCACCGCCGGGCGGATGGCAAGACCTACTTCGACAAGGGTTGAAGGAGCCGGCCGGGTAGAGGTAAGGGCCCTCAGACTCCGTGATACGCACGGTACCAACGGGCGAACTCGCCCAGGCCCTCCTCGAGGGGAGTGTGGGGAGCAAATCCCACCCAGGCCTCGAGCGCCGAGGTGTCAGCTGCCGTGGCGGCCACGTCGCCAGGCTGCATGGGCTCGAACTGGGGAAGGGCCTTCACGCCCAGGGCGTCTTCGAGCAGCTCGATGAAGCGCAAAAGCGGTGTGGGTTGGCTGTTGCCGATGTTGAAGAGCCGGTGGGGCCCAGCCGCCGTGGCCGGGTTGGGATCAAGGGGATCGAACACCGGATCAGGGGTGGCTGGCTTGTCGAGGCAACGGATCACCCCTTCGAGGATGTCGTCGATGTAGGTGAAGTCGCGCTCCATGCGGCCATGGTTGAACACCCGGATCGGCTCCCCCGCGAGGATCGCCTTGGCAAACAGCATCGGTGCCATATCCGGACGGCCCCAGGGGCCATAGACCGTGAAGAAGCGCAGGCCCGTGGCCGGCAGCCCGTAAAGGTGGCTGTAGGTGTGGGCCATCAGCTCGTTGGCCTTCTTAGTGGCCGCATAGAGGCTTACCGGGTGGTTCACCGGATGCTGCTCGGAAAAGGGCATGCGGCGGTTGCCGCCATAGACCGAGCTACTGCTGGCGTAGACCAGATGTCGCACCCCCTGATGGCGGCAGCCCTCGAGCAGGTGCCCGAAGCCCACCAGGTTGCTCTGGATGTAGAGCGCAGGGTTGTCGATCGAATGGCGTACCCCCGCCTGGGCCGCCAGGTGGACCACCCGATCCGGACGCTCGGTTCCGAACAGCTCAGCCATCGCCGCACCGTCCTCCAGATCCAGCTGGTGGAAGCGAAATCCGCCGCCGTAGGCTTCCGGAAGAGCCTGCAGACGCTCAAGGCGCGCACGCTTAAGGGCTGGGTCGTAGTAGGTGTTGAGGTTGTCAAGACCCAGCACCGTTTCGCCCCGCTGCAGCAACCGTTCCGCCACGGCCGCACCGATGAAGCCGGCGACCCCGGTGACCAGAACAAGACCAGCGCTCAGCTCAGCCTGGTTCACCTCAACCTTTGCCCACCTGCCAGACCTTGAGTCCAGCGGCGCGGGCGGCAGCGGCATCGGCGATGCGACGGGCATCGAAGACCCAGGCGGGCTGCCGCATCACGGTGGCCAGAGCAGGCCAATCGAGAGTGCGGAAGGCACCCCATTCGGTAAGGATCACGATGGCATCAGCGCCTTTGGCCGCTGTTAACGGATCACTCGCCACCTGCCAAACGCCATCGCCGCTGAGCGGCTCGGCCCCAGGGGTGGGTGGTACCCCCAGGTCCTGGCTGATCTGCTCGACGTCCACCTTGGGGTCATAGATCGCCAGCTGGGCGCCCTCCTCGAGCAGGTCGCGGCAGATGGTGATCGCTGGGGCCTCGCGGGTGTCGTTGGTGTCGGCCTTGAACGCGAAGCCGAGGATGGCGAGGCGCTTGCCAGTGACGGTGCCGAACAGATCGGCCACCACGAGCCGGGCGATGCGGTGCTGCTGCCAGGCATTGAGCTCAACCACCTGCTGCCAGTAACGCGCCACCTCGTGAAGGCCGTAATGGCCGCTGAGGTAGACGAGGTTGAGGATGTCTTTCTGGAAGCAGCTGCCGCCGAACCCTGGGCCTGCTTGGAGGAACTTTGAGCCCAGGCGCGAGTCGGTGCCGATGGCACGGCCGACCTCGAGCACATCGGCGCCAGTGGCCTCGCAGAGGGCGGCGATCGAATTGATCGAGGAGATGCGCTGGGCGAGGAAGGCGTTGGCGGTGAGCTTGGAGAGCTCGCTGCTCCAGAGGTTGGTGCGCAGGATGCGCTCGGCGGGCACCCAGTGGCCATAGATCGAGGCGAGGGCCTCAATGGCGTCGGCCTCCTCACCGCCGATCAGCACCCGATCGGGATTCTCCAGATCGGTGATCGCCGTGCCCTCGGCGAGGAACTCAGGATTGGAGAGCACCTCAAAGCTTTTGCCCGCCGGGCCCGCCGCCAGGATCGTCCTGACGGTTTCGGCGGTGCGTACCGGCAGGGTGCTCTTTTCGACCACGATCGTGTGGCCACTGGCGTTGGCGGCCACCTGACGGGCGGAGGCCTCGATCCAGCGCAGGTCAGAGGCCTGGCCGGCGCCAACACCCTTGGTTTTGGTGGGGGTGTTGACCGAGAGGAAGACCATGTCGGCGCCGGAGATGGCGCCATCGACTTCGGTGCTGAAGTGCAGGTTGCGGCCGCGGCAGCGGCCCACCAGCTCGGCGAGTCCGGGTTCGTAGACGGGCAGCTTGGAGAGGTCGTCGTCGTTCCAGGCGGCGATGCGGCGGACGTTGAGATCGACCACGGTGACCTGAATCTCGGGGCAGCGATCGGCAATAACGGCCATGGTGGGGCCACCGACGTAGCCGGCACCGATGCAGCAGATGGTGCGGATCAAGGGGTCACCTCGAGGCGGGCGCGGAAGTCAGCGATGGTGCGCGCCAGGCCCTGAGCCAGAGGGATGGTGGGCTCCCAGCCGAGCTCATGGCGGGCCAGATCGATCATGGGTTGGCGCTGGAGCGGGTCGTCCTGGGGCAGGGGCTGGGTGGTGAGCGGCAGGGAGGGATTGATGGCGGCACGCACCAGCTCAGCGAGTTGGCGGATGGTGAATTCTCCGGGGTTGCCGATGTTGATCGGCCCGGGGTGGCCAGCGTTCATCAGGCGAATCAGGCCCTCCACCAGGTCGTCGACGTAGCAAAAGGAGCGGGTCTGGGCGCCCTCGCCGTAGAGGGTGAGCGGTTCACCCCGCAGGGCTTGGACGATGAAGTTGCTCACCACGCGGCCGTCATCAGGGAGCATCCGCGGGCCGTAGGTGTTGAAGATGCGGGCCACGCGGATCTCCACCCCATGCACGCGCTGGTAGTCAAAGCAGAGGGTTTCAGCGACGCGCTTGCCTTCGTCGTAGCAGGCGCGGATGCCGTGGGTGTTGACACTGCCGCGGTAGCTCTCGGGCTGGGGATGCACCTCGGGATCGCCGTAGACCTCACTGGTGGAGGCGAGCAGCAGGCGGGCGCCGACGCGGCGGGCCAGCCCAAGCATGTTGGCGGTGCCGAGGAAGCTGGTCTTGGCGGTCTTGATCGGATTGTGCTGGTAGTGGATCGGGGAGGCAGGGCAGGCCAGGTGCCAGATGCGATCCACCTCAAGCCGGATCGGTTCAGTGACGTCGTGGCGGATCAGCTCGAAGCGGGGATGCCCGATCCAGCGGGCAATGTTCTCCTTGCGACCCGTGAAGTAGTTGTCGAGGCAGAGCACCTCCTCGCCGGCCTCCATCAGCCGGTCCACGAGGTGTGACCCCACGAAGCCGGCGCCGCCGGTGACCAGGTTGCGGGTGATCGAAGCAGGCATGGAGCTGGGTGAAACGAGGAACGATCAGAGCCGCACCAGCTGCTGCTGGAGCTGCTCGCGGAACAGAGCCACCGTGCTGCGGAGGCCCTCGGCCAAAGGGATGTGGGCCAGCCAGCCCAGGGCCGCCAGGCGGCCCACATCCAGTTGCTTTTTGGGGGTGCCATCGGGCTTGCTGGCATCCCAGTGGATCGCACCGGTGAAGCCCGTGGCCACCGCCACAGCCTCGGCCAGCTCCTTGATGGTGAGATCCACGCCGGTGCCCACATTCAGATGGGTGAGCGGTTCACCCTGATCATCCCGAGGGGCCCCAGGTGCGGCGGGATCCCAATGCTCAAGGGCGAACACACAGGCCTCCCCCAGATCATCGGCATGCAGGAACTCCCTGAGCGGTGAGCCCGTGCCCCAGCAGGTGACCGATGCTGCACCCGCTTCCTTGGCCTCGTGGAAGCGGCGGATCATCGCTGCCATCACGTGGGAGTTCAGCGGGTGATAGTTGTCGCCCGGCCCGTAGAGGTTCGTGGGCATCAGGCTGATCGCATCGAAGCCGTATTGCTGGCGCAAGGCGGCACAGAGCTTGATGCCGGCGATCTTGGCGATGGCGTACCACTCGTTCGTGGGCTCCAGGGGCCCGGTCAGCAGATACTCCTCCTTGATCGGTTGAGGGCAGTCGCGTGGATAGATGCAGCTGCTGCCGAGAAACAGCAGCCGGCGCGTGCCGCTGCGCCAGGCGCTCTCGATCACATGGGTCTGGATCTTGAGGTTGTCGAGCAGGAAATCAGCCGGGTAGGTGTCGTTGAAGTGGATGCCGCCCACCTTGGCGGCCGCCAGCACCACAACATCGGGCCGATTGGCCTCGAACCAGGCTCGCACGGCGGGGCCGTCCTCCAGATCGAGCTCGCTGCGGGATGCCATGAGCAGCTCGCCGTAACCGGCCGCGCCAAGGGCGCGCACGACGGCGCTGCCGGCCATGCCCCGGTGACCCGCCACGTAGATCCGGTCGTCTGGACTGATCAGGGGTGGGCTGGAAGCGGCGGCTCTATTCATGGCTTGCCGATACCGCTAGCGCCGATCACCGAGGTACTGCTGGGGGGGTTCTCCATCGAGCCCACCACGTTGAAGCCCTTGAGGCGCAGGTAAGCCTCCTTCTTGGCCTCCTCCACGTCGTGGGACACCATCTCCGCCACCAGTTCCTCGAGCGTGGTGGTGGGGGTCCAGCCCAGCTTTTGGTGAGCTTTGCTGGGATCGCCCAGCAGCGTTTCCACCTCGGCCGGGCGGAAGTAACGCGGGTCGATGCGCACCACCACTTCACCCGTGCCGGCGCGCGTTCCGATCTCCTCGATTCCTTCCCCGCTCCAGACGATGCCGCCCCAGCCCAGTTCACTGGCGGACAGTTCAATGAAGCGCCGCACGGTTTCCTGGCGGCCGGTGGCGATCACGAAGTCTTCCGGCGGGCCCTGCTGCTGAAGCATCCGCCACTGCATCTCCACGTAATCGCGGGCATGGCCCCAGTCACGCAGGGAATCGAGGTTGCCCATGAACAGGCACTCGTCGAGGCCCGCATCGATCCGCGCCAGACCGCGCGTGATCTTTCGGGTCACGAAGGTCTCACCACGCCTGGGGCTTTCGTGGTTGAAGAGGATGCCATTGCAGGCATACATCCCGTAGGCCTCGCGGTAATTGATCGTGATCCAGTAGGCGTAGAGCTTGGCGACGCCGTAGGGGCTGCGCGGATAGAACGGCGTGCTCTCTTTTTGGGGGATCTCCTGCACCAGGCCATACAGCTCACTGGTGGAGGCTTGATAGATGCGGGTTTTTGAAGTGAGCTCAAGGATGCGCACGGCCTCAAGGATGCGCAGCGTGCCGAGGGCATCGGAATTGGCGGTGTATTCCGGGCTCTCGAAGCTCACCGCCACGTGACTCTGGGCGCCGAGGTTGTAAATCTCGTCGGGCTGCACCTGCTGGATGATCCGGATCAGGTTCGTGGAATCGGTGAGATCGCCGTAGTGCAGCGTGAGCCGCGGGGAGGTGCCGCTGCTGTCGCGCTCGTGGGGATCTTGGTAGAGGTGATCAATGCGATCGGTGTTGAAGCTGCTGGCGCGGCGCTTGATGCCGTGCACCTGGTAGCCCTTCTCCAGCAGCAGCTCGGCCAGGTAGCTGCCGTCTTGGCCGGTGATGCCGGTGATCAGGGCGGTTTTTGAAGGGTTCTGGCTCTGCATGGAATCGAGTGGGCTGCGGGTGCCGGGCCCTAAGTCGCCCAGTATCCCAGCAATGAAGGAGGACCCATAGAGTCGCTCAGCTGAGGCGGGCAACCGGCATGTGGTGGAGGACCCCCTGGCTGAGGCAGCGCTGGCTGCTGATGGGGCTCGCCCTGCTCGATGCGGGCCTGCTGGTGGGGTTCTACAACCTGCTCTTCTGGAACCGCTTCGGTCACTGGGCGGGCTTCACGCCATCGGTGTGGGCCCTGATCGTGCTCTGGGTGGGGGCGTCTTATCTGTTGGGGCGTTACTCCAAACCGGAGCAGGGCCAGCGGGATTCCCAGCGCTGGCGCCTGCTGGCCACGGTGCTGGTGGCGCTTCTGGTGCTGGCGAGCGTGGTGGTGATCTTCAGCTGGGGCCTGAAGGTCGACGATCCACGCACGTTCCGCAGCTTCATCTTGCCGTTGCTGGCCGCCACCGCGGGCTTGTCAGCGCTCGCCCAGCTCTGGGCGAATCGCAGGCAACGGCGCAGGCACCACTGGCTGCTGGTGGGGGACGCCGGCGAGATCAGGATCCTGCAACAGGAACTCCTGGGCGACCAGGCGGCCCAGGGGCTGGAACTGGTTTACTGCGATGGAGCGTCTCTGCATCTGCAGCGCCAGCGCATCAGGGCCGGCCTCGATGGCATCGCCGTGAGTGAAGCGGCTGAACTGGATGACGGCCTGCTCCAGGAGTTGCTGGCCATCCGGGGCAAGGGAACCGCGGTGCGCAGCCTGGTGGTTTGGGCCGAGCAGCACCTTCAGCGCGTGCCACCCGAGCTGTTCTCCAGTCGCTGGCTGGTGCAGGCGGAGGGCTTCGAGCTGCAACCGGGGCGCTGGGGTTGGCGCCTCAAGCGGCTCGGCGATGTGGCCGTGGCCTCATTGTTGCTGCTGCTCAGCGCACCGCTGCTGGCGCTGGCGGCATTGGCGATCAAGCTCAACGACGGCGGCCCGGTGTTGTATGGCCAACGGCGCACAGGGATCTACGGAGAGCCCATGCAGATCTGGAAACTGCGCAGCATGGGGGTGCAGGCAGAAGCCCAGGGCGCCCAGTGGGCTCAGCGCAACGACCCAAGGATCACCTGGATTGGTGCCTGGCTGCGCAAGCTCCGCCTTGATGAGCTGCCCCAGCTGGTGAGTGTGCTCAAGGGCGACATGAGCTTGATCGGCCCACGCCCGGAGCGGCCGGAACTGGAAGGGGAACTCGAGGAGGCGATTCCCCATTACCGCGTGCGCCACTGGGTGCGGCCAGGATTGAGCGGCTGGGCCCAGGTCTGTTACCCCTACGGCGCCAGCGTGGAGGACAGCCGCAGGAAGCTCAGCTACGACCTCTATTACCTGCGTAACGCCAACCTGATGCTGGATGTGCTGATCCTGATCAAGACCCTGCGGTTGGTGGCCCGAGGGCAGGGGGCGGTGCCAAGGCACACCAGCCTGTGAATAACTCGATCACCCAAGGAACCCTGGGCGCTCAACAGGACTGATGGTGGGCGGGAGTGTACTCCGGAACCAGACGGTTTAGTGCCTGCAGGGCCCACTCTGCGTTCCAGGCCTCGATCGCGGCCTCTAGATCGGCCATCCGTTTCGTGAGTTGATCGCGTGGCAAAAAAGCTTCGCGGGCCTGGCGGATCAGGGCGTGGGCGGTGGGGGCATCGGTGTCCGAGAGCAGCAGCTCCTCGTAGAGCTTTTCTCCGGGCCGCAAGCCCGTGAATTCGATCGCCACATCACCGCTGGTGTTGCCCGGCTCCCGCACCGTGCAGCCGGAGAGCCGGATCATCTGACGGGCGAGATCGGCGATCCGCACCGGATCACCCATATCCAGCACGAACACCTCTCCGCCGGAGGCCATGCCACTGGCCTGGAGCACCAGCTGAACGGATTCAGGGATGGTCATGAAAAAGCGGGTGATCGCCGGATGGGTGACGGTGACGGGCCCGCCCTCACTGATCTGCTGCCGAAACCGAGGCACCACCGAACCAGAGGAGCCGAGCACATTGCCGAAGCGCACCATTGAGCAGATCGGCCCGCGCCCTGTGGCCGCTATCGCCGCAGCTGCGTCCTGAACAAGCAGTTCACAGACCCGCTTGCTGGCGCCCATGGCATTGGTGGGCCGCACCGCCTTGTCGGTGGAGATCAGGGTGAAGCGCTCAAGGCCACAGGCAATCGCCGCCTCGAGGGCCGAACGGGTGCCCAACACGTTGTTGGCCAGGCCCGCGCAGACATTGGCCTCCACCAGGGGCACGTGTTTGTAGGCGGCGGCGTGAAAGAGCACCTGAATGCCGTGGTTGCGGATCAGGATCTCCAGGCGCTGCCGGTCGCTGACATCCGCCAGCACGGCGACGATGGGAACCTCCATGGCGGCGGAAAGCAACTGAGCCTCCAGCTGCTGGGCAATCGAATAAAGCGCAAACTCGTTGCGCTCCAGCAGCACCAGCCGGGTGGGTCGGAGGCTGAGGATCTGGCGGCAAAGCTCCGAGCCAATGGAGCCCCCCGCCCCCGTGACCATCACAGAGCGCCGAACCACCGAGGCGGTTAGCAGGGCGCGGTCAGGGACCGAAGGCTCCCGGCCCAGCAGGTCATCGATTTGGACGGGTTTGAGATCGGTCACGCGCAAATCCCCGCAGGCCAACTGAGCCAGCGAGGGCATCGCCAAGACCTGCAGCCCCTGATCGGTGAGCAGGCGGACCAACTGACGCTTGCGCGATCGAGTGGCGGATGGAATGGCGAGCAAAACCTGTCGAATTCCGAACTGATCGATCAGGGCAGGGAGGTGCTCAGGCGAGTGAATCGGCAAGCGCTGCAGCCTTCGGCCCCACAGGCTCGGGTCGTCATCAAGGACAGCCATTACTTGAAAACTGGGTTGATGGCGAAGCGCCTCGACCAGTTGAATGCCGGCCTCGCCAGCGCCGTAAATCAAGGTGGGGGTGCCCTCGGAGGCTCCTGGGCCGGCGCTTTGGCTATGCCAACGCAGCAGATCGCGCATGACAATCCGGCTGACGATCTCCAAGGAAGCGAACAACAGCCAGAACAGGAGCCAGAAGGAACGGGGCGGCTGCACCCCCCCCAGCAGGGTGCTGACCAGCAGCAGCAGCAACACGGCCAGCCCGGCACGGGGCAGGAGGCCATACAGGGAATGGCTGCCGGAATAGCGCGTCAGGCTGCGGTACCAGCCGCTCGAAAGCAGGACCGATAGGCCGATGAACAGGGCCCAGGGAAGAAGGTGCAGCTGAAGCTCGAATTGGGGCGAGGCGTTGTCGAGCAGCCGGAAGGCGAAGGCGGCCCAGAAGGCCAGGGAGATCAGCGCTCCATCCAGGACGAGCAGCAGCAGACGCCTGGGGATGAGCGATTGATCCAAGCGGGCCAGAGACCAGCGGCGCGCCAATCCTGAGGAGACCCTGCCGAGGGTCGGCACGCGTCTGCCAGGGAGAAAGCTGGTCAATGCTGGCGTAAGGGATCGACCGTGAATGGTCATGATTTGATTGTCACAGTCGACGCGTGCCCTGGGCACCTCCGTGTGCCAGCCGTGGATTGTTCGTGTTCTCAGGCAACTAAGTGTACGGAGCAGTAGGGTGTCATCCTTCCAAGCTGAGTGGGCTCCAGTTCCAGAGCAGGAAGCCAAGCAAGGCGCCTGACAGGGCGACGAGGGGTAGCAGCGTTGGCGGGATCAGGGCTGCCGACATCACATCTGCGGCCAGAAAGCCGCGACGGAGCATGGAGACTGAAATTCGATCCCCAATGGGCAATGCACTTTTAGTAGCACCAACATCAAGACGGACGCTTCAAGGCAAATCCCACAGCACCACCAAGAACCAGCTGAAGAACCCCGGTAGCCCAGTCAGCACGCTTCTCAGGTATCGGCCGGAAGAAACTGAGCAACAAGATCGCTGCGGAGAACTCAGCGATAGCACCGATCGACACAACCGCATTGCCCTCGAGCCGATGTCTCTGCCTGCGGTCATCGGGGTGTTCAGCACTTCTGACTTCCACGCCACCGGTGAGATCCAGAAGGGTCTTGAAATCGGCGTTGGGATCGCTCATTCAAATGCTCACGAGGGTTTCTCGTTGGTCGTCCTTCACGAATTGGAGCGTGGCACCAGCGTCTTCCCGCTCCTTAACCAGCAAATACAAGGCGAGGGCACGGCGGAACACGTCGGTTTTGGTGAGCCCCTCTGAAGTGGCCAAAGATTCCAGTCGCTCACTGAGGCGATCAGGCAGACGCACTTCCAGGCGGGAGGCTGTCATGGGCTAAAACCGGCATTGATACGGATGATATTAGGGTGAAAACTGGGTTTCTTACGGAGGAATTCCGCCTTTTCTACCTTGCCCCCCTCTGGGCCTCCCCATCACACCCGCGCCGCCACCGCAAACGGCACCGCCACCCGCTGATCGAGCCACAGGCCCACCAACAGCTCAAGGGCCGCAAGGGACATCACCCAAGCCAAGCCACCAAGCAGCAACGCAATAGCAAGCAGGCCGGTGGCGCCGATGTAGAGGCTGGAGACGCGAGCATGGGGCCAACCGGCCTGGTGCAGGCGCTGGAACAGGTGCAGGCGGTGGGCCTGGAACACGCGCTGGCCGGCCAGCAAACGGCGGGGCACGCAGAGGCAAGCGTCGCCGAGCAGGGGGGTGGCCACCAGCAGCAGGCCCAGGGCCAGGGGCCAGCTGGGGGCTTGCAGCACCACGCCGGCAAACACGGCGCCGAGGAAGGTGCTGCCCACATCACCCATGAACACCTTGGCGGGGCTCCAGTTCCAGAGCAGGAAGCCGAGCAGGGCGCCCACTAGGGCGGCGAGGGGCAGCAGCGCTGACGGAATCGGACCGGTCAACCCGGGGCTGGAGAACAGCGCTGTGGTGAACAGCACCGCCATGCAGCCGGCCACCAGACCATCGAGGCCGTCCATGAAGTTGGTGAAGTTGATCACGGCGGTGATTGCGATCAACAACAAGGGGACCTCCAGCCAGGCCAAGCCGAAGGGCAGGGGCGAAAGCACAACCAGGGCTACGGCCGTCAGCACTTGCACCAGGTAGCGCAGGCGGGCGGGCAGGTTGAAGCGATCATCGCCCAGGCCGAGGGCGGCCAGGGGAAGGGCCACTGCGGGCAACCAGGCAGCAGCGCCAAACCAGGGAGCGAGCAGCAGGGAGGCCAACCCCGCAACGATCACAAAAGCCACCCCCCCGCCACGGGGTGTGACACGCTGGTGGGCGCTCCGGACATTGGGAGTATCGGGGAGACGCTTGGCAAGGAAGGGGATCAGGCGGAGAAGCAGTAGCCAGCAAAGGCATGCCGACAAAACAAACGCTGTCAATGGAAACAGACAAGAATCTCGCAAGTCAATAGCTTGAGAAAAGACAAAAATACAAGGATATCAAGAAAATGACGCACAATTATTAAAAGTCAAAAATGTCAGCGAGCCAGCCAGATATTGAATAGCGCAAAAGAATCTCCTGGGAAAAAGGAGAAAATGAACTCTCTAAAAAAGTGTGATCAATGAATGGTCTTTTTCGATCTATAACAAAAACGTTGGCTTCAGAAAAAAAATCGTAGTCACGGACAAGAGGGTTTGTAGTAACAAGCTTCTTCCCGGAACCGAGTGCCTCAAACGTCCTCATCGTCAATCCAGCTTGACGAGGGTGAGCAATATCAAGAACCACCTTAGAATGCAGAAACACAGAGTGGAGGAGATCCTTCGCAAGTGGCGTAAATTGAAAGTCGGAGCGTTTGGCATGTCGCATGTTCCATTTAGACAACCGATATGCCTGAAAGACCCAAGGTGCCTGCAAGTATAGATACCAGAAGCACAAAATATTCGAGGGAAGACAGGAATTGAGGTTATTAACAACAGAAAAGCGGTCGCTATGCGCTGTACCAACAAAACTTATATGGTATTTAATAGAAGGAGGGCGATCCGAAGGCGCAAAACCACTACCATAAAAGAGCGCACGAAAACGAAGCCCATATTTGATCGCATCTAACGAATCAAAGGTGAATATAGAATCATACAATCTAAAGCATTTTTTCACAGTAGGGCGATTAGTCACAGAGTCCCACATGTAAAGTATGAAACGTGCCGCAGGAAAACATTGACGCATAAATTGAAGAAAAGAAGGGGTTAATGTTTGCCCGTTGATCACAAAAATATAGTCATATCTTGAAACTCCAAGGCGACTCAACAGACGCTTATAAAGACTAGTTGCGGCTGGAGTGACCAGAAAAGGGAAAAATCTAGTCAATGCCTTCCCCATTGAACTATCGAAGGGCCTATCCGGCATCCAATCTACCAAGGCCCCAAGCTTCTCTAACTCAGAAACGATCTCCAAGTGATATCCAAATATTGGAGGAGCAAAAAAAAGAACACGTTTGCCGACAAGAAAACCCATGACTACAATCAGGCAATCGGCTTGGCAGAATTAACATTACGGGCAGGAGATCCGACTGCCAAGTAGCCAGACGGAACAGAGGCTAGGACAACTGAATTAGCGCCAACCTGGCTTCCATTACCGAGGTGAATCCCACCAAGCACTACCGCGCCCGCTCCAATTGAGACACAATCACCGATCGATGGTCGGGTGAGCAAACTAGGCATGAAGTCCAAATCGCGCGCTCCAATCGTGACACCTTGAAAAATTGTGGCATTTGAACCAATTCGCCAAGCCCCAATTACAGTGCCCTGAGTATGTGGCAGAAAAAGCCCCGGCCCAATGGGACAAGAAACAGAAATTTCAATTCCAAAAATAGCAAAGTTTAGAAATGATATAGACTTAGCCAGGATGCCAAGGTTGTGCCGATAAAAGCTATGTGATAAGCGATAAAGAAGTACAGGCAAATATCTTGGAGAAACGCCTGAAATCCACAATTGCAGGCAAGATGGCAGAGCTTCCTGTCCATAGATCAATTGGAATTGGCGAATTAGATCTGCATGAACTAAGTTGACAGTTCCCAAGTACAACACTTTACCAGCATCAGAAATCGTCATCCCATTAGCTTGCGATCACGCAACTCAGAATTCGCACGCTCTAGTTGGTCTTCTGGCAGAGGCTGAGATTGAACCCAAGCAGCAAAACGATCCAATCCTTCCGCTAAGGTGATTCGGGGGCAATCAGGCAGCAGTTGACGCAGCCGGGTGATATCGGCAAAATTATGTCGTATATCACCCAATCGATATTCGGAGGTAATGCGCACGGGGGCTTGCATGTTTAACGATGCCATGAGTTGCTTAGCAACTTCTAATACACTTGTGGAAATTCCACTACCCACATTGATGACGCGATTGATAGGCTCAGAAGAAAGAGCGCAAGATTGGATGGCCCTCGCCACATCTTCTACATGAACAAAGTCTCGAGATTCAAGCCCATCCTCAAATATTGGCAGCTCAAGTCCGCGGCGGATTCGAGTAGAAAAGATAGAAAGAATACCAGTGTAGGGATTATTTAAGGATTGTCCTTCACCAAATACATTTTGAAGTCTTAGTATAGCATAATCCATACCAAGTGCACCACATGCCACTCGAACTAAATCTTCTTGTGCATATTTTGTGGCAGCATAGATAGAAGCAGGGAGCACTTGATCTGATTCACGGGTTGCTACGGCTTGAAGTGGAAAGCCGCACACGTTGCATGAAGGCTCCCATTTATGGGCAGAAAGCTCGGCTAAGCTTCTAGATTGGGGAAATTGGCGGACAGAGCTTCCAACACAGGCAGGACAGATGAAGGATCCCTCTCCATAAACAGAACGACTGGATGTAAGAACAATACGCTCTACAGTCCTATTGGGTGAATTAGCAATAACGTCTAATAGAAGTGCGGTTCCTTGGGAATTAACTTGATTATAATTCGCTATAGCATACATAGATTGCCCAGTACCGGTTTCAGCCGCGAGATGCACTACACACTCAACTCCATCAAGTGCTTTAGAGAGAGCCTGTGGATCGAGTATTGAGGCTCGGACAAATTCAACAGAAGAGCTTGATAACCAACTCAAGCCCGAAGGAAGTTCACCATGTACCTGTGAAGACAGAGAATCTAGAATGCGAATTTGAACGGCAGAAGACTTAAGAATTCTGCAAAGATTTGCACCAATAAATCCAGCACCACCTGTAATCAGTATGGTAGTCATACTTAAATTGACAAATGAGGTGAGAATTGCAACAAAAGTCTTGTCAAAGAATGTGGGGAGACGGGGTCATTAAATGGGGTGTGGCACAAGATCCTAAAGAATCTACATCAACGTTCGATTTTATGCTTTTCAGGACGGCAAAAGACGACCAAACCAATTGAGGAGAATTCTCCTGAGAAATCTTAATATCTGAAAGAGAACAAACAGCACAGTAGAAAGAGAAGAGAGCGATCCACGCTTTCGACAATTAAGTATATTCTCAATATTACCAAGATACATCGCTAAGACATTACTGCTAAGTCTAACACGATTAGATTTAGCTGGATTGGCATGATTGCTATAATCTCTTGTATCATACTCTACCAATCCTAATCTCAAAAGCAATATCGACCCCTTTTCGGCAAGCCTATTATAAAAGTCACCTTCCTCTGCAAATCTTCTACCAAAAGGGAATAAACCAGCAGCAAGGAATGACTCAGAACGAACAACAAGGGTTGACGGCTGAATATAGTTTCGCAGGAGAAGATCTAAGGTTCTCAAAGAAGTTACAGTGTTTTCCAATATACCAGTACAATTAGGCGAGTCGATTAAACAACATGCCACAGCCATAATGCTTGGGTGGCAAAAAAGAGGAATCTGAAACTCCATCTTATTAACGGCCCATTGATCATCGGCATCGCAAAACGCAATGAAGTCAACACCTGCACTTAAGGATGCATTAATACCAGTATTTCTAGAATTTGACACACCTTGATTAACCTGATGGGTAATAATGTCTACCAATCCAATGAATCTATTGGCCAGCCCACCAATCAACATCTTTGAAGATAGAGGAGAAGAGCAATCATTGACGATAACGATGAGGCATGGCGGAAGGGTCTGATTGGCGACAGATGAAATCGCATTAAATACCTCTGGACCATTATTGTAAAAAGGAATAACAACGGAATATTTCATTTTACTATTTCAGGCTCTTGCGGCCAATGGCCAAGCATGAAGTAGCAGTAAGTGTATTTGAAGCAAAAAACAACAAAAGAATAAATGCTATAAAATAAGTAGGAAGAAAAAAGAAGTTCGAAAAAAATGACGTCAATATAGTCATTAAACAAAGCGCCATGGCTGCAGATGCAAATATATTTTTTTCCTTAGTACGTTTATAAAGTGATGAGGCAACAAACATGCCATAAATAACAATGGATAGGTAAAAGCTAGCAAACCAGCCAGCCTGCTTAAAGGTTAGGAAGCCGGTACTAACATTCAAAGCAGGATTGTCTAAGTCAATCGAACAATTTAATACGCTATATTGGCCGGAGAAGAAGCTCCTTAATGGTGAAGGAAAAAGAGAGAGGATAGGCGAAAATTCATCAGCGCACGTATCAGCCCATGCAGAATTTAGATTACCCAACGGACTAGTAAAATATACTAGCACCCATGTAAAGCCAGAAGGCAGTAAAGCCAGCAAGCCCTTTGTTCTTTCGTCAAAAAGAGAAAGAAAAGGATTGGCATATTCACCACGTGAATCGCCAATGATGCCGAATACTATAATAAGAACAATCACTCCCAAGATAAATGGAACTATATTTTTTACCGAAATTTTAATTTGATTTAAGTAGAAATAAGTAGCCACTAAGTAGCAGATAAAGAATACTAGGTGCCCCCTCCTAACAGTTAAAACCTGGTAAAGAAGGATTGAGCCAACACCAATGATTCTAGACGAGCGAGAGAGCCTATCTGAAAAAGATAGATAAGGAAGGAGCAAGAGTGCGATTGCATTCATAAAGCCGCCGAGGCCTTTTGTCCCCCATTCTCCATAGTTATTGAAGCCAAGGCTAAAAATTGGAAGAGTGCCTTGTGTAGCAATCTCGAGTATCGTTAATCCTATCCAAAAAGCATATATATATCTAACAATAGATGAGACTTGTTTAGTGGAAAAATTCCAGCGTGTCAAGGAAACTATAGGAACAGACGAAACCGCAAAGAAGACTAGGACTGGCGCAGATATCAACATAACTAGTAAGTTACTAGAAACTTCTTGATAATGCGCCATTGGGAAAGCTATATATAGACCGAGGCAGGAAACTAATAACAGATAATAAGCCTGAAGAAATAACATCATGATCCCACTTAAATTAATTGAGCCAAACCAAGCTTCGCTATCCTTAATATGAATAATACATACTGCAAGCCTGGCATAGGCTCTGTTTTGAGCTGAACTTCAAAGAACTCGAGAAGGTAATGAAAAGAATCGCTTGAACTGTAACCAGACAAACCATAGCAACCTGCTATAAATGAAGAATGAACTGTAGCCACACCAGCAGTTACAGCTATCTTAAGAAAGTAAGCATCTGCCATCATCGGAAATCTTGAAGAATATAAGCCAAAACGATGGTGCAGTTGTGTTTTTATGAGGGTGCCGACCGAATGAGATGACCCTATACCATGCATTCCAAGCAACCAGCCTAATTTTTGCCTTGGATAAATAATTTGACGCCCCCTTCTTATTGCAGAAAATATTAAGTCAGGCTCATTATTAAGTCCTATTAAAGTATAATAGTTTTCTATGGCACATCTATCCAACGTATCGTCCGCTCCTACCACTAGATAATATTGGGTTTGAACATGAAGAATAGCACGATTTAACCCATGATAAATGGAGAAATCTTCACCCCTAAGAATATTTTTATTCTCTAGTTCCGTTGCTTCAACGATGTGGATAGTATCGTCGATTGATCCAGAGTCTGCGACGAGCCAAATAAAGTCAAGCCTTGACTGCGCTTCTAAAGACTTGGCCAAGCTCCCAATATGCCGAGCAGCATTTTTTGTAGGAGTTACAATGGTGATTTGATTATTAATCATGCAAGATCGAATCGATCAAGGACAATAAATTTGAGGCACTTAAAGTCAATTAGAATTAACCAGAAGCCTGAACGCAAGATACAATTTAAAGATGGGTAACAGAGCAGCTCGAATTATTGCCATTCCTGAGCCAACCTGAAGAGGCCGCAAAGAGATAACCCGCAAGTGCGGATCTACCCCACCCAACCCCTTGCTAGCGCTGCCGCCTCCTGGCAAAGCGCCTCGAGATGGACGGGGGGCGGGCGGAATGGTCCAGGGATTGGGCTGGCCTCCCATGCAGGCGGAGCTGAGGGCAACCGCATCGGTGTTGCGCCGCATGGCTGTTAAGCAGATCCGTGTGGGCCGGAAGATCCACTCCGTAACTATGCAGCCGGTGCACCCAGCCATAGCCGGTGGCAGCCCGGTGGAGGTAGATGGTGGGGGGCATGGCTGGCCGATGTCCTGCTTTGGAGCGGAGCTTGCGGTCCATCCGGCCACGGGCATCGAGATCTTTCGGTGGTCTGCCCCGTGATGGCCTGGATCTGTGGCTGTGCTGCTGCCGGCTGGTGGAGATGTAGGCATTCAGCCCGCGCTGCCCACAGGCCTTAAGATTCAAGGTGCTGCAGTAACCTGCGTCTGCCGTGAGCACCACTGGCAACTGGCTGGTGTTGGCCAGGGTCCGCTCCAGCAACCGCTTCGCGGAAGCCAAGGCCTAGGAGCGTGTCGCACGTTGAGCCCGACCAAGGCCTGACACAGCGGCTGGTGGTTCAGCGAATTGATTGGCCAAAAAGCCAGCCGCATTGAGGGGGACCTCAGGCCCTCGCCACCACCACCCTGAACAACTTGAGGATGTTGTGGGTGGTAGCCATCAGGGCCCATTCCCCATTCACCTGCTCCAGGCCCCGCAACCAGAACCGATCCAACCGCCTGGCCCCCTTGATCTGGCCAAACACCGGCTCGACCACCGACTTGCGCAAGGCGTAGACCGCCTGCCCTGCTTTGGAGCTGAGCTTGCGATCCATCCGGCCACGGGCATCGAGATCTTTCGGTGGTCTGCCCCGTGATGGCCTGGATCTGTGGCCGTGCTGCTGCCGGCTGGTGGAGATGTAGGCCTTGAGTCCGATCTGCTCGCATGCCTCCAGGTTGGCGCTGCTGCAGTAACCCGCGTCTGCCGTCAGCGCGGCGGGCAACTTACCGGTGTTGGCCTTGATCCGCTCCAGCATGGGCATCAGATGCACCGCATCGCTGGCCTGGTTGCTGACGCCGATGGCCACGATCACCTGGTGATCACCATCGACGGCGGCCTGGGCGTTGTAGCCCTGGATCCAGCCATCACTGCCCTTGAGGATGTGGCTGTCGGGGTCCGAAAAGTTCCTCTGAGCCTGGGGCTTGGGATTGCCCGTCGCATCGGTGGGGAGATGGCGGTGCGGCATCGCCATGGGATCGGCTTCTGCGGCTGTGACCGGTGAGGCGAGTCCAGCAACCTCTGCGTTCTCTATCGCCAACTTCTGGGCGTCATCCGCCCGTTTGCGGGCACCACGAGCACGCCGTGCCGCGCGCTTGCTGGCCTGGGCATCGCTACTGGCCTCAGCCTCGGTTGCTTTCTGCTCTGCTTCCTCAGCCTGCTCTGTGTGTTGGCGAGCCTTGCTTGCTGCCGCCTCGGCCTCCAGCTCAGCCTTGGCCTTGCGGATCCACTCCAGCCGGCTGCTGCGCCGCTGCAGCTCCTCAGGAAGTTCATCACCCCGCTTCTCTTTGCCGTACTGGCCGTCTTCCTGGGCGTCGATGATCTCTGCCTTGCGCAGCAGCGCCCGCATTTCGGCTTCCAGCTGCTTCTCGCTCCTGAGCATCCGCTCGTGACTCATGGCCTTGTGCTTGCTGGCGTTGGCTTTGACCTTGGTGCCATCCAGCGCCACATGACCCAAGCTCACCAGCCCCGCCTTCTGGCACAGCCGCAGCACCTGAACAAACAAGCCGGCCAAAGCCGTGAGATGGCGCCGGCGAAAATCGCTGTAGCCGTAAGGCTTCTGCGTAGCAGTAACGGCTGTGGTCGGGTTGCTGGTTGCCGGTCAGGACCCGGAAGGCGGCGTCCTCCCAGCAAGTCTTCTCAATCTTGCGGGAGCTGGGCAGCCCGACGCAGTAGGCATACAGGAGCAGCACCACAATCATTCGGGGCTCATAGGCCTTTTCGCCCCGAGGATCCTTCTGGCGGTAGACGGCGTGGATCGCCTCGAGATCCAGCTCAGCGGCCAGATCCAACAGGAAAAACACCAGGCTATTCTCTGGAAGCCAATCCACCGGTGAGGGTGGCAGCAGCAGCGTCTGCTCGGGGTTCCATGGACGGAAGGATTTGGGCCTGACCATGACCCATTCTCCCGCCCAGAGCCGCTGCTGTCACAGGGATCTGGGCAGATTCAGGGCCGTCTGTGGAGAGGCTGGGCGCTGATCTATGTGCGACAAGCTCCAAGTGGGTTCCTGGCGAATCCATCCACTAAAACTCAATCAGCTCGCTTATAAATTGGCCTGCCCTAATGCTAAACACTTCAAAAAATATCGGCCAATACAGAAACATAAATATTTATGTATCAGCCATGTCTCAAATCGCACTTCTGAAATACCCCAATGCCGAATGGAAGAAACGCAGCCAAGGCCTTGGCATCAGAAGAAGGGGGAAGCATGTTATCCAGAAAACTGGGTAACGATATAGGGCCGGAATCAAATTCAGCAAAGCATGACGCTCTGATTGCATTCCCTGAAATACGGTCGCACCACGACGAGAAGAGTAGATAACCCTAGGCAGATATGAATACAGATAGGTAGTAATTAGAGCCAACTCTAACTTTCGATTGCCTCGTGTGCTCTCTTGAACAAATTTTGGATAATTGACCCCAAAAGTCCTTAGCTGCTGATACCCTCCGCTATTGCCCAAAGTAGCAAACACACAAGGCTCCTTGGATGCAATAAGAACAGAGGCTCGGCAAAGTAATGGAAGAATCCATCCCAATTGAATAAGAGACGTACCCAAACCTTCTTCAATCTGAACGAGTCCAACCCCCCTAGAACGCATTGACAAAGAATTAACAACCCAAGAGCTTACAAAAGTAGTCCTTATGTTTATCTTTCGAGCATAGTCAAGCATCTCGAACGACTCCAACTCGAGCTCCTGAAGCCTTGGCATGGAGATCTCGTAAATATTTGGCGCCCAATAAGATTCTAAATATAGAAGTGTTGGGCGAATTGTATATAGCTTTTGCAGTAGCTTTCCGATTAATCCTTGGCGCGGCATATCATCATCGCTAATTATCCAAAAATAGTGGGTCTTGACCCTAGAAAACAACTCTAGAAAAATTCGATCTGGGCCAATATTGGATTCTAATCTAAATGAAGACACAAAAGGATTCTTGGCCAAAAAGTTTTTGACAAACTCTGCAGTGCCATCATTACTACCATTATCACCGATTACAAGATGAACATCAGCCTCAAGTCCGCAAAGCTCTGACTCAAGGGAAGATAAAAGCCGAACAAGAAAGCCAAGCCGATTAAAAGTGGGAACTAGAATTGTCAGAAGCTTTTTATGACTCATGCCAAATGAGATGCCTTCACTATCTTGAACACCCGAAATGCGAAGAAACAAGACATCAAACTTACAACTGAATAGCCAAGAAGCATTGTGCTCAGATTCATCCTGCTGCCAATAATTAATACCGGCAGCATGGCCAATGCGGTAAAGATAGATACCATTAAAAGTGGCTCATCTCTGTGAGCACGCAGATAAATCGACAAGCAATACGTGATGCCAATAAACAGCGTTGCAGTAGCAATTAGCCAGATGTCAACTGGGTCAAGGATTCTAGTGGCTAAGATTGGCCATTGCTGCACTCCAAACAATGCCCCTAGGGCTGCGCCTTGTGTCACTAGAACTAGAGATATTATTGACAATCGAAGACTTCGAAAAAATAGACAATCTAATGAGATAAACTCTCCATTGGCAATCATTTTTGCAAAGTCTGGCGCCAGCGCCGTTGTGAACGTGCTGCCTACAACAAGTAATGAACTCATGACATTCATAATCAAACCAAGCCTTCCAGCGACTGCTGGCCCAAAAGATCTGAATGCAATCGGTGTAAATAGCTGAAAGATGAAGTATCCACTGATCCAGCTGAGCGAAATCTTCCATTGCATCGGGAAGATTTTGACCTTCCATAGTGCCAATAAATCCCGCCTTGCAAGCGAACTTCCTTGACGCATCTTTCGATAGGGCGCCGCTAGAGGATGCTGATAAAGCCAATAAGTAGAAAACATCGCGGCGGTCAAAGGAATGGCAACGGCAGCCCAAAGCTTGAGCCCAGAACTCAGCGCCAATAGAAAGAATAGACTCCCAAAGATGCTCTGCTTAGTTCTCATCGCTGACACATCAGCCATGCAGCCTATTGCCTCAAGGTAAGTGAGCTTTCCACTTTGAGCTAGATTCCACGCCGTGGCCGCTGAGAGCATCAACCATGGCGCCATCCAATCTACCGATGAGTGACTACTCTTAGAGAAGAAAACAAAGCCAACCGTAGTACTTACAACAAAGAATCCAAGCGCCATCGCCCGATACACTAATCGGGTTGACAATAGAGTTGCAAACTGTGAATTGTCATCAGGATTATTTCTAGGCTTGCCGTCGCTTTGGCTTGCATGCTGAGCCGAAAAGATATATATCAATACCTGACCCAAGCCTAATTCGAAGAAAACCTGAAGCGCGATCAACGAGTAGAAGGTAAAATAATAACCCTGCTCAACAGTATCAAGAAAAAATGGAATCGCCAAGAAGGCTAGAATGCCAGAAAGGAAACTCCACCCCCTTAAGACAAGAGTATTGATAACATTGCGATTCATCTCTGCCTCAACCTTGCTGGGCCACAGTGAGTCTAGAGAAGGATTTCAAACTAAAACTCAAAGAAAAATTCCATGAATTGCACTGTCCATAAAGGATACTCATTCTACACAAATTGAAGCAGGCTCTATGCGAGAACAGCGCGTGCCAACAGAA
Organism: Cyanobium sp. ATX 6F1; assembly: GCF_024346315.1. Classification (NCBI taxonomy): domain Bacteria; kingdom Bacillati; phylum Cyanobacteriota; class Cyanophyceae; order Synechococcales; family Prochlorococcaceae; genus Cyanobium; species Cyanobium sp. ATX 6F1. Next base: position 126,576 of record NZ_JAGQCS010000005.1, read on the forward strand.
GATTGGTGTCTAGCCAAGATTCACCATTGAAGTAATCTTGCATAAAAAATGCATGCAGCAAAGTATAAAAAACTAAATCAAGCCGCGCGCAGTATACTCATTGCAACCGCCGAATCGATAACTTGGCCTTCGATTGAGCATAGATTGACTCGAAATACATTAGCAAGGCTACGATAAGCCACACTACTAGCGCTATAAATATCTGGCTTTGAATCTGGATCGACGTGTAGAATTGGAGCGGGCAGATTAAAGCAATTGGAAACAATTTCTGCAAGGTTTGCCAAATCCACTACTGCATTGACCGTGGCCACCGGGCTCAAAGGAGGAGTGTCCTCAATAAAAAGCCAGCCTATTGAGAGCTTCGCGATATCTCCCGCATTCCCATACCCCCTTATCACCGGATGGCTGGACTTAACGACGATCCTCTTTCCCGCAGCGGCTTGCAGCAAAAAGTCACCTAAAGCATACTTCTTCGGATCACGCATCCAGCGGCCGCTCAAGGCATAGATCCGCAACACCATCGTGGGTGCGATCGAAACTAACAGCCGCTCTTCTTCAAGCTTTAAGCTTCCGTAAAGCCTCTGAGCAGTGGAAAGACGACCGTTGCCTTCAACATATTCATTTTCCACCAACTTGGCAGCGCCAGAGGAGATCTCCACGACACGTGTCGATGGACTCGCCTCCAAAGCCTTGACCACCCACTCTGTGATCTGGCGATTGGTTGAAACATACGCCTCTTCCCCCACTTCTTGCAAGCGGTCAGGGGTCAGGAAGGCACAGTGCAAGATGCCCCCTATGGTCTCTTGCCTCGCCAGCATTGGCAACGCCTCCAGCGGTTGCACTGGGAGACTGAATCCTCCGGGAAGTTGCAAGCTACCCGCCCGGCTGGCAAAGGCTCGGACACGGAGCTTGAATTCCTCAGGAGAGAAAATTTTCTGAAGTTCATCGATCGCCGTACGGCCAAACCATCCTGTGGCGCCAGTGACCGCGATCAAGCCCTCCATGCCGATCAGGTGGACTCCATCGACAAAGGGCTTGACTCCGGTTCCATCTCGCCAAAGCGCCTACCGAAAGCCAGCTTTGGATACACCTTGCTGACCTGGGACAGAGTCACCTCAAGCAAATAAGGCCCTGGCTCACGCAGCATCCCCGCCAAAGCTTCCTGGGTGAGATTGGATTGGTCGAGACGCTGTGCTGGAATTCCATAGGCCCCAGCCACAGCGACGAAATCCGGTGCCGAATAGCCGGTCACCGTGGATTGCAAATTATCGCCGAAATACGACTCCTGGAACTGGCGCACCATTCCATGACAGCTGTTGTTGAACAGCAGAATTTTGAGATTAAGTTGGTTGCGGAACAAAGTTTCCAGCTCCTGCAGATTGAGCTGGAAGCTGCCATCGCCGCTCACAAGAATGGTACACGCATCAGGTGCCGCCATCGCCGCACCGATCGCTGCAGGAAGACCAAAGCCCATCGCCCCCATGCCACCAGAGGTGAGAAAGCGATCACCCCGATAGAAAGCAAGGCTCTGAGCGGCCCACATCTGATGCTGGCCTACGTCGGTGACATAGAGCGTTCGATTCTCAGACTTGGCTCCACAAAGTTCCTGAAGCAAAGAGACCGGATTGATCTCATTTTCTCCAGCCTGGAACTCCAACTCTGCGGGGAACTGTTGACGAAGGCTGGTGATCCGATGCTGCCAGGCCAGAGGGGTTGAACCAAGGGGTGGCTGGGGAGTGGCCCGCGTCATTGCAGCGGCCAACTCAGCAATGCTTGCCTGAACAGCCTGCTGGGGTTTGATGCGTACTCCGATCTCTGCGGTATCCACATCCACCTGCCAGATCTGCTTGCCCTCACAAAAGCTCTCCAGGTCAGCCCCGGTTTGGCGAATGTCTAGGCGGCTGCCGACCACCACCAGCAGGTCCGCCTCCCCCAGGATCTTGTTAGCCCACCGATTGCCATAGGACCCGATAAAGCCCACCCGCTGGGGATCGCTGGGGCCGAGCACATCCACGGCCATCAGCGAGAGCACCACGGGAATGGCCAGATGGGCGCTGATTCGTCTGGCTGCCTCTCTGTTTTGAAAGCTCGAAGCACCACCTCCGAGGAGTAACAGTGGTCGCTCGGCTCGGGCAATGGCCTCGAGAAGATCAGCCACTCGGCCTGCCAAAACACCTTCCTGGGTAGAAAAAGCCGGAGTGGGAGCGATCCATTGGCGTGCCTGCTCAATGGCTAGATCAGCAAGTTCTGGCGGGATATTTTCTGCCTGGACATTCATCGGAATGTCTACCAGGCAGGGGCCCTGACGACCCTCCAAGGCAACCTCAAAGGCAGTCACCAGAACACTTGGCAGATCAGCCGCCTGCCTCACTTGAACGGCCCACTTACAGATCGGACGGGCCATAGTCACGATATCGGTCTCCTGAAAACCCAGCTGCCGGACACCGGTTTCAGCTTTCAGCTCATGGGTGTTCACCTGCCCAGTGATGAATACCGCCGGCGTTGAATCGAAGTAACAGCTACCGATGGATGTGAGCAGATTGGTGGCGCCCGGGCCACTGGTGGCCAGGGCAACACCGGGAACGCCACTCACCCGCGCAAAGCCTTCGGCGGAGAAGCCCGCTCCTTGCTCGTGATGGCAGGAAACAATCTGAATAGCAGTAGTGCGGCTCAGGGAATCCAGCAGGTGGGTGATCATGCCACCCACCAGCTCGAAGGTATGGGTCACACCTCTTGCTTCGAGATATCGGGCGACGAAATCAGAGGCCTTCATACATATGTCCCAGCCATGACTCCAGCCGCACCGGCTCGCTCTGCGACGAAGGCATGGATGATCCCAATCTCCCGATCGATCATCTCCTCGGTGAGTCCTGGATAGGTACCGAGGAACAAGGCCTGCTGCATCAACTGATCGGCTCCGGGCAATTCGTCCACCGCCAACCGCATGGCCTCGGGGCGATCTTTCCGCAGCTGCACAAAGGCAGGCTGCCTTAGCAGGTTGCCGCCAAACAGCATGCGGGTGCCCACGCCCTGCTCCGCCAGATACCGGCCCATATCAGAGCTGCTGAAAGGCGCCTCGGCCTTCACGAGGAGCAGGAAACCAAACCAACTACAGTCCGTGCGGCATTCGCTGGCATCCCAGCTGCAGTCACCTGTAGTGGCCGCGTAACCCGTGGCATGGGTGGGCAGGGAGAAACTCAGCACCTCCGACAACCCATCCAGCCCCCTGCGCAGGCGCTCCCAGTTGCGCTTACGGGCCTCAATGAAGGCAGGCAAACGGCGCAACTGCACCCTTCCGATGGCCGCCTGCGGATCGAGAGGTTTGAGGTTGTAGCCGAAGTGGGAATAGATGTACTTATGGTCATATCCCTTGGGTAGTTCCCCCAACTGCCAGTCGTAGCGCTTGTTGCAGGTGTCGTCCTTACCGCTGGGGCACCAGCAATCACGACCCCAATCGCGCAGGCTCTCAACGATGCGCCGCAGCAGGGCACTGCTCACAATGTTGACTGAGCCGCCCTCGCCCATGGTGAGGTGATGGGGCGGGTAAAAGCTCTGGGTACTCAGATCGCCCCATGTCCCCGTCCAGCGCGCCACCCGATCGGGGCCCTCATCGAGGCCTGGGCTGTTCTCAGAAATGCCCAGGGATTCCGCCAGCACCCGGGGCATCGAATAGCTGCATCCCAGGGCATCGCAATTGTCTTCGACAAGCCAGAGGTTGTGCCTGCGGCAGAAGGCCAGCACAGCTCCTAGATCGAAGGGATTCCCCAGGGCATGGGCCAGCATCACCGCCTTCGATTTGCCAGGGCTGTAGGCCATCTCCAGCTGGTCGACCCGCACATTAGAAGTGCTCGGATCATTGTCGACAAACACCGGTACACAACCGTTCTGCAGGATCGGCGTGACGGTGGTAGGGAAGCCGGCGGCGCAGGTGATCACCTCATCGCCCGGCTTCAAGCGCCGCTCGGTGGGCAGCAGGTGGGATGTGAGTGCCGAGAGAGCCAGCAGGTTCGCCGACGATCCTGAGTTCACTGCCAGGCAGGCCCGCACCCCCAGAAAGGCCGCCAGTTCGTTCTGGAAGGCCTCGCCTTCCTTGCCTAGCGTCAGCCAGAAATCCAGCGTGCTCGAGACCGCCGCCTCAACCTCGTCTTCTGTGAACACACGCCCCGCGTAGGGGATCGGACCGCTGCCGTTGCTGCTGGGTCGCAACGGATCAGAAGCTGGGCGAAAGGAGGCATGCACCTGGAGGGCGTACTCCCGGGTAAGGTCGAGGATCTGCGCTTTGAGCGCCTGGGGGGTGGGTGGCATCGAAAGGAGTACGGCGTTGACAGGAATGAGCGGGAAGGGAAGCCTGTAAAGGGGGCGACGCTAAGCGGAGCGGGCGTAGGCCTCGATGTCGGCCCGGCAACACCCCGTTGGATCGGATCCAGCGTGGACGGAGCGATACCAGCCCACGGTGCGCTCGATCGTCTGGGCGAAGTCCCAACGCGGCCTCCAGCCAAGCTGGTGATGGGCCTTGTCGATTTGGAGGTGCAGCAGGTTGGCCTCATGGACCGCCGCTGGATCGCCCTGGTCCACCCAGCGGCCATTCCAGTGCTCGAGGATCGATTCCACCAGCTCCCGCACAGGGCGATTACTGGCCAGGGTGGGGCCAAAATTGAAGGCCTCTACCGGAGGTTCTGAGCTGGTGGCCAGGCGCTCGGCCAGCTGCAGGTAGCCACCGAGCGGCTCCAGCACGTGCTGCCAGGGGCGGGTGGCGCCAGGGTTGCGCACGGCGATGGGCTCTCCTGCCGCCAGGGCGCGCATGGCATCGGGCACGATCCGATCCGCGGCCCAGTCGCCTCCGCCGATCACGTTGCCGGCCCGGGCCGTGGCGATACGCAAGTGGTTGCTCTGATGGGGCGCCGTGCCGCAGAAGCTGGCCCGCCAGCTGGCGATGGCGATCTCAGCGCCGGCCTTGCTCGCGCTGTAAGGGTCGTGGCCGCCCAAGGGGTCGTTCTCGCGGTAGCCGTAGAGCCACTCTTGGTTCTGATAGACCTTATCAGTGGTCACCATCACCACGGCACAGGGATGGGATAAAGGCTTGAGCGCCTCCAGCAGGTGGAGGGAGCCCATCACATTGGTGGCCCAGGTGCCCAGGGGATCGAGATAGCTGCGTCGCACCAAGGGCTGGGCGGCCAGGTGCAGCACGATCTCCGGTTGGGCCTCCTGCACCCATTGGCTGAGGACCTCCCGATCGGTCAGATCAGACTCAAGGTGAAGAAACCTCCCATTTAGGGCAGGCTGCAACGCACGAAAGAGGTTGGGGGCCGGCTCGGCCTCCAGGGCATAGCCCCACACCTCAGCGCCAAGCTCCACCAGCCACATAAGCAGCCAACTGCCCTTGAAACCGGTGTGGCCCGTGAGCAAGACGCGCTTGCCAGGCCAAAAACTTGAATCTGGGTTCATCACCAGACTTTCCAAGGGGCGTGGCGGGATTCCCAAAGCTCCTCCAAGTTCACCCGGTCGCGCAGGGTATCCATTGGCTGCCAGAAGCCTGTGTGCTTATACGCCGCCAATTGCCCATCCTTAGCCAGGCTTCGCAGCGGCTCCTGCTCCCAGATTATCTGGTCGTCAGTGATGCGCTCGATCACTGAGGGCTCAAGCACGAAGTATCCGCCGTTGATCCAGCCCCCATCTCCTTCGGGCTTTTCCTGAAAGCCATGAACGATGTTCTGCTCGTTAAAGTTCAGGGCACCAAAGCGACCCGGAGGCTGTACAGCCGTAAGGGTGGCCTCGAGGCCGTGGCTGCGATGAAAAGCCAACAAGGCTGTGATGTCGACATCGGCAACCCCGTCGCCATAGGTGAAGCAGAACGACTCATCGTTGATGTAATTCCTGACCCGCTTGAGCCGTCCACCTGTGAGCGTGGCTTCTCCTGTGTCCACCAAGGTCACCTTCCACGGCTCGGCCGCCTGGCGGTGCACCTCCATGTGGTTGAGATCCATGTGGAAGGTGACATCGCTCGTGTGAAGGAAGTAGTTGGCGAAATACTCCTTGATCACATAACCCTTGTAGCCACAGCAGATTACAAATTCGTTGATGCCGTGATGGCTGTAGGTTTTGAGGATGTGCCAAAGGATCGGCTTGCCGCCGATTTCCACCATCGGCTTGGGCTTGAGGTGGGTTTCTTCGCTGATGCGAGTGCCTAAGCCCCCGGCGAGAATAACGGCTTTCACTGTGATACTTAGCGCAACAAATGTATAGCCGCCAGAGAATTCAGCGGTGAAGGATCAGACCAGCCTGGAGATAGAAAGATTGGCCTCGCTGGCCATTGGAACCAGTTCAAGGCTAATGCGCTGGTCAAAGCTCACAAATCGGCCTCCCTTGGCGGCGTCAAGCTCCAGTAGGTAGGCATCGGTGATCTGAAGGGGTCCCAAGAGCAGGTCCCAGCGATTGAGGCCGTGCTGCAACAGGCTGATCTCCTGAGACCAAAACTGATGACTGGCGTCTTCGCAGGCCTCTACCAAGCGCTCTGCCAAATGCGCCACAGGCCGAGGATCGAGCAGGGCGATGATCACATTGATGTCGAGCAATGCGCTCATCAAATTCCATCCTGATCACGCAGCTGATCAACCTGCTCGTTGGTAACCAGTTTCTGAGTGCTTGCGTTGAAGGGTCTGAATCCAGCAACAGAGCTGGATCGAGTGATGCCTCCCGACCCAGCCTCAGTCACTTGACTAGACAATGCAGCTCGGATCAAACGGGAGACGACCTTCCCAGCCGAGGTGCCTTGCCGCATCGCCAGCTCCTTGGCCGCGGCGAGCAAGTCGTCTTCAATGTCCAAAGTGGTGCGCATGGCAACAGCGCAGCAACTGTATGGACCCAGTCGACCTTCGCCGAACCGTGGGCACCAAAAGCCCTCCAGCTCAGGATGGGAGCTGTGCTCGACCATCTCAGACTCTTAGCCCCACACCATAAGCCAGGCATCCAAGGCAATTCATTGAGGTTTGGGGAAAGCCCCTGCATCAGGCCAGAAGGCGCCGGTTCGATCCGGCGCCCATCAGCTCAGAAAACCGAGAGAAGCCATCCGCTCCACCACAAACCAAAGCGCACCTTGGCTTCCTGGCCACGGTCCCAGAAGCCATACGCTTAGTCCACTGAGCTTTCGCACGCTTCACCTTGCGCTTGATTGCCCTGCTCGCGCCTCTGGCACTGCTCGCGCCATCCATGCCTTCGCTGGCGGCAGCGGCGATCCCTTCACCGGCTGCGCCGGTGCCCAGCGCAGCCGCCAGCCCCCAACGCAGCCGGGTCGTCTACGACACCTACATCGTGGGTCCTGGAGACACGCTGCAGATCGAACTGCTCGACATCCCTGAATTCAGCGGCAGCTTCTCGATCGGCCCTGATGGCACCCTCTACCTGCCAAGGCTGCGGGCGTTGTATGTGGAAGGCCTCACCATCGAGGAGCTGCGCTACTTCCTCACCCAGCAGTTCAAAGCCTATGTGCGCAAGCCGGAGATCTACATCCGGCCACTGGGCTATCGGGCTGTGCGCGTCTACGTGGGAGGGGAGGTGAAACGTCCAGGTTTCTTTACTCTTTCTGGTGTTCAAAACCCAGAAGTAGAGAGTCCTGAAACTTCAGCCACAGAAGCAACCTTGGGTCCTGCTCAAACCGTTGAGCGCTCACTCTCAAGGCGGGGAATTGCAGGAGGGTCCTCCAGTCTCACTCTTTTCCCCACCCTGTTCGACGCTATCCGCACGGCCCAAGGGATCACCCCCTACTCCGATCTTTCCCAGGTGACCGTGACCCGCCGTCAGCCGGTCAGTGCAGGCGGCGGCAAGGTCAGGGCCCAGGTGAATTTTCTTTCCCTGATCACCGAAGGGGATGAAACCCAGAACATTCGCCTCTTCGATGGTGATGTGGTGAATGTGAGTAAGAGCCCGATCGTGCTGCGGGAGCAGCTGCTCAAGGCCGGCCAGACCAACCTCAGCCCCCAGTTCCTTCAGGTGTATGTGAGCGGTCGGGTCAAAATCCCGGGGCCAACAACCCTGCCCCAAGGCTCCTCCCTCAACCAGGCGATCGTGAGTGCGGGCGGCCTCAAGCTGCTGCACGGCAAGGTGGAATTCGTGCGCTTCACCCGCGAAGGCGAAATTGATCGGCGCCAGTTCAAGTACAGCCCCAACGCCCCCCTGGATGCCCCCAACAACCCCGTGCTGATGGCTGGCGATATCATCCGAATCAACGATTCGGCCCTCTCCGGCTCGATTGAAGTGCTCAATGAGTTCGCCGGACCGTTCGTGGGTGCCTATTCGGTCTACAGCATCTTCAAATAATGACATCCGCTCCCGCAACGGCAACTCCCGCTGGCCCCCAGCCCAGTGATGACGAGATTGATCTCGGCCAAGTGGGGGCCGCCCTGGCCCGGCGCTGGAAGATCTTGGCTGGTGTGGTCGGCGGAACGGTGGTGCTGGCGGGTTTGTGGACGTTGACCCGAAAGCCTGTCTGGGAGGGCAATTTTCAGATTGTCTTGGCGAGACAACAGGGCCAAGGCGGCAAACTCGCCCAGCTAGCCGCGGCCAATCCCATGCTCGCCAACCTCGCTGGCTTAGGCGGTGGGGGCACTGATTCCCTCGAAACCGAAGTGAAGGTACTGGAGAGCCCTTCCGTCCTCAAGCCCGTTTATGACCACGTCCGATCCACCAAGGAACGCAACGGCCAAAATGTGGACGATTGGGACTTCACAACTTGGGCAGAAAAGAACCTCTCAGTCAAACTAGAAAAAGGAACAAGTGTTCTGAATCTGTCCTACCGCGACACCGATCGCTCACTGGTACTGCCAGTCATCGAAAAAATTTCCAGAGCCTACCAGGCCTATTCAGGTCGCGATCGCCAACGGGACCTCAGCCAAGGGGTGAGCTATCTCGAACAGCAGGTTGGCCTGGCCCGCTCCCGGGCCAACGCCTCCATGCGACGGGCCCAGTCCTATGCCTTGACCCATGGACTTGGTCTTTTAGACGGCCTTCCCGCCTCGGCCTCTGCGAGTTTGCCTTCCTCGGCATCAGGGGGGCCGAGCAATTCGGTAGAAGGCAGCCGTGAGGCAGCTCAGAACCAGGTGAATCTATTACGCCAGCAACTATTGGACGCCAAGGCTTCAGGCAACCGGGTGCTTTATCAGGCCCCCCAACTGGCGGCCAACAAAGATCTCTACTCCAAACTCCAAGAACTGGAGGCGCGCCTGATCCAAAAGTCTGCACTCCTCCAACCAAAGGATGAATTGATCCAAGCGCTGCAACGGGAACGCGTTGGATTGATCGGTTACATCAATCAACAGACCGTTGGATTGGTAGCCGGCCAATTGGCCACGGCCGAAGCGGCCCTTCAATCCCTCGAGCGGCCCCGCGAAATCGTCCTTCAACACAGGGCCCTGGTCAGTGAAGCCCTGCGTGATGAAAAGCTTCTCGCCGAATTAGACGGCCAATTGCAGGCGTTGCAGCTCGAGAAAGCCCGCCGCACCAACCCCTGGGAGTTGATCTCCACGCCCACGTTGCTCGACAAACCTGTCGCGCCGAAGAAGGGCCGTAACCTGGCCCTGGGACTGCTGGCGGGCCTGGTGCTGGGTTCCGGGGCTGCCCTTGTTGTTGATCGCCGCAGCGGCCGGGTATTCAGCCGTGACGAACTTCTCCAGCAACTTCCCTATCCCCTGCTGGCCGAACTCGATGCCCATTCCTCAAGCGGCTGGGACTCCTCCTTGAGCCTGCTGGCGGAAGGTCCGCTCCACGGTTCTCGCACCTTGGCCCTGGTGCCGATCGGCGATGGCCCGGTGCAGGAAAGCTCCAAGGATCTGGCCCTTGCCCTGCAACGGGTTCTGCAGCAGCTCAATCCCGAGGGGCCTTCCACAGTTGTGACCTCCAACGCAGACCTGGTCAGTGCCCGCCATGCCGACCGCCAGCTGTTGATCACTGCCACCGGGGCCATCGGCCGGGAGCAGCTGACAAAGTTGCGCCAGCAGTTGGAGCTGCAGGGTAAACCCGTCGCTGGCCTGATCCTGCTGACACCCTCTCGGTCGGCCGATGGCTGATCAACGCCGGGGGCGTCCTTATTTTTTTCACCTGAGCCGCTGCCTGGTTTTGGTCGCCCCCTTGCTGGCCGGTTCGGCCCTGGCCCAGCCCAATTGGCAGCCTCTGGCCCCTTCGGCAGACCCCTCCCAGGGCAAGCCCAGGCAAAGTCCCCAATTCCTACCGGTACCCAGCAGCGCCGCCAGCAGTGGACAGGGACAGGGGCCCATCTGGCAACCCGTCGAAGGCACAGCTTCCGTTCCGAGTCGACCGCCCCAATGGATGGCAGTGGAACCTGGGCCTCCAGGCCCCGAGGCACCCATCACCGCCTCCGGCCCGGTCGCGAAGCCAGGGGGTCCAACGACTCCTCCCCGCACGACTCCCACCAGCCAGGCCGAAGCCGACGCCCTCCTGGAGATCTTACCGATCACAGCGAGCGACTACCTCCCCCTGCTGCGCCTCGGTCTGGCGGTGCCCACCGCCAACCAGTTACCCGAGCAGAGCTGGCAGTTCAGCTACGGCCAGGTGGCGCCCTTTGGCGGCGGTGGCCAGGCCGGCGGCACCGGCAACCAGAACTACTACGCCCGTTTCGATGCCGGGGTCACCGATCGGTTGCAGTTCTCGGCCTTCTATTCAGTGGCGGATGACCCCCTCTACGCCCTGATCAGCGGCCGGGGCCAACCCTTCAACATCTCCACCCAGCCTGCCAACTACATGGAGGCCTTCGGCGCCGCCCTCCAGTGGCAACTGGCCGCAGGCCAGAGCTGGAAGCTGGGCCTGGGAGGCTCGCTGGAGCAATTCAACGTGGGCAGCGGCGGCTGCGATTCCTTCAGCTGCAAAACCAACCGCAGCTACAGCCCCAACATCTTCAACAACAGTGGCCGTCGGGTGTTCACCCGCAACCTGGTGGGCTCAATCGCTCTGCCGATCAGCTGGCAGGCCACCCGCACGCTTCAGTTCACCGTCACCCCCGGGGCCAGCTTCCTGCCCCCCACCCAGGGAGCGGGGAAAGGGGGCGCCGGCACCTTCTACGGCACCAACCTGACCCTCGCGGCCGGCGCCAGCTGGCGGTTGGCACCCCAGCTCACCCTGTTTGGCTCGGGGCTCGTGCCCCTGGGCCCTGGCACCAACAGCTTTGATGCCAACCTCAGTTTTTCGCGCGTTCCGATCCTTACCGCCGGGTTGAACTACGCCATCAACCCTCGCATCGCCTTGGAGGCGGCCGTCACCAACGGTTGGGGTGCCACCCCCGCCACCGCCCTGCTGGCCCTCCCGAGCGACAACAAGCTCGGCTTCACAGGCCGCTTCATCTACAACCCCGGCGCCCTTGATTCCACTGCCCTGGAGATGAGTGCCCGCCAGCGCAGCCTCGCCCTCGGTGGCCTCACGGTGAACATCGCTCAAGTTCCACCCGATGGCACCCTCCAGCTCTGGGCCAACGCCGACAGCCTTGGCAATCTGTTTGGTTTCGCCGGCTATTCCCTCTCCAATGACTTCCAACTCCAATACAGCGGCGGCGTGTTCAACAACATTCGCCCCGCCACAGACCTCAGCAGCACCTACGCCACGGACGGGGGCTACAACGAACGCTGGGGTGGCAAGGGGATTGTGTTCAACCAGCTGCGCGGCGCGCCATTCTCTTCCGGCGGGCGCATCACCGTGGGCCGCAACCTTGATCCCGACAGCTATCAGGGCTATGTGTTCTTCGAGACGATCAACACCTGGGAGGCGACCAAGTGGCTCGCTCTCAACCTCAACCCCAAGATCGCCTGGAGTGGCGTCAGTTCTCCCTGGGGTGTGGGCCTGAGCGCCAATGTGCAGCTGGGTCGCAGTTTCCAGCTGATCCCCGAACTCAATCTCGTGGGCTCCGAATTCAGCGCCAGCAACGGCACCCTCGCCCTGCGCTGGCTGGCCAGCGACAGCGGTGCCATTGATCTCTACGTGAGCAATGCTGCCGGCCTGCTGGACATGGGCCAGCTGATGGGCAACCGCCAGGTGCGCTTCGGCGGACGCCTACTGCTGGCGTTCTAATCACCCCGCAGTTGCCGCACCAGATCCTCAATCGGCATCGCCGCAACCGCTTCGAGCTTTTGATCCCAGGCGAGGTTGGAAGCCACCGTTTCCAACGGATCAGGGTCTGGAGACTGCGGCTCTGGCTCCGTCAGAAATAGCACCTCCACAAGGAAGTGATCCACCAGATCATCCACCGTGGGTTTCTCGAAGACCAGCGATTCGGATAGCGAAACGCCAAGATTTTTCTCCAGCAGCACATTGAACTCGAGCGCCATCAGCGAATCGAGCCCCATGTTGAAGAGCGGTTCGGACGCATCGATCTGCTCCGCCTCGGCCAGGCCCAGCACCTTCGCCAATTGTTCCTGCACAAACCTTCGCAGCACGGCCTGGCGTTCCATCGCCGGGGTGGCCTGCAGCACGGCCAGAAGGGCGGGGGGGCCTGCGTCGCCTGCCGCTGACGCCCCAGCAGCGCCGGCGCCAAGCAGACTCGCCAGCAAGGTCCGCTGACCCCGGGGAGCCTGGCGCACCAGTCGCTCCCAGTTGATGTTGAGCACCGCCACGTTGCCGCAGCTGCCCCTGCCGAGCAGGCTCTCCATCGCCACCAGGCAGCCCGCCGCTGGCAGCAGGCCCACGCCCAGCGCCTTGAGCCTCTGGCGATCGCGTCCAGTCATGGCCGCTGCCATCCCCTCCCCCTCCCATGGCCCCCACTGGATCGCCAGCCGATGGCTGCGGGCCGCCCGGCAGGCACCATCGAGAGCCCCATTGGCTGCTCCATAGCCGCTCTGACCCGGGGAACCCAACAGCGCAGCCATCGAGGAGAAGGCCACGCCGAAGTCGAGGGGTTGCTCCGCAAGGGCCGCCTCGATGGCCAGCCAACTGCTGTATTTGACGGCCAGTGCCGCCGCCAGGCGCTCCGGTGTCTGGCGCTCGATCAGGCCGTCATCCAGTTGGCCAGCTGCATGGAAAAAGCCTCGAACCGGCCTCTCCAGCGCGCCAAGGCCCAGCCGCAAGCGATCGGCGGCATCCGCCGCCGCCAGATCGAGGGCCAAGCGATGCAGTCGCACCCCCTGGCGCTCCAGGCTCGCCATCAAGGCACGGGCTGGCGGTGGGGGCTCGTCTGTGGAGCGGGACACCAGTACCAACTCCTTCGCCCCCTGCTCAACGAGCCAGGGCAGCAACTGCCGGCCGATGCCCCCCAGGGCACCACTGACCAGGTAGGCCCCTTCGCCATGGACCCTCAAGGCCGACGGCCTGGGGGGCTGGGTGATCACCACCTTGCCGGTGTGGCGGGCCTGGGCCATCAGCCGGAAGGCCTCGACGCTGCGCTCGTTCGGGAAAACGGTGATTGGCAACGGTGTGAGCTGGCCATTACTGAGCTGCTCGATCAACCGCACCAGGAGCTCACGGACCAGCCCAGGCGTCGCCGCCGCCACCTCCAGCAGATCGAAGGGCAGATAGCGGGCATCGGGGCGCTGTTCAAGCGCCTGATGGCGGCTCCAGATCTCGATCTTGCCGAGCTCGATGAAGCGCCCCCCCGTCGCCAGGGCGCGGAAGCCGGCCTCCACCCCGTCGCCCTTGAGGCTGTTGAGCACCACATCGACGCCGCGGCCAGCGGTGTGCTCCAGCACCTGCTCGGCGAAGGCGAGGCTGCGGGAGTCGAACACCGCTTCCACTCCCTGGGCCAGAAGTTGCTCCTGCTTGGGAGCGCTGGCCGTGGCCAGGATGCGGGCTCCGCATTGGCGGGCCACCTGCAGTGCAGCCTGGCCCACGCCGCCGGCTGCCGCATGGATCAGCACCGTTTCACCGGGCTGCAGACCAGCGAGCTCCACCAGCCCGTACTGGGCGGTGAGGAAGGCGGTGGTCACACTGGCGCCCACCTCCGGGTCCATGGCCGCCGGCAACGGCACCACCAGCTCGGCCCGGCAGCAGACATGGCTGGCCAGGCTGCCCACCGCCAGGGCCGCCACCACCGTCTGGCCGATCAACCCAGGGGGCACGGCCTCACCGCAGGCCACCACCTGGCCGACGCACTCGCCCCCGAAGGGCACCCGGGCTTCCTCGTCGAGCCCCAGCTGACGGCTGTAGGTCCGCAGCAGACCGAGGGCATTGAGCACATCACGGAAGTTGAGACCGGTGGCCGCCACGGCGATCAGCACCTCGCCAGGCGCCGGTTCCTGGGCAGGCATGGGCTCCGCCCACAGGGTTTCGAGGCTTCCGAACGAGCCAATCGCCCAGCGAAAACGATCAGGCGGAAGGGGAAGCAAGCGCTCAACCCGAGCGGCGCCGTTCTGCCAGCTGATCGACGCCTCCTGCTCGAGCAGCGCCCAAAGCCGTGGCCAGTCGTTCGCTCCAGGAGCCTCGGCCCGATCCTCCGGCAGCCCGAGCTGGCTCCAGCTCAGCTGCCCCTGCTCGAGGGCAGCGGTTCTGCTGAAGGCCCCAAGGGCTCCCTGGGCGGGGCCGTCCCCCTCCAGCACCAGCATCACCCGGCGGGGCTGGGGGGAGCGTTTCGGGTCGCTGCCAAGTTGCTGGGCAAGGGCCAGCAGAGCCCCGAGCGCCTCCTGCAGAGAATGGCTGGGCAGGTTCGGCCAGAACAGCACCGGGCCCGGACCTGGCACCGGCTCCCCCAGCCCAAGCCGGCCGACCTCCCCACCCTCCTGGGCCACCCAGGCCAGGAAGGGAGCGGCCTGGTCCTCGCTGGCACCCACCAGCCAGGAGACCTGGGGCGGGCGAACCGGCGCTCGCTGTGGTGTCCCCTGGGGCTCCGCCGGCAAGCACGTCCAGACGCTCTGATACAGCCAATCCGCTGGATGGTCGGCCCCAGAGCGTGCCTCCTCCGGCAGGGGGAACAGCCAATCGAGGGCCTGGCGGGGAAGCCGGCGCAGCCGGAAGCCACCGATCCAGCCGATCACAGCCTCCGGTCCGGCCAGGCTCGGGTCGAGCAGGAGCAGCTCAGCTTCCACGAAAGCCGCGTCGTCATGGGCGACCAGCCGCACCTGGACCTGCAAACGATCCGGCAGCGGCAACCGGGCCAACCAAACGCGCTCAAAGCCGACGGGAAGGAAGACCTGGCCGGCCGCCACGGACGGATCAATCGTGGCCGCCACCACCTGGAGACAGGCATCGAGCAGGGCCCAGTCCCTGGCACCCGGCGGGCGGGCCAGTTCGGCCCAGGCCCGGCCTTGGTCCTGCCTGAGCCCGACCACCCCACGGAAGCTGGGGCCGTAGACCAGTCCGATGCGCTCCAAAGCCGCGTAGAAACCCGTCAGCTCAACCGCCATGGCCGTGGAGGGGCATTCGCAGGGCTCGAAGGGCGCGGCTGGGCTCCAATCGCCGGAACCGGGCAGCCGGCCACTGCCATGGAAGCTCCACCGGGGCTGCTTCTCGTCCCCCTCAGCGTGGGCCTTGGGCCACTCCAGACTGTGAAACTCCAGCTCCTGGCAAGCGGGGCCCTCGGCGATCACCAGCTGCAAGCGCACCGGGGACTCGTGCAGCTTGAGGCTGCGCTCCAGCTCCAGCCCTTCAATGGCCAGGGGTCTCCCCTGCTTCTGGAGCTCCTGCAAGGCGAGGATCAGGAAGCCAGCGGCGGGGAACACCGCCTGGCGGCGCAGGGCGTGGTCGGCCAGGTCGGCCTGTCGCTCCCCATGGAGCACGATCTCGAAGCGCTGCTCCCTACCACCGGGGAGGTCGAGCCGCCTCAGCTGCCCGTCGTCATTTGGACAGGGGGCGGATCCAGCCGAGACGCCACCGCTGCGAGCTGCCACCTCAGCGGGGGACCCCAGGATCTGATCCAGCCAGAGACTGGCCGGTTCCTTCGACTGCCCGAACACGGGCCACCAGAACCGCTGGCGCTGGAACGGGTAACCGGGCAAGTCAACCCAGCGGTGGGGGAAAGGCTGGTGGAAGCCGATCCAGTCGACCCGGTGGCCCTGTCGATGCAACTGGGCCAGGCTGGTGAGCATGACGCGCACGTCCTCGTGACCGGGGCGCAGGCTGGGCCACCAGGCCAGGGACGGTTCCTGTAAACACTGGCGCCCCATGCCGGTGAGGGTGGGGCGGGCTCCGATCTCCAGGAAGGTCTGGGCGCCCTGGGCTGCCAGGCAGTCCATCCCCCTGGCAAACTTCACCGGACGAATCAGGTGATCACACCAATAGGAGGGATGGGCGATCTCCTCGCCGGCAAGGCGGCCCGTGAGGTTGCTCACCAGAGGCTGACAGGGGGGCTGGAAGCGAATCTGGGCCAGCTCCTGCTCGAAAGCCTCGAGCATCGGTTCCATGGCCGGGGAATGGAAGGCATGGCTCACCGCAAGGCGGTGAACCGCCAGCCCCTGCGCCTGGGCCTGGCGCTCCAAGCGATCCAAGGCCTTGAGTGGACCGGAGAGCACGGAGTTGGCGGGCCCGTTGCTGGCGGCGACCGTGAGCTGGGGATGCTCCCGCAACAACCTCTCCAGCTGGTCGGCCGTGGCCAGCAGGGCCGCCATGCCACCGCCGGGGGGCAGCTCCTGCATCAGACGCCCCCGGGCCACCACCAGCCGGATGGCATCTTCCAGGCTGAACACCCCAGCGAGATGGGCGGCCACCACTTCCCCAACGCTGTGACCCATCAGCAGGTCTGGGCGGATGCCCCAGCTCAGCCAGAGCTGGGCGAGGGCATAGCCCACGGCGAACAGGGCCGGTTGGGTGTAACGGGTCTGGTTGAGGGCAGAGGCGGCGGCCTCTTCCCTGCCAGGAGCTGGGTAGAGCACCCCGGCCAGAGGCTGGGGCAGCAGCGGGTCAATCAGGCGGGTGCAGGCCTCGAACGCCTCCTGGAACACAGGGTGGTGACGCAGCAGCCCTTCAGCCATGCCCAGGGTCTGGGATCCCTGGCCGGTGAACAGGAAGGCGAGCTTGCCGGGGCGCCGTGAGGCCTGGCCCCAGATGACCCCAAGGGGCTCCTCGCCCGCGGCGAAGCCATCGAGCTGCTGCTGCAAATCGGCGTGACTCGCGGCCAGGCAGACCAGTCGGCGTGCCAGCTGACTGCGCCTCTGGTTGGCCGTGGCGCAGAGATCCACCAGGGACAGACCAGGCTGCTCACGCACCAAGCCGGCCAGGTCGCTCGCTTTCTGCCGTAAGGCCGCATCGGAGTGGGCCGAGAGGCAGAGCAGTTGAAGCGGCAGTGGATTCGGTGCCTGGGGCTGCGCACTCAACCCAGCCGCTGGTTCGGGCGGCTCTCCCAGCACGACATGGGCATTGGTGCCGCCAAAACCGAAGGAACTGACCCCCACCACGACCGCTCGATCCGCTTGCGGGAACGGCTCCAGGGAGGTCTGGACCCTGAGCTTCAGCCCGCTGAAATCAATGCCGGGATTGGGGTTGCGAAAATGGAGGCTGGCGGGAAGCTGGCGGTGATGAACGCAGAGGGCGGCCTTGATCAGGCCGGTGACCCCGGCCGCAGTTTCGCCATGGCCGAGGTTGCTCTTCACCGAGCCCACCCGGCAGGGCTGGTCATGGGGCCGGCCTTCCCCGAGCACGGTGCCGAGGGCCTGCAGCTCCACAGGGTCCCCCTGGCGCGTTCCCGTGCCATGGGCTTCGACGTACTGGGTGGCGGCCGGATCGATGCCGGCGCGCTGGAAGGCCTGGCGGACACAGGCCACCTGGGACTGCAGATTGGGCGCCACCATGCCGTTGCTGCGGCCATCGGAATTGATCGCCGTGCCGTGAATCAGCGCATAGATCGCATCACCATTGGCCAGGGCAGCCGAAAGAGGCTTGAGCAGCACCGCTCCAGCCCCTTCGGAACGCACGTAGCCATCGGCGCTGGCATCAAAACTCTTGCAGCGGCCATCGGAGGAAAGCAGCCCGGCCTTGCAGAACCCCATCTGGCTGCCAGGGCTGATCAGGGCCTGGACGCCACCCGCCAGGGCCGCAGCCGACTCGCCCCTCCACAGGCTCTCGCAGGCCAGATACACGGCCACCAGCGACGAGGAACAGGCCGTGTCCACGGCGAAGCTTGGACCCTTGAAGTCGAAGAAATAAGAGAGCCGATTCGCTGCGATCGAGCCGGAGTTCCCCGGCAGCACAAAGGGCTCGTTATCGGGAACGGCATAGTTCTCGGTGGAACTCCAGAGCAGATTTCTGTAATCCGCCGCGGAGATTCCGATGAACACTCCCACCGCCTTGCCGCGCAAAGCCTCCACCGGCTGACCCCCATCTTCGAGAGCACGCCAGGCCACCTCGAGCAGCAGCCGTTGCTGGGGATCCATGCAGATGGCCTCCCGGGGTGAGATGCCGAAGAAGGCCGCATCGAACTGGTCGATTCCCTCGATGAAGCCCCCATGCCGCACGTGCTGATGCAGGGGCCGCTGTGGATCGGGATCGAAATGGAGCGCCAGATCCCAACGATCCGGCGGCACCTCGCGGATCGCATCGCGGCCCTGGATCAGCAATTGCCAGAAATCGGCAGGAGAGTCGACTCCGCCCGGCAGGCGGCAGCCGATCCCAACGATCGCGATCGGCTCTGGGGGGCAGGCGGCTCGGGGCTCGGGGCGGCTCAAGTTTTTATCCAGGTCGGCCGGACAACGCCCGCAGGAAGAGGCCGGAATAGCGCTCGATCAGCTCCTCGCGGCTCGGGCAGACCACGCCGAGCGAGCGCAGCACGGCCTCGGTTTGATCGCAACTGGGCCTGGATCGCAAGCCGGGCGTCATCAACTGGGAATAGGTGAGTTGTTCACTCCCCCAGCGCTGCGAGAAGAAGGGGAGGAGGGGGTAAAGCGGATTGCTGGGTTGTTGCGACAACGCCTCAAGCCAGTCCTGAAGCGGAACGGGCTGGGGGCTCTGATCACGGAATCCCGCCAGCAGGTCGCTCCAGAGCACGGGCCTGGGGTGGTTCAGGTGGAAGACCCGACCGGCATGCTCGGACTTCCAGGCCAGGACGCCGACGGCGGCACTCACATAGTCGACCGGCACCAGATCCAGCTCCGCCATCACGTCGAGGGTCTGGCCCAGCTCCAGGCAACCCCGCACCAGGCGGTGGATGTAATCGTCGGCGTTCCAGGCTCCCGTCAAGGAGTGACCGCCGATCAGGGGCGGACGATAGACCGTGACCGGCAGACCCCGGGCGGCGGCGGCCAACACCAGGCGCTCACTGACCCACTTGGTCTGGGAGTAGCCGAGCACGATCCCCCGCCATTCGCTGAGGTCATCGGATTCAAGGAACTCCCGATCGCGGTAGGCGGCTGCCTCGGCCACCGCCGTGCTGGAGATGAACTGCACCGGCAGGGGGTGTAGGCCAGCCACCGCCAGGCGCAGGACCTCCAGAGTTCCCCCCACATTGGCGGCCCGGAGTTGGCTGTAGGGGAGGGTGTAGCTGAGCTGGGCTCCGTTGTGGAGGATGCCGTCCAGTCGTTCGGCCAGGGCCTTGAAGCTGGCGGCCTCCAGGCCGAAGCGGGGCTTGGCAAGGTCACCCGCCACCCCGACGATCCGCTCGCCGTAGGCCTCCTTCCAGAGGCCGTAACTACGCAGGTTGGCCTGCACCCGCTCCCAGGCCCCCTGGTCGGAATCGGCGCGAGCCAGGCAATGGAGACGGAGTTCGGGCCAGCGCTCCAGCTGGTCGGCCAGCAGATGGGCGCCCAGAAAGCCGGTGGCCCCGGTCACCAGCACCGCCCGGCCGGGGCCATCCTGCCGTGGGGCGTCTTGTAGTGGGCCGTCCGGGTCAGGCCCAGGGGTGTTGAAGGGCCAGTGCCAGTCAGCCGGCAAAACAGCTTCTACGGCCAGGTCGGTCTCCGCACCGACAGCCGTCACGGATGGGCTGGCCCCTTCGATCAGCAGGAGCAGGTGGCTGGCCAGGCTCCCCAGAGAGGGATCCCCCGCCATCGCTCCGAGTCCCAGGCTCACCCCCAGGCCGGCCTGGACCGCCGTGGCCAACTCCACAGCCATCATCGAATCCATGCCGAGCACCTGGAGGTCGGTGCCGGCCTGAAGATCGGCCCGGTCATAGCCGCCCAGCTCGGCGAGCACATCGGCCAGGCAGCTCAGCATGGCGGCTTCGGCCTTGACCCCACCATCGATCCCCTCCAGCTCCCTGATCACGGTGAGCTCCTGGGTCAATGCCTTGAACCGGGGCACAAAGCGATCATGGTCCTGCTCTTCCAGTTCCACGACCACCGCCCTGGCCTCGCTGCTGCCCATCCAGCGCTCCAGGCTGGCGAGGGCCTGCTCAGGCTTGATCTTGCGCAGGAAATCGGCCGTCCCCGCGGCCATCCCCTCCCCCGCCCAGGGGCCCCAGTTGATGCTCATCGCCGGCCAGCCCTGGGCCCGCCGCTGGGCCATCAGACCATCGAGGGCTCCATTGGCGGCTCCGTAGGCGACCTGCCCCGGCGATCCCAGCAGTCCGGCCACGGAGGAGTAGCAGAGGAAAAAATCAAGAGGCAGGTCACGACTCAAGCGGTCGAGGTGCTGGGCACCCAACACCTTGGCGGCGGCAACGGCAGCGCATCGCTCAGGTGTCTGGTTGATCAGGAGGCCGTCATCCAGGACCCCGGCGGCATGAATGATGCCCTGCAGCGGCAGGCCACTGGCCGCCATACGGGCGAAGACGGCTTCGAGGCCAGCGCCATCGGCCACGTCCACGCTCTCCACCGTCACGGTGGCGCCGAGGGCTTCGAGTTCGGCGATCACGGCCAACTGGGCCGGATTGGCCGGCCGCCGGGCCAGCAGCACAAGCTGGCGGCTTCCGGCCCCAACGAGCCAGCGGGCCGTGGCCAGACCCAAGGCCCCCAGCCCCCCGCTGATCAGCACGGTGGCGGCGGCCCGCAGCGCCGGGCCAGGGGCCACAAACAACTCGGGAGGCGCCGGATCCAGGGACACCCGTTCGACCTCACCAGACTGAAGCCGTCGTTCTTCGAGCGTGGCCAAGGTGGGCGCCCGAGAGAGCAGGTCAGGCAGATCGGCGCCGGCGGGATCGCACCACAACAGGGCGCCGCCCTGGGGTCCGGCTTCCCGGATCCAGCAGCGGGCGAGGGCCGCCAAGGCCTCACCGCCTGGCTGGTCTTGGCCACTCAGGGCCCAGTGCACGGCCTCGAGGCGACCGCTGCGCTCTAGCAGGCCCTGGAGCAGGGGCAGCCAGCCCTGCCAGAAGGGCTGCCCGGCCAGGGCTTCGGCCGCCGGCGGCCTGAGAGCCGTCAGCAGCACGACCGAAGGCCGGCCGCTGGCGGCCTCCGGGTTCGCCAGCGGTCCACCCAGCCAGGCATCGAGGTCATCGAGGTCGGCACACCAACGGGCCCCGGCCCCGATCCGTTCCGCAAGCTTCGAGCCGATGGCGGCCGTTCCACCGAGCAAGGCCAGGGGAGCGGAGCTTGGATTCGAGGCTGGTTTGAGCGTCTCCAGCGCTCTCCAGCAACGCCAATGGTCGAGGTGAAAAGCCTGTTTGGCGTGGATCCGATCGTGCTCCTCGATCCAGAAAGCGCCGCGTTCGAACGGAACGGTGGGGAGCACCTGACGGGGCCAGAGCTTCGAGGGCGAGAGCGGACGCCAATCGATCGGGCAGCCGGCCAGCCAGAGTTCAACAGCCCGGGTGATCCCCGGAGCCTCGAGTGGAAGACGCAGGCTGTACCCGTGGGCTGTGAGTTCCTCGCTGGCAGCGGAAGCTTCCACCAGGCGTGGCCGCGAAGGGAACGCCGCAATCGTCTTGGCCAGGTCCACCGAATCGGTTCCGTAGACCACCGCGCCAGGTTCCACGCCGAGGCGCGCCCAGTCCCCTACCCAGTCACTGGCCTCTGGCGACGACGGGCCGAAAAGGTCCCAGGCCAGGCGAGGAGGGGAGGCAGGAGCTTCCCCCCAGCGCAGCGCTGAAGCTTCTTCTACTTCCAGCCAATCGCCGAGGGCGGCAGCGGCGGCGATTGGTGTCGCCGCCCGCAAGGCCAGGCGCCAGCGAAGGCTGCGGCGGCCCTCGCGACTGGTGGCACACACGGCCTGCCAGTTCGCCTGGGGCACAGCGGGCAGACAGCGCACGAAACGCTCCACCAGCTTGTGAAGACTCGACTCCGTCGAGGCAGAGAGCAGCAACCAGTCGTCAGCCGAGGGGGAATCGGCTGGGGCAAGGATCGACTCCGTCGGGGCCTGCTCGACGATCACATGGGCGTTGGTGCCGCTCCAGCCGAACGAACTCACCGCCACCCGGCGCAGGCCGCCCTGACGGGGCCAGGGCTCCAGGACCTCCGGCAGCCGAAGCGCCCACTGGTCCCAGTCCATCAGGGGTGTCGGTCGGCGCAGGTGCAGGTGAGGCGGCACCAGCCCCTTCTGGACCATCAGGATCCCCTTGATCAGCCCGGCGATTCCGGAAGCCCCCTCCAGGTGGCCGATGTTCGTTTTCACCGAGCCCAGCAGCAGCGGAGCATCGCGATCCGGACTGGCATAGATCGGAGCCAGGGCCTTCAGCTCGATCGGATCGCCCAGGGCGGTGCCGGTGCCGTGGGCCTCCAGCACGTCGATCTGATCCCCCTCCAATTGAGCCAGGGCGAGGGTCTGGCGCATCAGGGCGGCCTGTGCCTCGCCGCTGGGAACGGTGAGCCCTGCCGTGGCACCGTCCTGGTTCACGCCGCTACCGCGCAACACCGCCCAGATCGGATCGCCGGCCGCCATCGCATCGGCCAGCCGCTTCAGCACCACCACGCCACAGCCCTCACTGCGCACGTAGCCATCGGCGGCGGCATCGAAGGATTTGCAACGGCCATCGGCCGCCATCATTCCGCTCTTGGCCAGGCAGAGGCTGTTCACCGGCGAGAGGATCAGGCTGACGCCGCCGGCAAGGGCCAGGTCGGAGCCGCGATCCCGCAGGGAGCGACAGGCCAGGTCCACCGTCACAAGGGAGGAGGAGCAGGCGGTGTCGACCGCCAGGGAGGGTCCGGTGAGGCCAAGCAGATAGGAGAGCCGGCCTGGCGCCATGCTCAGGCTGGAGCCGGAGGCGAAATAGAGGTCGAATCGCTCGTCACCGACCTCGCTGCGCAGTTGGCGCCAGGCGTAATCGTTGGTGCAGATGCCCATGAACACCCCCGTGGCCGTGCCCTTCAACCGATCGGTGGCGATGGCCGCCGATTCCAGGGCCTCCTGGGCCACCTCGAGGATCAACCGCTGCTGGGGATCCATCGCCTGGGCCTCCCGGGGGGAGACGCCGAAACTGGCGGGATCGAACTGGTCGACATCCGCCAGGAAGCCCCCTCGGCGGAAATGCATCTTTCCTGGCCGGCCAGGGTTGGCATCGAAAAAGTCTTCGATCGGCCAACGGCTGGGGGGCACCTCACTGAGCCCGTCACACCCCTCGCAGAGAAAAGACCAAAAGGCTTCAGGGCTGTCGAGGTTCGGCTTGCCTTCACCACCGGGGAAACGGCAACCCACACCCACGACGGCGATGGGTTCAGCCTGGAGCAATTGACGCTGGTCGTGGGCCTTTTGGGCCAGCAAGGCCAACTGGAGCGCGGAAAGACCCTTAACCATCGAGCCAGTATTTCACGACACTCTCAACATCGACCTCGAAAAGGGTCCCCCAGTCAGCCCCCCACAACGAAAGCCTGATCTTCGCTGCGACGGTAGGGGCCCCCATGGCCGCAGGTCCTGGACAATCCAGGGCAGTGAGCACCAGGCTGGGGTGGCGCTCAGCCCACTCCTGGAGGGCATTCTGGAGCTCCTTCCTGCATTCGCACGGGGCCCTGCCACCCGTTGAGATCACCGGGGAAGCCGCTGCTCCAGCAGAGGCAGGCCTGGAGAAGGGAGCGGTGCCAGGTCTTCTGGCTGGAAGCGCCGTTGAAGCAAGGGCCCCCAGCAACGCCATGGGCCGGGGAAGAAACAGTTGCTTCTAACAATGGGGCCACGGGCTCGGTGATGGCCAAGAAGTTGTCGGCCGTTCTGATCACACTTGAGGATGAAGCCGAAGCCCCATCCTTTTCCGCGCCGTAGAGAATTCAGCGCCGAAGGGGACCGACGACCAGCTTGACCAGATCGACATGGCCGCGGCCGATCTGAACAGCACCGGTCTTTGTTCATTCCCCGCCGCCTGATCAGCCAACCATGCCCGCCCCGTCAGGAATCCAAACACGCCTCAGAAAAGTGTTGCCGCTTGACGTCCCTGTCGCTTGATGTGTTCCGACTGCCAGACAAGTACCACGAGCAGCAACCAACCGACAGCCCAAAGTCCGATCGCCATCGGTCTCCCGGCGGAGGATCCCATCGTTTCCCGGATCCAGCCCGGCCAGAACGTCCAGGTCATCGCCGGCTGGAGAAAGCGATCGACGAGCAGGGCGCTGCTGGAAAACGCCACGAGCCGCGCTCCCCACTCCATCGCATAGCGCGCCGCGAACAGGCGGGGCTGCTGTTCAACGGGGATCACCGCTTGCCAGAGGCACTGCAGAGCGGCTCCGCTGATCGGAACGCCCACGGAAAAAAGGGCAAGTCCAAAAAACCAGACCACGGACATCCGCTCAAACACCACAAGACCAGCGCCGATCAAGATCACGCTTTGAAAGGCCAGGGCTGAAAGAAGCGCCGCAGCCCAGTGCCGACGCTGCACCATCCGCCAAGCAACGACACCCATCACAAACCCGGCCGCCCCGACCAGAAGGGCGACCCCGAGGCGGGTGACGCCGCTGGCCGTGAGCACCCAGGCGGGGAAAAGGATTTCACAAGCAGCCATCGCAAAGGACACGGTGGTGCTCAGCAGTAGCAATGGTCTGGTCAGGGCGCCCATCCAGAGCTCGGCCACACCGGCCCGCAGACCAGGCATCCAGGTCTGGCGCGGCTGAAGGGGGACGAGAGCGGCCCTCGGCCAGCGGACCAGGCCCACGCAGACCAGCGCCACCAGACAGGTGCCACCGTCGAGGGCCAGAGCCCCCGCCAGCCCGCCGATCCCCACCAACACAGCTCCCAGCAGGGGGGCCGTTGCCATCACCAGTCCATCACCGCTGGCGAACAGGCCGTTGGCCCTGCCCAGCTGCTCGATCGGAACCATCTGCGGGATGAGGCTCGCGAAACAAAGCACCAGCGTCGCTTCCGCGACAGCCGCGACAGACAGGAGAGCCAGGATCAGGCTGAGGGGAGCCGTCTCGCGGTAAAGAGCAAGCGCCAGCAGCAAGGTGACGGTTCCACCTAGGCCATTGGCGAGGACCATGACGCGGCGCCGGGGCCAACCGGCCAGCCTTCGACCCAGCAAGGGCAACGCCAGCAGCTTGGCTAGCAGGATCACGATCGCCACCGTCGTGAAACTGGCCAGCTGGCCATCTCGCTGGAACAACCAAAGGCCGAGCGCATACAGGCTCGTCTGGGTTCCGAAGTTGGACACCAGCTGACCTGCCCACAGAACAGTGAAGGCTCTCGGCAAGCGAATGCCTTGCAAGGGGGGCTGGATCCTAGGAGCGTGTCCCTCTCGGACAGGCCAGCATCCTGTTAAGTCCGATGGCGGCAAGCCACTGATCGATGGCCCCCTTGGGTGAGCCAAGGCGCGGCTGAGCCGATGGAGCGAGCGTGAGGGGCCTGCCGAGCAGTTTCATCGCTGAACCTGAGTCTGTACCTGCACGCTTCAAGCGTCGGAGTTCTCCTGCCCGTTCAACTGAGCCAGAGCATCCCAATAGGCCTCTCTGAACCAGGCAATGCGCTGCTCCTCAAGCCCGAGCAAAGGCTCCTCGATCATTGAGCCTGCAGTCATCTGCATCGCCTCGCAGATCACGTGATCCTCATTGGTAATGCGCCTTAAATAAATCCCAACAAAAAACGGCAGCCAGAGGTCTGTCCATCTCCGGAACAGAAGGTGAAACCAAGAAGCTTTAGGGCCCTGAAATGGCACCTGGTAGTACCAGCTACGGACGACGGTGGAATCGAAAGCCACGGGGATGTACTGTGTAATTGATACATACCATGTGTAAAGAACACGATAGTGATTAACCAAAAAGTTTGGGAAAATATTTAGGACCCTATAGGCATCAGGCCGATAGTCTTCGTCTTTGCAATTATTGGCCATGACCGACAAGTCGTTAGGCTTTCCATTGTGGAAAAATCCACTATGCGGTTCGAATCTTGGATAATAGGCTTCTTTGGGATCAAGGTATCCATCCTTCCCGAAACTAGTAGGATGGACGGCTACTGCGTGGTACTCCTCAAGCGTGATTTCATAAAGAAGTTTCCAATTCGCTTTAACGACGCTGGAGGCGAAAGCCGGCCGAATGCCAGGTCGACAGAACGTCTGCAGAATTGGCCAGGCTTCGCCGAGATACTCCTCAAGACTTTTATTGTGGTTGGAGAGTGGGGAATCTGCTTTGGTGTCAGGCTCGGATCTCGTCAAATTCTGGAGAGGAAACCTACCGAAGATCAGCACACCGCAGGTGGCGATCTCAACCTCCCTAAGCCTTGCGCCCAGCTGCTTCGGGGAAACACCAAATAGCTTCTTGCACTGGGGAATGCCCACCGCTTCCCCTTCTTGGTTGTAGATCCAGTGGTGGAACGCACAACGGACCAGACCAGACCCCTTCGCTGCCGTGCGAATCGGGTAAAAGCGATGACGGCAAACATTCTCGAAGCCCTTGATCGATGCCCCAAACCGCTGAACAAACACCGATGCTCCGCCCAAGGTGCAGCGAATCCAATCGTTGTCGTTGGGGATGTCCGTACTGAGGCCCAGCAACGTCCAGCTCTGGCCCAGGGCGGCTTGTTCGCTTACATAGGCCTCAGGGTCCCTGATTGAGCGGGCCCAATCAGATCGATGCTTCCAACTCATTCGAGAAGTTATGCCTGCCATTCAAACTGAAGCCACCACAATCAATAGTATGACAAAATTAGCTGTCTTGAATACGTCCGGGTCAATTCGCCACTGGATCTTGTGGATTGACCACGAGCTAAAGATTGGAATGGTTTCGTAATGCCTGCAACCGTGGTCCTTCACCCCAAGGCCTGGTGGCCGGAGAGACCATGGGGTGAGCTCGATCCATCGCCAGCTGCAGCTCCGACTCTCTGGCTAATCGATCGTCGTCAGGACGGTTTGGCAGAACTTCGACCGGAGCTCCTGCGTCTCTTGGCCCCGGAGGAAAAAGCCAGATTCGAGAGGTTGCGGCGGCCCGATGATCGCGACAGGTTCCTGCTCGGCCGTGCTGCCCTGCGGCTTCTGCTGGGCGCCCTGTGTGGCGTGGAGCCCGCCGGGCTGGAGCTGTTGGTCGGCCCCCATGGCAAGCCCCGGCTAGCGGCTGTCACCGCCTCACAAATGCCCCTCAGACCGCCAGAATTCAATGTCGCCCACTCTGGCGATCTCGTGCTGCTGGGTGTCCACGCCACCCGGCCGGTTGGGGTTGATGTGGAGTGGCACCGCCCAAGCCTGCCATGGCAGCAGATCGCCAGCCGCTGCCTGGCGTCGGCAGTCTGCCAGCAGATAGAGGCGTTACCTCCGCCTGCAAGGCTGCCGGCCTTTCTGCGTCACTGGTGTCGGCTCGAGGCTGAGCTGAAGGCGCGGGGAACTGGCTTCGCGACCTCGCCAGAACAAAAAAAGGCCTCCCTGTCAGAGGTCGTCCTTCATGATCTTCGGCTTCCGGAGGGCTACAGCGGCGCCGCTGCCTTGGTGTGAGATCTCACTTCTCTAGTGTTGGTCAAGCTGAGCCAAGGTGGGACGCATAGCCTCGAAGGCTTGACGGTTGACCCTGAGGCTTTTCACAATGGATGCACCTGATGCCATCAAACCCAGTTCTCGGTTGATGGGCCAGAGATAGGACATCGGTTTGAAGGCCTGGCGCATTGTTGTGTGCAGCTTTTGATGGTATTTGAGATTCACATGATGTCCTTCGTGCTCCTGACACAAAGACTGCTCAAGCCAGTACAGAGCCTCCTGATGGGGAAGACCATACAGAGAAGACCTTAGGATCTGGTAGAGGGGGAGAATGAATGTGCTGTCACTTCTGAAGATTCCAGGCAGCACAGCAGATAGCCCACCCAACATCATCTGCTGGCCTCGATAGAAAATCAGATTGGCCATAAGATGCTCGTAGGCCGTGGGCCTTGGGAACTCCTTGTACAAGTCCTGAGAGATTAGCTGTGATGTCGTTGTATGAAATGACTCGTCAAGCATGTGGTAATAGGAGATAGCCGTTGGTGCCGGAATGAAGTCACCCGCACGCTCCAGGCTTCGGTGAAACTGAAAATAAGAATGCTCATAGTTCTTTAGAAGAATATTAGCCAGATAGCGAATCGCATAGAAAAAGCAGGCCGAGAAAGGAGAGGCCCCAAAGCTGATGGTCATGATTCGCGACAGCGAAGCAGGAACAACCTGGCCAAGTAAACCAGCCCGCTGTACCGGTATGGGCTTACCGCTTCTCTGCTGAGAACGGAGAAAATCCGAATAGGAGCAA
Source organism: Cyanobium sp. ATX 6F1 (assembly GCF_024346315.1). Classification (NCBI taxonomy): domain Bacteria; kingdom Bacillati; phylum Cyanobacteriota; class Cyanophyceae; order Synechococcales; family Prochlorococcaceae; genus Cyanobium; species Cyanobium sp. ATX 6F1. Next base: position 154,970 of record NZ_JAGQCS010000005.1, read on the forward strand.
GACCCTCCTCCGCTTGAAAGCTTAAGGATCATCAGGCGGCAAGCTTCGTCTTGAAGCTTTGTCCAGTTCAGCGCTGGAATCTTCAAGCTGAGAAGAGAGGGTGGCGCGCTGGAATTCTTTGTGTTTCTGCGCGAAGTCGCGCTTAAGCTGCTTAGACGAGGACGGACAATCCGCTCAGAGCCAAACAAGGCCTTTCTGGTTGCATAACCAATGGCATGAAATGCATGAATATGCTGATGCTCTTGCTCTGTTTCGAGAGATAGCTCACTGCAGAGTGCTCCAAATCCTCCAACCGCAGAGAAAACGCCCTCTGTTACGTTATTATAGAGAACTGCATTGGCTTCCGTCGCGGCAGTCTGGTTGTATTGCGTGACCCAATAGAGATGATTCAACGCCAGCTTCTGCTCAGGCGTAGATTGTCTATACAGGTTAGTGCCAAAAAACAAGGAAAGCTCCTGCGGCCCCCAATAATGAGAGCGATTGGCTTCATAACAATAGCCACCCTCAATAGACTCGATCTTTTCCGTGTAGCGAGATTCGCAATTATTTCTATAAGTTGTTTCAGCCAAGATCTCATGTCGCTGCAGGGGGGAAGCTGCTCCCTGCTCTGACTGGATTTGGGTCGTATCGACGGGAGCTGGCATAGCACTATAATCGCTTTGAGCGCAATTCAAACAGAAACCAACATTGCCCAGTGGCCCTGAGATGATGGGACTAGCTTAAAGAAGTTGACGCGATCTCCTCAGCAAGGCCACCACTGAGACTTTCAATTGTCGTGTAATTATAAAGAAGGGTCGGATTGATCCTGCGTCCTAACCACTCTTCCAGATCGCCCGTCAAACTGATTGCCAAGGAGGAGTCCAATCCCAATTCTTGAAAGTTGGCCGTGGGATCAATCGTGTCTACAGGCACTTCAAGAAGATCCGCAAGATAATGGATTAACCAGGTATCGATATCTTGCGCCGTGATTGCAGTAGCCATGGTACACGCTTCTCCATATTATTAACTTAGAACTTAGCACAAGAGCAATCGCCTTTAAGCAATTGATCAGCAGACCACCACGACCTAAGGATAGTTGCCACACCCCATCGCCAGGGCCGGCTCTCCAGCCGCCAGGGTTCACTCCCCCAGCCCCAGAAGGTCTGCGGAGACGGCCACCCGTTCTGATTGGGCTGAGGGCAGGATCCAGGAATGAACGACAGCAAGACTCCCACTGAGAAACTCACTCCGACAGTCAGCCCGTCTGACTTTGCCACTCGTTGTCCTGGGGATCGTGGCGGGCCTGATCAAAACCACCGCCTGGACACGGACACCATGCACGGAGAGAACGCGCCGGCGGATTGTCTCGGTGCATTGGATCAAATGAATCGACCGGAGCGCCTTCCCCTCAATTTCCTGAACAACGACCACCTGCTCACTTCCCTCCCCCTCCAGGGAGAACGCCGCCCCACCACCAGACTGCAAGCCGCTGAAGCAGCGCTCAACGGTCAGCTCGATCTCATGGGGATACAAGGTTTTCCCTTGGAGAATGATAATGTCCTTGATCCGTCCGGTAATGAAGAGGTTGTCATCCTGTATGAATCCCAGGTCTCCTGTTCGAAGGAATGGACCCATCCCAGAATCAGCCAATGTGGCTGAAAAGGTTTGCTCTGTTTCGAGCCCGCGATTCCGGTAGCCCCTGGCCACACTCGCTCCTTGAACCCAGATTTCTCCAACCCGATCGGCAGGGCAACGGGCTCGATTCAAGGGATCGACGATCAGAACCTGATGATGAAGACCCTCACGCCCGCAGCCCACGATGGTGAGGCTCTGGTCAGAGGGAGCCGTGGAGGGCACAACCCGGTTGACCATCAGATCCGGCCGGCTGACGGTTTTCACAACGATCGGCCTCCGATCCCTGATCCCTGTGACAAAGAGCGTAGCTTCGGCCAAGCCATAGCATGGATAGAAGGCTTGGGGATTAAATCCACAACCAGCAAAGCGATCTGAAAAACGCCGGATCGTATCCCATCGAACAGTTTCTGCGCCCGTGAAGGCAAGGGTCCAGCTGCTCAGATCCAATTGCTCACGCTGGTCGTCTCTGATCTTCTGAACACACAATTCATAGGCAAAGTTAGGGCCACCACTGCTCGTTGCCCTGTAGTGACTGATTGCCTGCAGCCACCTGAATGGCCTCTGGATGAAGTGAAAAGGAGACATCAGAATGCAAGGCCTGCCAATATAAAGCATCTGCAAAATGTTTCCGATCAAACCCATGTCATGAAAATGGGGGAGCCAGCCCATTCCCATGGTGCTCTGATCATGCTGAAAGGCCTGCCGGATCAGCTCTTCGTTGGCAAGAACATTGGCGTGGGACACCACAACCCCCCTGGGGGCGCCGGTGGTACCCGAGGTGTATTGGTAGAACGCCGCGGAATCAACGGAACGATCGGGATGATGCCAGCTGGGATCCTGGTCCCCAGTGAGGTGATCGGTGGCCAGCCAACGCAGCGGCCGCGCCCATTCGCAGGTGGTGGCACCCTTTTGCAGGGTCTCCAGAATGTCGGAACGGGTCAAGACCAAGCTGGTGCCGGCATCGCGGAGGATCGCCGAGAGGCCTTCGAGCCTCTTCAAGCCTGGTGGCGTTTGAAGCGGGATCGCCACGAGGCCGGCGTAGAGGCAACCGAAGAAAGCCTCGATGAAGCTCAGACCTGGTTGATAAAGCAGACCAACCGCCTCAGATCCAGGCTCACAGACCTGCAACCAAGCGCCGATCCGTCGGGCTTGTTGATCAAGTTGGAGGTAGGTGATTTCCTCCGCCTCCCGCTCTCCATCGCTCAAAAAGACGTAAGCCACGCACTCTGGCTGGTGCCGAGCCCTGTAGCGAAGGAGATCGACCAGGGTCTGAACGGGCTGTTTTGTCAGCCCTCCCCCCCCACAGCCAGCAGGCGGCCAGGGCCAGGAACCAGCGGGCGGCTCGATCACAAGCGCCGCAGCTTCACCCGCACCCCATTGACGGAGCGCAAGGTCAACCGCGCCACCAGCTCGGGACTGTGGCCTGGATCCGGCAGGATCTCGTAGCGGCGCACCAGTTCGGCCAGCACCAGCAGCGCCTCTTGCAGGGCGAAGGCCGCACCGGGGCACTTGCGCGGCCCGAGGCCGAAGGGCAGGAATGCCTCCCGCGCCATTCGGCGCTCCTCGGTGCTGGCCTGGTCGGCCAGGAAACGCTCGGGTCGAAAGCTGTTCGGATCGCTCCAGTGCTGCTCGTGCCGCTGGATCACCCAGGGGGAGATGGTCAACAGGGAGCCCACAGGGCAGCGCTGATCGAGCAGGTTGGTGGTCAGCTGGGCTTCACGCATGAAAAAGCTCACGGGGGGGTAGAGCCTGAGGGTTTCGTTGAACAGGGCCGCTCCGTAGGGCAGCTGGCGTAGGGCCTCGAAGCCCAGGGGGCCGTTCTGACCCGCCAGGGCCGCCGTCACCTCTTGCCGCAGGCGCCCCTGCGCCTCCGGAACCTGGGACAGCAGATACACCGCCATGGCCAGGGCACTGGCGGAGGTTTCATGGCCCGCCAGAAAGAGAAAGCAGACCTGATCGACCAACTCCTCCAGGCTGAAGGAACTGCCTGTGAGCGGATCGCGGGCCTCCAGCAGGGCCTGGAGCAGATCCTGGCTGCTCGCTGCCTGGCCAGGGGCGGAACCAGAGAGGCGCGCCTCGATCGCCTGGCGGATCCAGACTCTGATCCGCCGGGCATGGGTGGCCAGGTAGCGATTGAGCAAACTCTGGGGCAGACGCAACAAGCGCAACATCACCGCTTGACCGGCCCGTCGTTGGTAGCGCGAGAAGTCTTCAAAGATCACAGCCGCCTCAGGCCCCGCCAGCGGCCGCGACAAAATTGTGCGAACGATCACATCGGCGGCCACCAGGGTCATCTCGGCGTCGATCCCCACGGTGCGGCCATCAGCCAGGGGGTCGAGCCGCGCGATCAGATCATGGGTGGCCGCCTCCATCTGGGGGAACACTCGCTGCAGCTGGGCCACCTGGAACGCCTGATCCACCAGGCGCCGTTGCCGCTCCCACTCCGTTCCGTTCACTGAGAAGATCGCCCGGCCGATCAGGGGCTGGAGCACCCAGAGCGTGAACGGATGCTTCGGAAATTGCTCCACCTGCTCCACCATCAGCCGACGGACAGCCGCGGGCTGATTGACCAGGAACAGGTTGAACCCGAAGAACCGAATCCCGCCGATCGGAATCTGAAAATCCCAGGCATTCAGCAGGCCCAACCAGGAATGAAGGCCGCGAATCAATCGAATCAGGTAGTTCGGCGTAAAGGGCTCTGGGCGGGGATGGACAGGCTCAAACGCGAAAGGGCAAGGCATCATGAAAACGGGTGCTCGTTGAGCACCGAACCTGCGGCCGGCTTCAGCACAAGCTCCAAGTAGTCAAAGCCGCCACTGCGCTCCGGGTCAGCCGTGGCAATGTATTCGAAATGAAGACCCAATTGATGTTTAATCACTTCCCAAAGTGATGTGAGGGCCTGGCGCTGAGCCAGCGGGATCAGTTCCATCACCAGGTAGGCGGGTTCAGGAATGTCTAAACCACAACTGGCGTAGGGATCGACCCCCGGAAAACAAAGGAAATCGTCGGTTGAGCTAACATCAAGCCAGGGCAATCGGGGCTCTAGGCTAAGTTCAACAAGATCCCGGTGAAAAGTTTTGGCACTAGCTTGTTCAGCAAGAAAAGGAAGGATCTGACCCAGTGTCAGTAGGCTCAGCTTGGGGCCAATCACAGCGAATCCCGGCTGGCGGCGCAGCTCCGCAGCCAGCATGGCCATCACCAGAGAGCCGATACTGTGGCCGACAATCAGGATCTCGGCAGCTGGCTCACGCTGCTCAAGCTCCAGGATCGCCAATGCATGAAGCTTGAGACGACCCCTGAGTGCACCATCACCAGATTGGCCGATCAAACGGGTGAACTGCATGCTGCGAAACATCCACACGATCTTCAGCTGCTCGGCCAGTTGCCAAGCCACCACTAACACTCCTAGACCAATCGTAAGCGCCAACAACCAGGGTAACGGTGCCACCAATCCTGTGGTAGCAGCCAATGAACCGACAACAAATCCGGCCAAGATGGCAAGAAGCATGGCCACCAAAGCAACACCAAACGGAACCAAGATACAGATTGCCGCTGGGTAGGAAATACGGCGGATTCGCCAGAGGGCACCTTGCAGTAGGTAGTAGTTGTACATGAGCAAACCAGACCGAAGAAGACGAATGGGATCGCGCACCCAAGCTCCACGTACAATGTCATCCCAATGCAAGAAACAATAATCAAGATTACATACAACTGCACCAACATCACCTTCTTCCTTGACCTGCCAGCGACTCAACAAACCTCGGCCATCCTTACGCCTAGGACCCATCGAAAAGACACGGCCCGTGCGCTCAGTGAAGCGGGTCAGTTGCTGAGAGAAAAATCGATGATAAAAAGGCGCCCCACGTGGATCAAAGCCACTGACATAGTAAACTCGTCTTCCAACAGAGTGGTCTGGCACTTCCATCATCAATTCACGCCCACACGCAATGCTGCGACGACCCGGCTTTTGCTTAGCCATGAGCTTAGCGGCCACCATCCTGATCGCCCCCAGTGCTGACGGCTCCCCTGCTGCCCAACCGCTTCTGAGGGGAAGCCAAGGGTCATATACCACTTCGATCTACGTGGCCACCACACCTGAAAAGGCCTGGAAGGTGCTCACCAACTATGAAGCCACCGCAACCGCGATGCCGGACATCAAACTGGCCAAGCTGATCAGCCGCCAGGGCAATAAGTTAGAAGTCGCCCAGACGTATCAGGCCCCCTACACCTTCGGTTTGCGCATCAAGGCCCGGCTCGCGATCACTGAGAATCCGCCCCGCCAGATGAGCTATCGGCTGATCAGCGGTGATCGCATCCGCAACTTGGAGGGCAACTGGAGCCTCACACCCGTCAAAGGGGGCGTGCTGGTGAAGCACCAGATCAAGATCGATCCTGATCTCCCTGCGGTGTTGCGTCCACTTTATTTTGAACTCAGCGAAACCAACCTGAAACAATCAATGAATATCCTCCGCAACCTGATGGAGCGCAGCTGAGCGATTCGATCATCAACGGTCTCAAGTCCCTGGAGCCTGACCCCGAGCGCAGTCTGCTCTGTCAGAGTGAGATGTCAAAGTAGGCAACATCAAATGCCCACGATCGCAATCAGATTGGATGTGGCACTTGAACCTTGAGGGATGATCGAAAGTGCTCAGACCTGCATCAATGCATCAGGAAGGAGATAGCGCACCACGGCCAGAGGGTCAGAGCTGAGGCGGGCCTTGGAATAGCGCTGCCGCCAGGCGTGATAAGCGGCAGGGTCATCAAGCAAGCGTCCAACATGATTGGCAAGATCACCGGGCTTGCGAATCGAAAGCTGCAGATCACGCGCTTGGAAATAGCGAAGAGCCAACAACTCTTGGGGCATGGTCACTCCATGGCAATTAAAGATGAGCGGACAGCCCAGGGCAAGAGCCTCGGTGGCCGTGCGCGCGCCCGGCCGGGCCACCATCGCCCAGGCCTCCCGGTAGAGCTCAACCATCTCCGCTGGACCCTGAAATCCCAATGCCTGCACGGGCAGACCCGGATGAGCACGGGCCCAGTCGTGTAGTTGCTCCACCACCCCAGCCCGCTTGCCGCAGAGGGCTACCACCCTCAGACGACCAGAGAAAGGGAGCAACGCATTGAGCTGCGCCTCGTGATTGTTGGCACCGTTGGAACCGCTGCCAAGCACCAGCAGGGGCAGAACGGGCGGATCACTGGACGACTCTAAAGAGGTCAGTCGCTGGTCGTCATGGAAGGGCGGATGCAACAACGGACCGAGCACCGCAATACGTTCGGGCGGATAACCTCGGTGCCGCACTTCCTCCGCCACCTCCTCAGTAATCGCCCAGAAACCATCAGCCTTAGGGCTTACCCAATTGCGGGTGAAGCCAAAGCCCCCATCCAACTCGGTGCAGCACGTAACACAACGCAACTGGGTGCCAACCACCCGCTTGGCCAAATCAAAGTGGCCCCGATTGATGTGGGGATGAGTGGAGATCAGTAAATCGGGCCCCTGGCTACGGAGGGTGCGCACCAGGTACCTGTGGCCGTAAATAACTGTGCCAGGTTTGGCATGATCTTCAAACTCCAAAAGTCGCCAGTAAATCTGATGCAGCCACGGCGCTCGGCGTTGAATCCAATTATAGAGATCGGTCCCGGCGCGGGCCACCCAGCTAGCATTCTCCAGCACAGAATCGATCTTCACCTCAACCGTGGGGGCCAGGATCTTGAGCCATTCGGCAATCGCTTCGGCAGCGGCGTCATGGGCCGTTCCTGAGCTTGAGGTGTAAATCAGCACGCGCATCCGCTCAGTTTCCCATCGTTTCAACCCAGCCGCGCCTGCAGACCAGCCAGGTCTGCCAGGGGCAGGCGCAGCTCCTGGGCTGGATCGCCCGATCCCTCCCGCAGGGCCTTGAGCAGCAACTCGCCGCTTTCCGCTTCCCCGTCGCCGATCACGGCTGCCCAGCGGGCGCCGCTGCGGTCGGCGCGCTTGAACTGCTTGGCGAAGGCGGAGCCGCTCAGATCCAGCTCCACCGCCAGCCCCCGCTGACGCAACCCCCGGGCCAGAACCAGCGCCAGTGGCTCGGCCCGCTCCCCGCGGCTGACCACATACAGGTCCGGGGCAGGGGCCGCCGGCAGTGCGGCTGGATCCCCCTGGGCCAGAAGCACCAGCAGCCGCTCCATCCCCAACGCCCAGCCGATCGCCGCGGTAGGTGCGCCCCCGAGCTGCTCGATCAGGCCGTCGTAGCGGCCGCCACCGCAGACGGTGGCCTGGGCCCCCAGCTGATCACTGGTGATCTCGAAGGCGGTGTGGCTGTAGTAGTCGAGGCCGCGCACCAGCCGGGGGTTGAGCTGGAAGGGGATCACCAGGGCCGCCAGGGATTCCTTCACCCGCTCGAAACGCTCGCGGCTCTTGTCGCTCAACGCCGCCGCCAGGGTGGGGGCATCCGCCAGCAGCGCCTGGGTGCCGGCGTCCTTGGAATCGAGAATGCGCAGGGGGTTGGTGGCCAGGCGGGCCTGGGAGTCGGGGTCAAGCTGATCGTGTCGGGCCTCCAGGAAGGCCACCAGCTCCTGGCGGTAGCGGGCGCGATCCTCACCGCTGCCCAGGGAGTTGAGCTCCAGGGCCAGGCCCTGCACACCCAGGTCCGCCAGCAGATCCCAGGCCAGGGCGATGACCTCGGCGTCGCTGCGGGGGTCGTCAAAGCCCAGATACTCCACGCCGATCTGATGGAACTGACGCTGGCGCCCCGCCTGGGGCCGCTCATAGCGGAACATCGGCCCGCCGTACCAGAGCCGCTGGGAGCCCTGGCTGAGCAGCCCGTGCTGGAGAGCGGCGCGCACCACCGAGGCGGTGCCCTCCGGCCGCAGGGTGCAGCGGCGCTCACCCCGATCGAGGAAGGAATACATCTCCTTGCCCACCACATCGGTGGCCTCGCCGATGCCGCGGGCGAACAGCTCGGTGACCTCCATCACGGGGGTGCGGATCTCAGCGAGGCCGGCGCGGCGGAAATGCTCCCGGGCCGTGGACTCCACCCCTTGCCACAGGGGCGTCGCGGCGGGCAGCAGGTCCACCATGCCCCGCAGGCTCTGCAGCTTCTCCACACCCTGGGCCAGAACTGGGGCCATCTTGGGCGATGGCCCCAGCCCTAACCTCAGGTCCATGGCCCAGCTCCTGATCACCGGCGGCGCCGGCTTCATCGGCAGCCACACGGCCGTGGTGCTGCTGGAGGCGGGCCACAACCTGGTGGTGCTCGACAACTTCGACAACAGTTCGCCGGAGGCGCTGCGGCGGGTAGCGGAGATGGTGGGGCCGGAGGCGGCGGGGCGGCTGAGCTGGATCGAGGGCGACATCCGCTCGAGCGCCGATCTGCAGCGGGCCTTTGCGGCCGCCCCCGCGCCGATCGAGGCGGTGGTGCACTTCGCTGGCCTCAAGGCGGTGGGGGAATCGGTGGCCAAACCACTGCGCTACTGGGACGTGAACCTCAGCGGCAGCCGCTGCCTGGTGGCGGCGATGGCCGAGCACGGCTGCCACACGCTCGTGTTCAGCAGCAGTTGCACGATCTACGGCGTCCCGGAGCAGATGCCGATCAACGAGACGGCCCCGATCCAGCCGATCAACCCCTACGGCCATACGAAGGCCGCCGTCGAGCAACTGCTGGCGGATGTGGTGGCCAGCGAAGCGCCGGAGCTGGCCCGCTGGCGCATCGCGCGCCTGCGGTACTTCAACCCCGTGGGCGCCCACCCCAGCGGCCGGATCGGCGAAGACCCCTTGGGAACACCCAATAACTTGTTTCCTTTCGTCAGCCAGGTGGCGGTGGGCCGGCGCGAACGCCTCACGGTCTATGGCCGCGACTGGCCCACGGTCGATGGCACCGGCGTGCGCGACTACATCCATGTGATGGACCTGGCCGAAGGCCACAAGGCCGCCCTGGAGGTGCTGCTGGCGGAAGCGCCCCAGCTGCTCTCCTTGAACCTGGGCAGCGGCCAGGGCCAATCGGTGCTGGAGGTGGTGCGGGCCTTCGAGGCCGCCAGCGGCCGATCGATTCCCTATGAGCAGGTGGATCGGCGCGCGGGTGACGCCGCGATCACCGTGGCCGACCCGTCGCTGGCGGAGGAGCGGCTGGGCTGGCGCACCCGCCGCGGCCTCGGGGAGATCTGCCGTGACGGCTGGGCCTGGCAAAGCGCCAACCCTTCTGGTTACAACACCCCCGGCTCTAACAGCTCCGGGTGACGCCTGCCCCCGCGCCCCAGCGTCAGCTGCTCCTGGCGGGCGGTGGCCACAGCCATGCCCTGGTGTTGAAGCGCTGGGTGATGCATCCCCAGCACCGGCCGAAGGTCTGCCGCATCACCCTGGTGAGCCGCGCCAGCACGGCGCTGTATTCCGGGATGGTGCCGGGCCTGGTGGCGGGGCTCTACCTGCGCGAGGCCTGCGCCATCGACCTGCGGCGGCTCTGCCGCCTGGCGGGGGTGAGCTTCGTGCGGGCCGAAATCCTTGGCCTGGAGCTGGAGCAGCGGGAGCTGGTCCTGGAAGGCCGGCCGCCCCTGCGCTGGGATCTGCTCAGCCTCGATCTGGGCGCCGAGACAGCGGCCGTAGGGGCGGGCGAGATCGCTGTGAAGCCCTTGGAACCGTTTTTGGACTGGTGCGCGGGCTTGGGCACAGGCGCTTCCGGGGAAGCGGCGGAGCTGCGGATCCTGGGGGGCGGCGCCGCGGCGGTGGAGCTGGCCCTGGCCCTGCAGCGCAGGGTTCGCCCGCGGCTGATGCTGCGGGGCGAGGGATTGCACCTGGGTTCAAGGGCCGCCAACGCCTGCGGCGAGCGGCTGTTGGGGCGGGCGGGGATCCTGGTCGAGCGGCATGCCGAAGCACCCGAGGCGGTAGGTGCTGCAGCAGGCGCGGAGCCCGCCCTCGCCTGCACCGGCAGCAGGGCCCCTGGCTGGCTGGCGGCCTCGGGGCTGGCCGCTGATCCAGCCACGGGGCGCCTGCTCACGGAGACCAGCCTGCAGGTGGTCGGGCATCCCGCTGTGTTCGCCAGCGGTGACTGCGCCCTGATCTCGGACGCACCTCGGCCCCCCTCGGGGGTCTGGGCGGTGCGAGCGGCTCCGGTGCTGGCCGCCAACCTGGAGCGCCGGATGGCACAGCCGCCACGCCCATTGCGCCGCTGGCGCCCCCAACGCTGGGCCCTGCAGCTACTCGGCGATGGCGGGGCGCTTTCGGATCAACCCCAGGCACTGGCCTTCTGGGGTCCCTTCGCCCTGGGGCCCTCGTCCCTGCTCTGGCGCTGGAAGGAGCAGATCGACCGGCGCTTCATGGAGGGCTTCGCGGCCCTGGGGGCGATGACGGGCGGCTCCGAAGAACAAGCGACAGCCATGGCCTGCCGGGGCTGCGCCGCCAAGCTCGCCGCCGCCCCCCTGGGCAAGGCCCTCGCCCGCCTCGATCCAGGGGCGACCTCCGACCCCGAGGACGCCCTGGTGGTGGGCCCAACGGCCGAGGGCGGCCTGTTGTTGCAAAGCCTCGATGGCTTTCCGGCCCTGGTGGACGACCCCTGGCTGAACGCCCGGCTCACCACCCTGCACGCCTGCTCTGACCTGTGGGCCTGCGGCGCCCGGGTGCACTCCGTGCAGGCGCTGGTGACCCTGCCGCGACTCGGAGAGACTCTTCAAGAGGAGCTGCTGCTGCAAACCCTGGCCGGGGTGCGAGCGGTCCTGGAACCCATGGAAGCCCAGCTCATTGGCGGCCACAGCTTGCAGCGCCTGGATGCGGGCGAGGAACTGAGCCTGGCGCTGACGGTGAACGGGCAGGCCCCGCCCGGGCGTTTCTGGACCAAGGGGGGCCTGCGGCCGGGCGATGCGCTGCTGCTGAGCCGGCCGATCGGCAGCGGCGTGCTGTTCGCCGCCGCCCAGGCGGGCGCGGCCCGGCCCGAATGGATCGATGGGGCGCTGGCGCTGATGGGCCAGAGCCAGGCAGCGCTGGTGGAGCTGCTGGCGGGCTTCGAGGTGCACGCCTGCACCGACGTGACCGGATTCGGGCTGCTGGGCCACCTGGGCGAGATGGTGCAAGCCAGCCGCCGGGTGGATCCGCAGCTGACCGTGGCGCTGGAGGCCGCCGCCGTCCCCGCCCTGGAGGGGGCCCTGGAGTTGTTGGGACTGGGCTTCGCCAGCAGCCTCGCCCCCGCCAATGCCAGCGCCCTGGCCCTGCTGGAAGGCCCGATCCAATGGGTGGACTCCTGCGCGCCGGATGGGGTCAGTCGAAGAGCTCAGGAGGGCCTGCTGATTGATCCCCAGACCAGTGGCCCGTTGCTGGTGGCGCTTCCCGGTTCCCAGGCCCCCGAAGCGCTGCAAACCCTTCGCGGGGCCGGTTTCCCCCAGGCGGCCGTGATCGGGCGGGTCGCTGGGGCCTAAATCGCCTGGGCCCTTCTGGGCGCTCAGGCAACCGGGCTGGGAAGACCGGCTGCGACCGCCAGGCGTTCGCGGAACTCCCCTTTGGGCAGTCCGCCTTTCACTTCGCCGTGGACCTCGAAGCTGCCCTCCGGATCGCTCACCACCAGGTAGGTGGGCCAGCCCATCCCCTCCTTGTTGGGGTACTGGCTGAGCAGCACCGGGCGGTACTTGTGGTAGGTCGTGGTGTCCTGGAGCATCACGCTCACGAACTCCAGACCCAGTTCGGAAGCCACCTTGGCGTCGTAGTGGGCCATGCGGTGGCAGGTGCCGCAATCCACGGAGCTGAACTTGATCACGGTGGCCATGGCCGTCTCGGCAACGAGCCGGGAAGGTAGCGAACTCAGGGGCGCTCCTGGTCGAGGCGCTGGGCCCGCCGCGCCCGCAGCGCCTGCCCCAGGGCCGGACCCGGCGTCAGGCCCTCGGCGATCAGCTCCGTGGCGGTGACCGGTGCCTTCAAGTGACGCCAGCGCAGCCACCAGCGCAGCAGGGGCCGACGGGGGCCGAGGCCCGCCGCCAGGGCCAGGGCCACCGCCTCCGCCGACCCACCCCGCTCTTCCAGCGCCTCGCTCCAGCGCGAGGGCGACCAGCCGGCGCTGGAGCCCTGCACCGCCGCCAGCCACTGGCGCAGCTGAACGAACTGGTGCAGCAGCTTCTGGCCGTGGTGGGGCAACTGCAGCCGGGCCGCCAGCGCCGGAAGATCAGCCACCACCGCCAGCCAGGCCGGCAGCAGGGGTAACGCGAAGCGCTGGGCCCAGCGCAGCCGGCGCCGCCAGTGGCGGTCGTTCTGGAGGGCCTCCTCCACCAGGGGCAGGGCCCCCCAGGCCTGCAGACAGCCCAGGGCCTCGCGCCAGTCCTCCCGCTCCAGCAGCAGATCCAGCTCCATGCGCAGGCGGGTGCCCAGGGCCGGTGGGGCCAGCTCCGGAGGATCTCCCGGCCGCCAGGCCCAGGGCCAGGCGGCCAGGGTGCGCCGCAACTGCTCCAGGCTGCCTGGCGCCAGCTCGAACCCAAGCCGGGCGGCGTAGCGGGCCGCCCGCAGCACGCGGGTGGGGTCATCGTTGAGGCTGCTGCCGTGGAGCAGGCGCAGGCGGCGGGCCGCCAGATCCGCCTGGCCGCCGTGGGGATCCAGCAGCTCCAGGGCCACCACACCGCCGGCGGCGGGGGCCAACTCCAGGGCCATGGCGTTGATTGTGAAGTCGCGGCGGGCCAGGTCATCGGCCAGGGCGGCGAAGCGCACCACGGGGTTCTCTCCAGGGGCGGGGTAGCTCTCCTGGCGGGCGCTGGCCAGATCCAGCAGCACCCCATCGAGCTCCAGTTCCGCCGTGCCATAGGCCCCGTGAATGTGACAGAACCCCAGCCGCTCCGGACCGGCCCAGACCCGTAGCCGCTCCGCCAGTTCCGGGGCCGAGCCCTCCAGCACCAGATCCAGATCCACCAGGCCGCGCCAGGGGTCGTTGTGGACCTGATGCAGCAACAGATCACGCACGGCGCCCCCCACCAGGGCCAGCCGCCGGCCGCCGGAGTGGGCCACCAGGGCCTCCAGCAGCCCAGGAGGCAGCCCAGGGAGTTCCATCAGGCCGAACCGCCGCCGGTCGGATCGCCGCCCAGGGCTTCGATCGGCGCCAGGCGCGGATCAAGGATCTTCGGCCCCATGCCCGCGAACTTCACCGCGATCGAGACCTTCTCGCCGCTGCCGAACAGATGGGTGACCTTCCCCTCACCGAAGTTGGCGTGGCGCAGGCGATCCCCCACGCTCCAGCTGCGCGAGATCCCCTTGCGGCGCACGGCGTTGGCCGGCGCCCCCGCGGCCCCGCCGGCGGCGGTGCGCAGACTCTCATCGCGGTCCACCCGGGTGAGCCGCTCCAGCCGCTGCTCCCGCCGCAGGGCCGCGCCACCGCTGCCCGGCAGATCGCCCTGGATCAACTCCGCTGGCAGCTCCGAGAGAAACACCGAGGGCACGGCCGGCTCGCGCAGGCCGCCCCAGAGCCGCCGTTCGCTGGCGTGGGAGAGGAACAGGCGCTCCTTGGCCCGGGTGATGCCCACGTAGCAGAGGCGCCGCTCCTCCTCGAGGGCGGCGGGATCCTCCAGCGAGCGGTAGCTGGGGAACAGCCCCTGCTCCAGACCCACCATGAACACCACGGGAAACTCCAGACCCTTGCTGGCGTGCAGGGTCATCAGGGTGACCCGGTCGGCGGCGGTGTCCTTGCTATCGGCGTCGCTGGCCAGGGCGGCGCTGGCCAGGAACCCTTCCAGGGAGCCCTCCTCGTTCTCCTCCTGGTACTGCAGGGCGGCATTCACCAGCTCCTGCAGGTTGCGGCGCCGCTCCTCGGCCTCATCGGTGCCCTCGCTGATCAGCTCGGCCACATAGCCGCTCTGCTCCATCACCCGCTGCACCAGCTCCGAGGGGGCCGCGTCCTGGATCCGGCCGGCCAGATCGCCGATCAGCTCACTGAACTGGAGCAGGCCCCGGGCGGAACGCCCCCCCAGGGACCGCACCGCCTCGGCGTCGCTGACCACATCCCAGAGGGGGATTCCCAGCTGACTGGAGGCATCGGTGAGTCGCTGAACTGTGGTCTTGCCGATGCCGCGCCGGGGCACGTTCAGCACCCGCAACAGGCTGACGGTGTCGGCCGGGTTCACCAGCAGGCGCAGGTAGGCGAGCACGTCCTTGATCTCGCGCCGGTCGTAGAAGCGCAGGCCCCCGACCACGATGTAGGGGATGCCCCAGCGCACCAGCGATTCCTCCATCGCCCGCGATTGGGCATTGGTGCGATACAGCACGGCCATGTCACCCCAGCGCAACTCGGGGTGGTTGGCATCGAGCAGGCGCATGCGGTGCACCACCGCCTCGGCCTCGGCAATCTCGTCGTCGCAGCGGGTGAGCGTGATCGGTTCGCCTTCGCCGCGGGTGGGACGCAGCACCTTGTCGATGCGTTCGCTGTTGTGGGCGATCAGGGCGTTGGCCGCCGCCAGGATCGTGGCGGTGGAGCGGTAGTTCTCCTCCAGCTTCACCATCGTGCGGGTGGCGTCGTCGGCGGCGCGATCGCCGAAGTCGTCCTGGAAGCCCATCAGGATCGTGAAGTCGGCCGCCCGGAAGCTGTAGATGCTCTGGTCGGCATCGCCCACCACGAACACTGAGCGATCGGCCCAGTTGGTGAACTGCTCGGGCTCCTCGCCGCCCGTGACGATCAGCTTGATCAGGTCGTACTGGGTGCGGTTGGTGTCCTGGTATTCATCCACCAGCACGTGGCGGAAGCGCCCGTGCCAGTAGTGGCGGACCTGCTCATTCGCGCTTAAAAGCTGCACCGGAAGCAGGAGCAGGTCGTCGAAGTCAAGGGCGTTGTTGGCGGCCAGGGCGCGGCGGTAGCGGCGGTAGGCCTCGGCCATCTGCTTGCCCCGTTGCCCCTGCTGATCGGCCTCGAGCTGCTCGGGCAACCAGCCCTGGTTCTTGGCGTTGCTGATCGCCCAGCGCACCTTCTTGGGTTCGAAACGCTTGGGATCCAGGCCCAGTTCCTGGGTGACGATCTCCTTGACCAGGGTCTGGGCGTCGGCCTCGTCGTAGATCGAGAACTGGCGGGTCCAGCTCAGGCCCTCGGGATCGGTGTACTTGTCGATGTCGAAGCGCAGCAGCCGCGCGAACAGGGCGTGGAAGGTGCCGATCCAGAGGTCTTTGATCACTTCGCGATAGATGCGGCTGCGCAGCTGGCGCTGCTCCACGGCGCTCAACGTGCTGAAGGGCTGGCCGAACTGGCTCTGGGCGAGCTTCTGGGCCAGCAGGACCTCCAGCCGCTCCTTCATCTCCCTGGCCGCCTTGTTGGTGAAGGTGACCGCCAGCAACTGGGCCGGATCGACACCGTGGTGACCGATCAGGTGGGCGATCCGGTGGGTGAGGGCGCGAGTCTTGCCACTGCCGGCGCCGGCCACCACCAGCAGCGGGCCGTTGTGGTGATCCACCGCCCGCCGCTGGGCGTCATTGAGGCCGGCCAGAAAAGAAGTCAAAGGGGCAGCCTGGCCCTGGCCTGGGTCTGAGGAGTGGGTTGGGGCAGCCATGCCGGGGAGCCTAGGAAGGAGGGACGGGGAACCCCATCGGCGAAACCGCGTAAATTCCCGACGCCAGCGTCTTGCCCATGGCCAGGGAAGCGGCCGACCGCTTGCCCGCCTTCACTGCCGAGAGCCAACGAAGCGATCTGAACCGATGGAGATGACCTGGGCGGAAAAGCTTGAAAGGGCTGACGTGCATCGCCACCCCTTGCCCCACCTGGTCATCGATGATTTCCTGCCGGAGGACCTTTTGGCGGCAGCCCTCCGGGGCTTCCCGGACCGTGGCCTGATCAGCGATCTGGCCTGTCGATCCGAGGATCTCCAGGCCAATTCAAGGGCCAGCCTGGATCTGTCCACGGTCCAAGGGTGTGATGACTCCAGGCTTAACGATCTCAAGGCCTTCTACCAGGCCCTCGGAATCGAGGCGCTGATGCGTTCGCTGTTCGGCAGGCTGCGACCCTTCCTCGAAAATCCACTCGAGGCCAAAACGGAGCAGCTCCCCTATCTGCCGCGGATGTCGATGGGCGACCGGCAGAACTGGCTTCAGGGGATCCCATCCCTGTCTTACGACATCCAGCCGGGAATCAACCCGCCTCAATTCGCAGGACTGGAGCCCCATCTCGATGACAAGTACGAACTGTTTGCCGGCTTGCTGTATCTCCATCCTTCAGAAACACCCCCTGTGGGCGGTGATCTCATCCTCTACGAACACCGCCCGGGCGCAGTGTTCGATGGCACCCGCCTGAAGGGGAATGCCTATGGCCTGAAGCCAGTGAAGCGAATTGCCTAAAGCACAATCGATTCGTGGTTCTACTCAACGGAAAATCAGCCTTGCATGGGGTGACGCCCTACCTGGAGAGCGACAACCAAGCGCCGAGAAGGCTTTTCAACATCATCGTTGAAGCCTACAATCTTCCTTACAAGAGTTATGGCTACTGGGATTTGGCCAGAGGCAAAAAAACCACCAACCTCAAACATGCCGCCAAGGGCGCGATCAATCTGTTGCGGCACCAATTGGCACGGGCCCTGTTCCCAGCTCGGGTCGCGGCTCAGCTGCGGAACGGCACGCCTGTAGAGGTGATGGATCGCTGGGAGTTCTGGGGCTGAGTGCTGGCGTCGGGATGGCGCCCCTGACCCTGCGGCTAAATTGATTGGCTTGCTACGCCGCCCTGCGGTGCTTCCCACAGGCCTGTGGCTCTTGCCGCCTCCAACACCATGGCCGCTTCACTCGGAACAATTCCCATCTTCATTGGCCACGACCCGCGTGAGCGGGCCGCCACCGCCGTGCTGATTGACACCCTTTCCCAGCACAGTTCCCTGCCGCTGGCGATCACGCCGATCGTCACGCCCCAACTGGAGGCTCTGGGGGTATTCCGGCGGGAACGGGATCCCAAGCAGGCCACGGCTTTTTCCTTCACCCGTTTTCTCGTGCCCCATCTGATGGGCTATGGGGGCTGGGCCATCTTCATGGACTGCGACATGCTCTGCCGTGGGGATATCGCCGAGCTCTGGGCCGAGCGGGATGATCGCTTTGCCGTGCAGTGTGTGCAGCACGAGCACAACCCCAATGAGGTGGTGAAGTTCCTGGGTGAACCCCAGAGCCCCTATCCCAAAAAGAACTGGAGCTCGCTGATGCTGCTCAACTGCGGACGCTGCACAGCATTGACCCCCGACTACGTGAACAGCGCCAGCGGCCTGGAGCTGCACAGGTTCCACTGGCTGGCCGGCGACCATGAGATCGGACCTCTGCCCGAGCGCTGGAATCACCTGGTGGATGTGCAGCCCGCCCCGCTGGAGACCGCGGCCCAGGGCGGCCCCGCCCTGCTGCACTGGACCCTCGGGGGGCCCTGGTTCCGGGAACAGCGCACCATGGGTGGTGTATTGGCCGCCGAATGGTTCTCCGCTCGGGATGACGCCATGAAGCTGTGGGATTGACCGCGCCCGGCCTCAGCGTCGTCACGGTCTGCATGAATCGGCGCGAGCACCTGCTGCACTCCGCCGCCGCCCTCAGCCGCTGGCCCCACCACAAGGAGCACCTGATCGTTGACTGGAGCAGCACCGAGCCCCTGCGGCGGGCTGACCTCCCGGATGATCCCCGCCTGCGGCTGGTGCGGGTGGAGGGCGAACCCAGCTGGAACCTCTGCCGGGCCTACAACTTCGGGATCTCCCGGGCGCGGGGTCCGTGGATCCTCAAGCTGGATGCCGACTGCTGGCCGACCGCCGACTTCGATCCATCGCTCGTGGTGCCCGATGGATCCGGAGGCCCTGGCCCAGCGGAAGGGGCCTACGCCCTGGGCAGCGGTCCGGATGGGCGCAAGGGTCAGTTTCTGATCGCCAAGGAGCTGTTCGCAGCCATTGGCGGCTTCAACGAATATCTGGTGGGCTACGGCTTCGACGACAAGGATCTGAAGATCCGGCTTCGGGTGTTCAGCGGCCGGGAGCCCCTGGAGATCCCCCCCACCTGGCTGGAGGTGATCGCCCATACGGACGCCGAGCGGGCGGAGCTGTGGCGCGGCGAACAACGCAGCCTGATCGGCCAGTCGCTCGGTACGGCTCGGATGCGTGCGTCCCGCCTTTCCAACCGTCTGCTGGTGGCCTACCACCCCTGGAGCAGCCACTCCATCGCCAGCGAGTACCACGAACAACCCGATGGAACCTGGCTGGTGCGACCCGACTCGGTCCCGTCACCCTCGACGGAGGTCGCCGAGGAGATCGGCCATGTGCGGCGGATGACCTTCTGGGGCTACTTTTTGGCGATCCCGGAACCCTGCCTGGAGGTGCTGCCTTATTCCATGTTCCCGCCGGCCCGGCGTGGCCGCTGGGACGTGCGCTGGTGGCATCGGCTCTACTGGTACACCGGCCGGCAGCTGTTGACGCTCCCGGTCTGCCTTCTGGCCTCGACCCGTGGGCTGCTGATGGAACTCAAACAGCGGTTCGGCAGGGCCTGAGCCCGCTCACCGGGCTGCCCATCGGATTCGCTTTCAAGCCAATCAATCTTGAGGCGTAGCCAGTGCTCCGGGCCTTTGGGCAGAAACCGCAGCGGGGCCTCATCCGGGCCGATCCTTCCGACCGAGCCGAGACGTAAACTTCCCCAAAGACTACCGAAATAGGCCCGGCCTTATGGCACCCAAAGCCTTGGTCAACAAGATCAACAATGTAACGATCTTCACCTCTCCGAAATGTTCATGCAGGAGTGTCAGTGACTTTGCCTGGGAAGTCGCGAAACTGAGCGAAATACGAAACAGAGAGAAGGTCAACATCATCGTCTTTCGGAACCCCTTCAACCGCCTGATCAGCGGATTCCTCAACAAGTACGTCGAACACACCAAGTATGTCGATGACGCCAAGAGGAAGAACCCCCGGGTCGACCTCCATTCATTTGAAAATTTTCTCGGTGAGCTCAGCTCAAATGGCCTCAAGCTGATCGACAAGCTCCACTTTACGTCCCAGATCTCAGCCTACAAGCGCCGGACATTCGACCTCGTCTTCAACTCAGAAGATCTAGAGCCCCTGCAGAACTACATCAATTCCATGTTTCTCACCAGCGTGGAGATGCCTTTTCGAGTCAACAAATACGGAGCCAAGAACCTTGGGGAATCGCCGTCAGCTGCGGCAGCTGATTCACTTCCCTGCGATCCCTGGAAACTCGATGCTGGCCGCCTGCTGGAACTCATCAAGAGCAAGCAGACTCCTGCCTACTCAGACTTTTACAACCCATCCCTCAAGGCCATCGCTAAGGCGTTCTATCACGATGACTTCAGCTTTCTCACTGCCTGCCTGGATCGAGGCCTGATCGATTCGGGTTTTCACGAACGCTTGACCACCATCTGAGGGCCTCTGCCTGGATCAAGCCATCACGCTCAGATGCTCTGGACATCTCATCACTGAATGGCGAATCAATGATGTCCCTTCAGGCCGATGTCCTGGTTCTGTTCATTTCAAGCTCGACCTCGGGTTTCGCCAGCTGCCAACCTGAACCAAAACTTGCTGGTTCGGGCCTGATGCTGGTTCCATCGATCCAGAAGCCAGTGGCGCGAGCGTGAGCGGAATCAGCCTCTATGTCTGCTTCAACCAGGTGAACTACCTGGCCGCCTGGCGCCAGCGGTTGCTGGAGCGGCCGCGGGATCTGAGCCTGCTGCTGGTGGAGCCCAGCCGCGTTCGGCCCGATGCCAGCAAGCCCTGGCCGAGAGGAATCGCTCACCTGCGCGGCCCCAGTGGCCCATGGACGATGGCGGTGCTTGTGCTGCTGGCGCTGCTGGGGCTGATCGAGCGCATCTACATCCCCCACCGGCGCGAGGCAGGGCGGGGCTTGGGCTTCGTTCTGTCGCGCTGCCGCCACATCCACCTGCTCGATGACGGCCTCGACCAGTACCGGGGCCAGCCCCGTGCCCTCATTACCGGGCAGTTCCCCCTAGGCACCCCCCTCTACCTCTTCTCCGACGCGCTGCCGTTTCGTGCCCCCTGGTGCGCCCGTTTCGCCTGCCGGGAGCTGGGGGGCTTTCCGCTGCCTGCCGGCGATCCCGGCGGTGAGGCCCTTTTGGCCTCTCGCCAGCGGCCGGCCAGCCTGGTGGTGGATGCCCCAGGCCTCGATTGGCTGCCGCCGCTGGAGGCCGACCTGCCGCCGCCGCGGTTGGTGCTGGCCCATCCGGCTGCCGGTAAACGCAGCTGGCCAGCGGCCCCCACGCCGCCGTCCTCCTCAGCGGCCACTTCCCCTGCTCGATCAAGGCCGAACCCCGATTGGCTGGTGCTCCACTTCCCTGGACCGCTGCTGATCGGCGAGAGCTTCCTGCTGGTGATCGCCCTGGTGCACCGCCCTGTCGACTGGCCCCTGCTGGTGGCCCTGCCGCCGGCGGTGGACCCCCAGCTCCGGGCCATGGTGGAGTGCCTCTGCGCCCAGCGGCCGGCCAGCCGCCTGCTCAGAGCGGTCCCCCCCTGACGCCGTCCTGATGGATCCCTCGCCTGTTCCGATCTCGGTGGTGATCAACACCCTCAATGAGGAGGCCAACCTGCCCTACGCCCTGCGCTCGGTGCAGAGCTGGGCAGCGGAGGTGGTGGTCTGCGACATGCACAGCGACGACGCCACCGTGGCGATCGCCCGCTCCTTCGGCGCCCGGGTGTGCCTGCACGAACGGCTCGGCTTCGCCGATCCGGCCCGGGCCTATGCCATCGCCCAGGCCCGCCACGACTGGGTGCTGGTGCTCGATGCCGACGAGCTGATTCCACCCGCTCTGGCGCGGCGATTGGCGGGGGTGGTGGCCGAGGGAAGCTGTGACATCTGCTGGATTCCGCGGCTCAACTATTTGCTGGGGGCGGCGCTGCCGGGCATGGGCTGGGGGCCAGACGAGGACGCCCAGATGCGACTGTTTCGGCGGCCGGCGGTGGAGGTCACCGGCGACATCCACCGTTTCTTTCATGCCCGCCCCGGCGCCCGCGAGCGGCGTTTGAGCTACGTGCCGGACGGCGCCATCGTTCACTTCAACTACATCGACCTCTCCCACGTCCTCGCCAAGCTCAACACCTACACCTCGATCGAGGCGGCCGAGGCGCGGGCGCAGGGGCGGCGAGCTTCACTGCTGTGGGCCCTGCTGGTGTCCCTGCGGCGGGAGTGGTGGGGGCGCTGGCTGCGGGGCCGGGGCTACCGCCTGGGCTGGCGGGGTCTGCAGCTCACCGTGATGATGACGATCTACCGCTTCGTGGTGCAGGCCAAGTTGGCGGAGCTGCAGGCGGGCATCAGTGCCGAGGGTGTCCGCCACAGCTACCGGCAGGAGGCCGAACGCTGGCTGATCGATCCTGACCACACCACTTAGGACAGCTCCCGCAACAGTCCTTCCACCTGACGGGCCGTATCGCTCCAACGAAAATGAGCGGCGCGGGCAAAGCCCGCTTCTGCGAGCCGGGCCGCCAGCGCCGGCTCCCGGATCAGAGCCCCCATGGCCGCGGCGATCGCAGGCACCGAACGCGGCTCCACCAGCAGCGCCGCCTCACCTACTACCTCCGCCAAAGCCCCAGCGCGGGCGGCGATCACCGGGGCGCCGCAGGCCATGGCCTCCAGGGCAGGCAGGCCAAAACCCTCCCACAGGCTCACCAGTACCAGCGCCCGGCAACGGTTCAACAGCTGCAGGCGCTCTTGGTCACTCACCCAGGGAAGCCAGTCGCAGCGACCGGCGATCCCCAACTCCAGGGCCAGGCGCTGGAGCTTCGGGGTGTAGCGCCGGTCGTGGGGGCCCACCAGGGTGAGGCGATGCTCCCGATCCGCCAGGGCGGCGAAGGCCCTCAGCACCCGCTCCAGGTTCTTGTGGGGGTCGTGGCGGCCCAGCACCAGGAAGAACGGCTGGCGCTCCAGGCCGAGGGGACGCAGCTGACCAGGGTTGAAGCCGAGCCGAATCGGCACCAGGCGCCGCAGCGGCACCCCCAGGCGCCCGTGCACTTCCCGGGCGGTGGCCTCGGAGTTGCACAGCACCCGCAGCGCCCGGTGCAACACCAGCGGCACGTAGGCGAGGTGGTACGCCAACAGCGGTGTCAGCTGGGGGTAACGCAGCGGCAGCAGATCGTGGGCGAGCACGATCGAACGCACGCCTACCAACAGGGGCGCCTCAGGCAGGGGGGAGAGCAACAGCGGTGCTCCGCTCGCCCGCATCAGCTTGGGCAACTGGCGTTGGGTCCAAATCAGCCGCCTCATGTGCCCCGCGCGGCCCTGCTCGGGGGAGAGATCATCGGGGATCGCCACGCTGCCGGGACGCTCACCATCGAGCGGATCGAGCAGGGGAACGAGGGCGGGATCCAGCGCCGCCACCAGCTCCCTGGCCACCACGCCGATGCCGGTGGGCCGCTCGCTGAGGTAGCTGCCGTTGAACAGAGCCAGCGGGGTGGGTGCGCTCATGGGCGCTCCTTCGGGGTCGTCAACGCCTCGGCCGTCGCCGCAAACACGGCAGCGCTCTGGCGGGGCTGCAGGGGCAGCCGCAGGAGCGCCTTCAGCCACAGACGGGCCAGGCGGAGCCCCAGCACCCAGCGCGGGCGGTGCCGCCGCAGGAAGCGCAGATAGCTGACGGTGGAGAGACGAAGCCGTCGCTCGCTGGGCGTATGGCTGCCCTCGCCCCGCTGATGAATCACAGCCGGATCGGGCAGCCAGAGCACGGGAGCACCCTGCCCAGCCAGGCGCAGGCAGAGGTCCATGTCCTCGTAATAGAGGGGGAAGGCCGGATCGAAGCGGGCCGGCGGGGTGTGGGCCTGGGGGCGGAGGGCCAGGCTGCAGCCGCTGAGCCAATCAACACTCAGATACCGGGCACTTCCCCCCGAAGCAAGCGCCTCGATGAGGCTGGATTCCGTGAGCTTGCGGCGCCTGAAATCCAGCCCCGGATCCATCCAGCCGCCGCTGGGCTCGAGGGCTCCATTGGCCTCACGCACGGCGGTGCCGGCCACGGCCTGCGCCGGCAGGGTCGCCAGGGCGGAGGCGAGTGTCGCCAACTCATCCCCCCGCGGCAGGGCGGTGTCGGGATTGAGCAACCACACCCAACCGCGCCAGCCCAGCTTCGCCAGGTGGTCAAAGCCTCGGTTGCAGCCGGCGCCAAAGCCCTCCCCTTCCTTGGCGCGCAGCACGTCCAGCCTGAAGACATCGCCCACCTGGAGTTCGTCCGCCTGGAGCGGCGCCGACTCCGGGGCGTTGTCGACCACCAGCCAGAGCGCCGGCGGCAGGCTCTGATGAGCCAGGTCGGCCGCCAGCGCCTCCAGCGCCGCCTGGCTGCGGTAGGCCACGCTGAGCAGCACGGGTGAGGAGCCAGGAGGAGGGCTGTCGATGATCGATTCACCGCTTAGGGCAGCTTCGCAGCCCGATCAGGCGACGTGCGGAGTCTGCCGACTGCACAACGACCAGGACGCGATCAGCCACTTCGAGATTCACCGTGAGCCGTTGTGGTTGTTGCGGCACCACCCCCTACCCGCCCCGCTGCCAGGGTGGCTGATGCTCGATGCGCGACGCCACCTGGGCGGTCCGATCGACTTCAACCCCGAGGAGGCCGCTGGCTTCGGGCCGGTGCTGCAGCGCGGCTGCGCCCTGGTGCGCGAGCTCACGGGTTGTGATCGGGTCTATGCGATCGCCTTCGGCGAGGGGGCCCGCCACCTGCATCTGCACCTGATCCCCCGCTTTGGCGGCGAACCCGCCACGGAGGCCTGGCGGGTCGCCGACCTCTACCGCGCCATGGAATCGGGGGCCCGCCCGCCGGCAGACCTGGAGGAGGTTGCGGTCCTGGTGCGTCGGGCCCGTGAACGGACGGCCCTCTGGCGATAGGCTCCGGCCCGAACTGGCTGAACAGCCCGATGCAATGCGTGGTGGCGGTGCCGGCCCGGCTCGAATCCTCCAGGCTGCCGAACAAGGTGATGGCCGACATCGGCGGTCGGCCGATGCTGCAACGGGTGCTGGAGTGCTGCCGCGCCGCCCGTCGCCCGGCAGCCGTGGTGCTCTGCACCGACAGCGACCGGCTCCGGCAGGCCGCAGGGGACTGGGGCTTCCAGGTTCTGATGACCAGCCCGGCCTGCAGCTCCGGCAGCGATCGCCTCGCCTCGGTGGTGGACCAGCTGGTGGCGCTCGCAGGTGGGAGTGACCCAACTCAGACGGTGATCATCAATGTGCAGGGGGATCAGCCGTTCATCGACCCGGATGTGATCGACGCCATGGCCGAGGAATTCGAGCAGCGCCATCCCACACCGGAGGTGCTCACCCCAGTCTACCGGATGGGGCCCGAGAAGGTGCACAACCCCAATGTGGTGAAAACGCTGCTGGCAGCCGACGGCCGTGCCCTCTACTTCTCGCGCTCGGCCCTGCCCCACGTGCGCGGTGAGGAGCCCGACCGCTGGCACGATCACGCCCCCTACTGGGGCCATGTGGGCCTCTACGGCTACCGGGGCGACGTGCTGGCCCGCTGGGGCCAGTTGCCCCACTCGCCGCTGGAGCACACCGAGAAACTCGAGCAGTTGAGGCTGATCGAAGCCGGCATCACCTTGGGGACCTTTCCCGTGGACGGGGACTTCCTCTCGGTCGACACCGAGGAACAGCTGGAGCAGGCCCGCGTGCTCGCGCGCGGGGCCTGAACGCTCAACGGCCGGAAGGACCAAGCCCCGCCTGGACCAGGTCATGCAGGCGCAACAGGCCCAGCATCGGCCCCTGGTCCGCCAGCACGGGAAGCACCCCGATGGGTTTGCGTCGGTTGCGCTCCATCCGCTCGAGCGCTTCCACCGCCAGCAGTTCGGGGCCCACGGTGATCGGATCGGCCGTCATCAGCTCGGCGGCGCACAGCTGGGCCCAGGCCATGGGGGGGTGGTGCTCCAGGGCCCGCCGCAGATCCCCATCCGTGATCAGCCCCGACAGCCGTTCCCCCACTCCGGGCTTGCGCACCCAGCAGGCCCCCACCCCATCGCTGGTGAGCTGGGAGATCACCGCCTGGAGGCTGTCCGCCTCATCGAGGGGATGAAGGCGCTCGGCGGGCACCATCAGGTCGGCAACCGTCAAGGTGAGCTGCTTGCCAAGGGCGCCGGCCGGGTGGTTGAGGGCGAAATCCGCCGGCGAGATGCCCCGCCGCTCCATCCAGACCGCCGCCAGGGCATCGCCGACTGCCATGGCCACGGCGGTGCTGGCGGTGGGGGCCAGATTCAGCGGACAGACCTCCCGATCCACCGAACCGTCGAGCACCACGTCACAGCCCCGCGCCAGGCTGGAGTCGATCCGGCCCACCAAGGCGATCCGGGCGGTGCCGCGCCGGCGCAGATGGGGCACGATCTCGATCAGCTCCTGGGTCTCACCACTGTTGGAGAGCAACAGGGCCACGTCCTCGGGTGCCACCACCCCGAGATCACCATGCAACGCGTCCAAGGGGTTGAGATAGAGGGCCATCAGCCCGATCGAGGAGAAGGTGGCGGCGATCTTGCGGGCCACGATGCCGCTCTTGCCCACGCCGGTGATCACCAACTTGGAACGTTGGTCGGCGCAGCGATCGAGCAGCATCAGCGCCGCATCCACCTGGGCGCTGTCCAGGCGCTCGGCCGCCGCCGCAATCGCGGCCGCCTCCTCCTCAAGACAGCGCGTCAGTGCCGACATTCCAGCCCTACCCCAGCAGTGGCGCGAGTGTATGGCCCGCTTCCAATGGAGTAGGTGCGCTTGCAGGGCTGGCCAAGGAACTCAGCTGCGGCGGAACGGGTCACATACCGTTTAAACAAGATTGACCCTGCTCCGCTGGGATCTTCGCTCCGATTGATGCCCCGCCCGCCCATCAAGTTCAGCAGCAGGACGGTGAAGCAGCTGCGCCGCTTGCTCGCCTACCTTCCAGCGGAACGGTTCCGGGCGCTGCTGGTGCTGGTGCCGCTCTCGATCGTCCCTGGCCTGATCGACCTGGCCACCGTGGCGATGGTCGCCCGTTTGATGGGGTCCCTCGTCGGCAGTGATCTCAAGGACACCGTCCCGGGCGTGAAGGTGTTTGGCGGCAATGCGATCGACCAGAGCCTCTGGTTGATCGTGCTGCTGATCGCTCTGTCCTGGGTGGGCTCCCTCAGCAAGCTCGGACTTCAGTTCTGCCAGCAACGACTGACGGCTCGAATCTGGATCGATCTCTGCAATCTGATCCACTCCAGGGTGCTGGCCCAGGGCTATGAGTTCCACCTCAGCAGGAGCACCTCCAAGCTCTCCACCCTGCTGCTGAGCCATATCAAGAAAACCTCCAATTCCGTTGTCAATCCGCTGCTGCGGATGGTGGGGAGTGTGTTTTCGATCCTGCTGCTATCCCTGGGCGTGTTGGTGGTGGGGCGCTGGCTGGCGGTGGTTCTGATCAGTTGCCTGGTGGCCGCCTACCTGATCCTCTCGCTCCTGATCACCCCCTACCTGCGTCACGCCTCCAAACAGAAACTGAGGCTGGAAACCCGATCGGCCCACATCCTCGCCGAGTCCCTGGGATCGATCCGCGACATCCGGCTGACCGGTTCGGAGCCCTATTTCCGCGATGCCTTCGTCTCCACCGGTGAGAAGGCCAAGCAGCTCTCCTGGGCCTCAGAGTTGCTGCCGGTCATGCCACGGATGCTGATCGAGCCCTTCGGCATCACCCTGATTTTCGCCGTCGGGGCCGTGCCGGCTCTGCTCAGCGGCGATCGCAGCCAGATCGTTCACATCGTTCCCTTCCTCGCCACGATGGCCGTGGTCGCCCTGAGGCTCACCCCACCCCTGCAGGATTTCTTCTCCGCCCTCACCCAGTTGCGAGCAGGGCTGCCTGTGATCGAGAAGACCCTCGAGTATCTCGACCTGCCCCAGTCCAGACCCACCTTGCGGACCCCCGGCGTCCCTACGCCCGAGGGCATCTTCCCTAACCGCACCATCCGCCTCAACGACATCTGGTACAGCTACCCAGGGAGCCAGGATCCTGTGCTGAAAGGGGTCACGCTCTCGATTCCGGTGGGCTCCCGCATTGCGCTGGTGGGGTCGACCGGCAGCGGCAAGACCACCACCGCCCACCTGTTGCTCGGTCTGCTCACCCCCCAGCAGGGCCGCCTGGAACTGGACGGCATCCCCGTCAACGATCTGGATGTCCCGGCCTGGCAGGCGAGCTGCGCCCAGGTGCCCCAATTCATCAACCTGCTGGATGCGAGCGTTCTGGAAAATGTGGCCTTCGGTTTGCCTGAAGTCGCCATCGGCTTCGATGAGGTCTGGGATGCCCTTGATGCCGCCCAGCTGGCGGAATTCGTCAGCGAGATGCCCTACGGACTGCATACCCCTGTCGGTGAAAACGGTCTCCAGCTCTCCGGAGGTCAGCGTCAACGCTTGGCCCTGGCCCGTGCCTTCTATCGACGCGCCCGCTTCCTGCTCCTCGACGAAGCCACGAGCGCGCTCGACAACCGCACCGAGAACGACGTGATCGAAGCCCTGGAAATGGTGGGGCGTCGCTGCACCACGGTGGTGATCGCTCACCGCCTCAGCACGGTGATGCGCTGCGATCGCATCTATGAATTCGAGGCCGGCAGGATCAAGGCCTCCGGTACGTTCGAGGAGCTGCAGAACCGATCGGACACGTTCCGGGATCTGGCCTCGCTCGAACGCAAACTCGTCAGCTGATCCCATGAGCTTCACCCTGATCGCCGGCCCCTGTGTGATCGAAAGCCCCGAACTGGTGCTCTCGGTGGCGGAACGGGTGAAGGCGATCACCGATCGATTGGGCATCACCTACGTGTTCAAGGCCAGCTTCGACAAGGCCAACCGCAGCTCCGGCGGCACCTTCCGCGGACCGGGGGTGGAAGAGGGTCTTGAGGTGTTGGCGGAGGTGAAGCGCCGCTTCGGC
Organism: Cyanobium sp. ATX 6F1; assembly: GCF_024346315.1. Lineage (NCBI taxonomy): Bacteria > Bacillati > Cyanobacteriota > Cyanophyceae > Synechococcales > Prochlorococcaceae > Cyanobium > Cyanobium sp. ATX 6F1. The sequence goes on from NZ_JAGQCS010000005.1 coordinate 183,346, forward strand.
CTGCCAGTGCTGACCGACATCCATGAGAGCCAGCAGGCCGCGCCGGTGGCCGCCGTGGTCGACGTTCTCCAGATTCCTGCCTTCCTCTGCCGCCAGACCGACCTGCTCCTGGCCGCGGCCAAGGCGGTGGAGGGCACAGGCAAAGTGATCAACGTGAAAAAAGGCCAGTTCCTCGCCCCCTGGGACATGGCCCAGGTGGTGACCAAGCTGCGGGAGGCTGGCGTGGAGAACCTCTGGCTCACCGAGCGGGGTTCCAGCTTCGGCTACAACACCCTGGTGGTGGATTACCGCAGCCTGCCGCAGCTGAAGGCCCTGGGCTGTCCTGTGATCTTCGATGCCACCCACTCGGTGCAGCAGCCCGGTGGACGCGGCAGCAGCAGCGGCGGCCAGCGGGAATTCGTGGCGCCCCTGGCGCGGGCGGCCGTTGCCGTGGGGGTCGATGGGCTCTTCCTGGAGGTGCACCCCGACCCCGACAAGGCGCTCAGCGATGGTCCGAACATGGTTCCCCTCCATCGCCTGGAGCCACTGCTGGAGCAGCTGATGGCGATCAGGGCTCCCCTGCTCAGCCAGGGTGAAGCCGTCTCCGTGCTGTGAGCGCCTGGCGGGCTTGGCCCAGTGGTGTGTCCCTGCTGGGCCGATGGCGCTGCAACCCGCGCTTGCGGACGCTGAAGTTGCTAGTGCTGGATGTGGATGGGGTGCTCACCGATGGTGGGCTGTGGACCACGGAATCCGGTGAGGTGATCAAGCGCTTCGATGTCAGAGATGGTCTGGGCATTCGGCTGCTGCAACAAGCCGGTCTGGAGGTGGCCCTGCTGAGCGGTGGCAAGAGCGGAGCCACCAAACAGCGGGCCCGCTACCTCGGAATCCACCACTGTGTAACCGGCGTGAAGGACAAAGTCGCTGCCCTGGGCGCGCTGCAAAGGGAGCTCGGGGTTAACCCGGAGCAAACGGCCTACGTCGGCGACGATCTCAACGATCTGGCGGTACGGCCCGTGGTGGGGCTCCTGATCGCTCCTGCCGATGCGGTGGCTCCCCTGCGCCGCCAGGCCGACTGGGTTCTCAGCCGCCGGGGCGGGGATGGCGCCGTGCGGGGGCTGGCCGAGGCGATCCTGCAGGCCCGCGGCCTCTGGACTCCCCTGGCAGGGAAGGGCTGGCGTGAGCGCAATGATTGAGCCGGCGCGAGCGATGGGCCAGGCCCTGCGCCTGCGGTTGCGTGACTGGTTGCGAGCTGGACGGCTCGGTCCCCTGGGAGCTGTGGCCCGTTTGGACCGCGACCAGTGGATGGCCCTGGCCGCCTACAGGGGCTTGGTGCACCAGGCCTACAGCGCTCGCCCCTTCGCCCCACAGGTCAGCGCCGACCTCTGGAACCAGGGCGCCTTTCAGTCGTCAACCGGACGCAAGAACTTCTTCAGCCCAGCGCGCCGGGAGCTGGAGAACTCTTCCCACCACTACGGCCACGACATACAACTCAAACGTCAGGCCGGCTTGCCCCTGATCGGCCCTCCGATGCCCTTTCTGCTGGAGCACGGACTCAAGGTGGCCCAGGGCTCCACATTCGAGAGTCCCAAGCCATGGACGAAGGGCTACCTCTGCATGGGCCCCCTGCGGGCCCGCTGGCTGACGGAGCGGTTTGGCCTGCCGGCCATGGCCATCGGCCCCTGGATCGCCTACGCACGACCCGTGCTCAGCAGCGACGCCATCGCCCGTCTGCGGCATGAGCTCGGCCCCACCCTCCTGGTGGTGCTGGCCCACAGCTGGGATCAGGTCGAGCGCCGCATGGACCATGGGCGCTGCGTCGAAGCGGTGCGCACCAGGGCCGAGGCCAGCGGCTACCGCTCGGTGATCTGGCTGCGCCATTGGAAGGATCCCGAGTTGCAAGGGTTGCCGCCGCAGTGGATCGTGGCCTGCAACGGCCATCGCTCCAACCCCTGGTTCCTTGATGCGCTGCGCACCCTGCTGGAGCTGAGCGATGGGCTGGCCAGCAACGCCTTCGGAACCCACATGGGCTACGGGGTGGCCCTCGGCAAGCGGCTGCACTGGGTCGATGTGGAGGTCGATCAGGATGTCACCGCACTCACCGGCGACAAGGCGGAGGAGGAGGTTCTCGAATGGCAGGAGCGCCAACGGCTGAGCAACACGCTTCGAGAGCTGCTTACGGATGGGACATCCAGCAAATCCAGAGGAGCCGTGTATAGCCTGCTTGATCCATTCTGGGGCTTTGGTCGTACCCAAAGCCCTGAGGAGCTGCTCCCGCTATTGCGCGGGCAAGGCATCTATAAAATCAGATTTTAGTGCTTAACCCTGCTTATCCGCATTCCGGGCATAGACAAACTCACACATTTACCAATGAGTGTTGAATCATTTGGCGGCATGCCCTAGCAATCACAATTCGAGCTTCTTTCACGACCGCCTGATGAGTCGGATCTACCTGAGAGAACCTAGAGAGCCCTCGGCGTAGATGTAGATAATGCTGAAGGTTGGCTCACGAAGAGTATTTAGGACGCCCCTTCTTTATGGCCACAGCGAACACGCACCTCATGCACTGTGATAAAATTCTTCTCAGCTCATTTGTTCTAGCCTGAGTCGTGACAAACTTCGACGATACTGGTTCACTTATCGAATCAGCTGAATGGTACGACTACCCATATGGTCACATGGTCGGCAGGATTTCCATACCTGCCCACTTCATGCTAGACGGGAACACGATTGATCAATCTAGTGGGGAGCTTTGTGCATACGGCCTAGGGAAACGCAGGCAGAATTCAGGAAGCGAGTACAAAGAGGCAACAAATAAGCTGTTAACTTTTCTAGAGGATAACTCTGAGTTGAAAGCCTTTATGCTTGAAAATTCGCAAAACGCATTGGGATGCAACTTAGATGAAGCCAATGTTACAACAAACGCTAGAAAGTGTGTTGATGAGTCAAGTTATTACTTAAGTCCACACGCAGATTGTCCTAAAACAATTTGCGCTCTTATCATTTATCTTTGGCACGGCAAGCGTGGAACAAGCCTCTATCGCCTGAGTCATCACTCTTGTATGCCTCCGTCTACTGAGCATGGCCTCCAAGAAAGGGAAAATAACTTTACCGGCAGAAAAGAGTTTCAACAAGCCAGTCTCGATGTGATAACAACAGTAAAGCCTGAATGTTATGCAAACTTTAAACATGTCACGACCATCTATCCAGATTTCTGTTCATTCTTATTTATCCCGAACACACGGTTCCGGCATGCCATCCAAGATCTGCCTACAAGTTATCATGGTGTTTCCTCTAAGCTTCAGGATACTGAACTTGATGAGCAACGACAACTAATTCTAATAGACATGAAAATCTGCGAGAAACCAAAGATTGGTCTACGTTCACGGGCAAAGTCCCAACTCAACCAAAGACTTAACCAAGCTAAGAAGATAGCAATGACAATGCAGAAGACTGTGTCGAGTGTATTTTAAGATGCAAACAAATTCTGCATAAATTATTTCTTAAAAGTCTGATGACTTGCTGAAATGTAGGCTGTCAATGATCTTGATTCTTGAAACAAGAGAGTGAAGCCATCCCGTCTTGCGCGAGTAGTTTCGTATACACAAAAGATCTACTCAGGGATCATTAGCCAAAGCACTTAACAATTGAACTTTGAAAACCAACAGATGAAATGCATCTAGCAGTTGTTTAAACATAGCCAGTACAGCCTCACAGCCCCCGGTTTCAGGAAAGATGTCACCCCTCAAATCGATACACCTGGGGGCTTGAGGACATGACCAATGCGCGGATACAGCGAAGCCGTCAGGGCTGATGTGAGGAGGCGGATGAGCCCGCCGCACAGGCAGAGCGTGGCCCGGATTTCAGAAGAGCTCGGCATCCACGTGATCACCCTCTACAAATGGAGAAAGACCTGGCGGTTGCAGGGAGAGGTGGTGCCAGCATCCGAGAAGGAACCAGAGGGCTGGAGCGCTGCCGACAAGTTCACGGTGGTGCTGGAGACGGCAGGCCTCAACGCCACTGAGCTCAGCGCCTACTGCCGCGAGCGGGGCCTGTTCCCAGAGCAGGTGAGCCGCTGGCGGCAGTCAGCCCAAGATGCCAACGCCAAGCCGGTGCTGACGATGGCCGAGCAGAAGGAGCTCGAGAAGCTCCGTGCGCAGGATCAGCGGGAGATCAAAGCCCTCAAAAAGGAGCTGCAGCGCAAGGAAAAGGCCGAACAGCCATGGCAGAGATGGCGGCATTGCTGGTGCTGCGAAAAAAGTGGGAAGCCTTCTTCTCGGAGGACGCGGACGCTTGACCAGCGCCGCCCACCGGCAGAAGGCGATCATGCTGATCGGCGAGGCGAATGCCACTGGCGCCAGACTGGTGAGCGCCTGCCGTGAGATCGGTATCTGCCTGCGCACCCTCAAACGCTGGCGTAAGGCTTTTGGTGGTGATGGGGGCGGTGTGGATGGCCGCAAGGGCAGCAGCCGGCATGTGGCCCACCGCCTCAGCGAAGAAGAGCGCCAGCGGATCCTGCACACCTGCAACCAGCGCGAGTACGCCTCGCTGCCACCGGGGCAGATCGTGCCATCCCTGGCCGATCAGGGGCTGTTCATTGGCTCAGAGAGCAGCTTCTATCGGGTGTTGCACCAAGCTGGCCAGTGCCACCGCCGCGGGCGTGCCCGGCTGCCCCAGGAACCGCGCTCTATGCCGCGCCTGATGGCGGATCGAGCCAATGCGGTGTGGTCGTGGGACATCACCTATCTGCCCACCACGGTGCGGGGTGTGTGGCTGTACCTCTATCTGGTGGTCGACGTCTGGAGCCGCAAGGTGGTGGCCTGGGATGTGGCTGAGGTGGAATCGGCTGAAATCGCCGCTGATCTGGTGCAGCGGGCCTGCCTCAAGGAGCGCTACCGCCGCCCCAGCGGCTTTGGCAGCCACCAGTGCCAGCAGCCGCCGCTGATCCTCCATGCCGATAACGGCAACGCCATGCGTGGGGCGACGCTGGAATCACGGCTGGAGGAGATGGGCGTGCTCAGATCCTTTTCCAGGCCAAGGGTCTCAAACGACAACCCCTACTCAGAATCCCTGTTTCGAACGCTCAAATACCGGCCCGACTACCCCAATCGGCCTTTTGCCAGCAAAGCGGAGGCGTGCGAGTGGGTAGCGGCATTTGCCGACTGGTACAACCACCGGCACCGCCACAGCGGCATCAAATTCGTCACGCCCCACCAGCGCCACAGTGGCGCCGCCATGGCCATTTGCCAGCAGCGAGCCGATGTCTACGAAAGGGCCCGCCGATCCAATCCAACACGCTGGAGCCGAAGCATCCGCTGTTGGCGCCAACCCGAAGAAGTGTGGATCAACAAGCCGCCAGAAGAGCCAAAATCGATGCTGGCGTTATCCTTGACTCAGGCCGCCTGAGTGGCCGGCAAGGAGTGACAACTTTCCTGAAAGCTACCGCAGTTAGAATGGTCGCTTTTTCCAATCGCTAACCTTCACCAATTAAAATGGTAAGGTGCTCGGCAACTTTCACCCCTTTAGTTATATTTTGGTACTATTTGTAAAGTTTTTGCGTCAACAACCAGCTTTTACTGTAAGAGATAAAGGATTCAATGCTATAGATTAGGGATGCTACATCACGAATATATTCTGCGCGGATCATGGCTGTCCAACCTTAACCTTAGGTCAATGCCACAACAGATTATATTGACGATTATAGCCCAAAAAATCAATCTCGCCTAGCATCAAACTTTCGAAAATAAAAAATGCACAAGACAATGAGAGAAAAGAGCAAGGCGAGTAGACCTTACAGCTTAACTATATGCACAGTAAATTATAAAACAGAGGCTATTTTAGGTCTCAATAAACGCTTGCTATTACAGTTAAATTCTAGCGTGGATATTACTTGGCTGGTTGTCAATAATACGCGTTATGATGAGGAGAGGTCCAGTCGCCCACTTCTTGACACTTATTTTACCGAATTACCATGCGTGGCGAGACCTAAAAATATATATGGCATGGATAGCTACCATCATGGCTTTGGGTTAAATAGTTGCCTAGAGCATGTTCACACAAGGTACATGCTCGTATTAGATCCAGATTTCTTTATCTTAATGAATGACGCAATACTGCATGTTCTTTTACACATGAATAAGCACGGTCTCGCTTTTTTTGGCGCTCCATGGCATCCAAAATACATAAAAAAGTATCGAGACTTTCCGTGCCCACACTGTCTATTCATTGATACTGATATTGCCAAGGTAGAGAGTTTGGACTTTGCTCCAAAATACGAAGATGGCAAGCTTACTGATCGTCAATTTCTTCCAGACTGGGCTCTTTGGAAGCAATTTGCAGGTTTTTTAAAGCTATGCAAGGGAATTGATAAACTTACATCTCAAATCGTCAAGCAAGATTTAATCAAAACTAACAATTGATTCTCAATAGGTGCTTCTTTGGATACAGGGTCACGTATTTTCTTAAAGTACGCCCAACAACCTAATATCAGCCTAGAGATTCTTGATCCTTTGTGGCACCAAAGTCAATCCCTGAATAGATCGACACTCCTCTATACGCTTAGAGCTATGATAGACACTTTGATGCCAAGATTTCTGCGTTTCCACTATTTACGCTATTCATCCTGTAAGAGTCTTTTTGAAGAAAATTTTGAATTCCCTTCACCTGAGGAATTTTCGTGGAAAAATAAATATTTTGGATTCCATCTCAGGCAATATCCAAGATCTATTCATGGACGAGAATATATTTGGAAATACATTGATGATTTTGTCCAGACTGAGTATCTAAACAAAGATGCTCGTGGACTTTAGTGGCCCTTCCGTGAGGGGTGGTGGTTGGCCTCTACTGGAACAATACAGACTCAGTGATTTTTTAACGCTGAGAGATAGGCGCTATTTTGACATAAATCACGTAGAGAATTCTGGCTTCCAGTGAGCAATAAGGTCATACATAGCAGTATCTTACGGATACGTGGGCCAGGCTGACTTCCGCATTCCAGCCATCCTTACAGGCTCTGATGTACTCCTTCTACTATTTAACCGATTGCCACAGACATTCCACCATAATGTTGTCATGGCCACATGCTTCTGCAAAGCATTGGCAATGCTTTCGGCCTGACAATTTAATCCTATTTTTATACTTAATGCAGCCGCCCCAGTACGTCGGTTGAAGTTAATTGACAACCTTGATTGGAGTGGGAGATACTGGACTTGTGGCTAGTTCCCAGGCCCATCTCCAGAACCTACAGTCAAAACTCCGTTTCAAAGCTGTTGGAAAGCTCCCCGGTGAGAATGTGCCTTGAGTACAGATTAACGATGGCCACCAGGTAGAGGAAGCCCCTTCCGCAGGGGGATGTAAGTGATATCAGCTACCCAGACCTGATTCGAGGCCTTGAACTTTTCCAGATCCAGAAGACACGGGAAACGTTCTGACGTATCGCCAGGAATTGTGGTCATGGAATTGGGGTACCGAGCCCGTAACCCCACATACCGCATGAGGTGCCGTACCTGGTCACGCCCAACCTAGATCCCATCTGCGGCCTGGTAGTCGACCATGAATCGGCTGCCGGAAGCAGCGTCTGCCAGGAACCCGGCATCGATTCTGGCCATAATTCCGGGGTCCTCGGGCCTAACCGAAACCAGCTCTTAGTAAAGGGTGGATTTCGCCAGTCCCAGCAACTCACATTGACGCCAGATCGTGAGCTGAGGATGAATCAGATCAAGCAATCTACGCAGTTAATGGGCGGTCGAAGAACTTCCACATTGTTTAAATCATTCCAGCTCCATCTTGAGTTTCCCGATTCCTTGAAGCAGCTCAGCATCTCTGTTCAGTAGATCTCCATTCTCCTTATTCCTTCTGCCTTTACAGAACAGATCGCCGGAACCCTCAAGCAGTTGCTTTTCCATTGGCTCACCTAGACTAGGCGGAGGGCATGGCGAGCCTCGATCTCTTGAAGGGTCTTGCTATCGGAAATGGCCACTATGGCCAAACAGGCCTTGAACTCGGGACTGTGGGTTCTGCGCTTGGTCATGGTTGGCAAACTCCGGATTGGGGCAGTACACCGCCTCAGAGGTTAGCGATGGCCTTGGTCCAGATAACCACGACACCCCAGTGCTTGCCTCAAATCTTACTGCCTTCTGCAAGATCAGAAATGATGGCGTATTCATGCTACTCTGCAGCCGCAATGAGCTAATGGATTGGTCGTGAGTGCTTATAAATCTTCAGAAATTCCCAGAAATAGGGGACAAGCTAGCAAGAGTTACACCGCAAGAACTCAACAACCAATACGCCTTAAAGATACGACCAAAATAATTACCTTTGTCACTAGCGACGAAGCCTCTTCATTTTTATGTGATCTAGTATGTTAAAATTGTGATTAATTGCTTCACATCATTATGCTCACACGTACATCATTCGCCATTAATAGCATGGAGATGGACCCCGCCGTTGCTGATGCTCCCTTGAAAGTGGCATCTTCAAAGATACGATTCATCGGCTGCCGCGAAGAGCTTTTATTAGCCAGCAGCGCAGTTGCGACTGCGCTGCTCACGCTCTATCTTTTTATCATTAAGTATGGGCTGTTTTCAAAGCTTGAAAGTGATTGCAATCTACGCCTACTGAATTCTTCTCTTGCCTGGATTGATCATGGCTACTGGAAGCTCGGTGGCTTCCTCTATTTTCAGGAGGAATACGATGGAACCCTCCCTCTCAATCTCTACAAATCACATTCTCCCTATTATGTTTTACCTCATTTCTGGGCCACCTCACATGCTGGAAAAGATGCATTTTGGGTAGTTACCGGCTTAATTCCTGTCCTCGTTGCGTTCGTACTTTCGTTGGCCTTGGCTGTGATCGCCTGGGGCTCAATTAAGGCGCTGTCAACGAATCATTCCTGGGCCAAGTTGAGGGGAGCCCCGTTCGTAGGCGCTACGGCGGCGTTCTCAATCACGTTCACCAGTGAGCCAATCTGGAGTTTGGCATGGAACAGCTTTGATGGATCTTACTCAATCGTCTTCCTCACCGTGGCGATTGCCCTAACTTGTCTCTTTAACGGACGGCTGATCCGATGGCTTTCCATGCTGTTCGTTCTTTTGGCCAGCCTTGCTTGCGCGAGATTTGGCCTAGTGATGCTTACCTCTCTTCTAATCATTCGATTCATAGCCTTGGCCCGTCGTACCTCTGGGGCAAGATTCGCAGGTTCGGCCTTTTTCTCCTGGCCTGTGATCGGATTGGTTTTCCTGCTTTCCATGAGCCACTTCGTACGGGTGGCGCTTGCTGCTCGCCTGCTCGGATTGCAATTCAGAGGCAGCGATCTTCTACCGCGGATGGGGCTTTCCAGCTGGTGGGAGAGGGCCGGTCAAGGGCCTCTGAACTATCTGACACCACTGGATGCCTTCACCTTTCTCTGGAGACAGTCGGGAAACGTGATTAATAACCTGCCAATCTGGATCTCGATTCACCACTTGATGATTTGGACCCTAGCCATCGTGTCCATGGCAATGGTTATGGGTGCTCGAAACTTCTTCCCAACTCGTCCCTGCCTCGAGCTGCTGCTCTTCCTACCCCTGACGTGGACAATTTTACTGAACCAGTCGGCGGCGGAGCACCCCGATCTGGTGGCGATTCTCTGGGTACCTTCCTACGTATTGGGGTTGGCTTTTTTAGCCACTCAACTATTTGCATTTCTACGCCGTCACCTCCGAAAAACACACTGCTATCTCTACATGTCTGGCCTCTTGTGGTTGTTCTTTCTATGGCAAAATCAATACATCATGCGGGCCTACCCGCAGCTGCTCTGAGCTGAATCTCATATGTTTCCCAGCGCTAGCCCTTATCGCATCGATCAGGTCACAGCAGCTCCCCTGCTGATGGCAAGCCTCTTCGGGTGCCAGCTGGCAGCGGCGACCTGGATGTCATGGGCCGCGGTCAATGGGCGCCGGCGCGGCTGGTGGATCGGCGCAGGGGTCCTGCTGAGCCTGGTGGCCCTGTTCTTCGCCCTCGCCACCTGGGGGACCAGCGACATCACCAAGCTGAACCACTTCTTCGCGATCTACCCGGGTGGTGGCACGAAAGGCGAACCGTTCTGGGTGTTGGTCGGCCCGCTGATCGTGGCCTCTCCGTACCGCATGGCGGCGGTGCACGGTCTGGTGGCAGCCGGCTATGCCGCCGCACCGATCCTGCTGGCCTGGCGCTGGAGAGCCCTGGCCTGGGGGGGCTGGTGGAGTCTTCTGATCTGCTGCAGCCCCATGCTGCGAGGATTTCTGCAGAACGCCCACACCAGGCAGGCCCTGGCCCTGCTGCTGCTGCTGCCCCTGATGCTCTGGGCAGGGCGCCTGGTTGATCCCCGTCGTCCAGTGATCGCGGTAGGGGTGATCTGGTCTGCCCTGGTTCACACCACTTTCCCCATCAACCTGCTGCTCAGCCTGTCCCCCCTGCTGATGCGCGATCGGGCGACCGGATCGCCCATCAACCGCTGGCGGTTGCTGCTGGCCCTGGGCGTCCTGGTAACCCTGGTTGTAGTTGTAGCTCCGCGCGCCTTGGAGAAAATGGCTGCCTATGCCGCCGTTTCCTTCTTCAACCACTACTCCGTCACGCGGTACGTTCAGCGCTTGCAGTGGACCTTGGCTCTGGGCGTCGCCCTCACCTGCTGGCGACGGCGCCTGGGAGCCATGCAGTTGTTGAGCTGTTCCCTGAGCCGGCAGCTGGCTCTGTTCTCACTGCTGTTTCTGCTGATTCAGGCCTCGGTCGAATGGGAGTGGTTCCCCCAACTCACCTTCCGGTTTGCCGACGGTGTGGGGTTCTTTCTATTGATCACCTATTTGGCCTGGATCCACCGCTACCAGGCCTACGCCTTCCTGCTGCCCGCCCTGCTGTTCACCCTTCACTACTGGTTGTTCGAACGCATCCTCAACACCGAAACGCTGGCCTGCGGGGCAAACGACTCCTTCCTTTGCATCCCCGACCGCTGGCCCTGGCAGGTGCGCTACTGATAGCTCCTCAATTGCGCCGTGAGCAGCGCCATCCGCCTCACCCTCAGCGCCCTGTGGAGAAACTCCAGAGGCCTGCGCCTGTAGAGGCGATTGCCGGACCAGAGCGGCGCCAGTGACAGCCACACCACGGCTGCACCGGTGAGGCAGCGCACGCCGTAGAGGGCCGAGCTCAGGCCGGCCACCACGATCAATCGCTCGGGAGCCGCGGCCTCAAGGGCCCGCACCAGCACCTCCAGGGGCACGGCACTGCGGATCTGTCCGCTGACGCCGCCGGGAAGATCACGCCCGAAACTCCCCGGGGCTGGGGCCTTGGGATGGTCGATGAGCAGCAGAGCATCCCTGTGGCGATCGAAGCCATGACAACGGCCCAGCTGGCGCAGCCAGCGCTCGAGCACCGAGACGGAGATCTGGTTCAAGGGGAACTGGTGAGCCAGGTTGGGAACGGAGCAGAGCCAGATCGGCCGATCGGGTGGCGTCCGCTCCAGGCAGCTCTGAACGAAGACCTGGCACTGCTGCCGCTGGCTCGCTGCCAGGGCAAGGAACAACGTCCGGCGCATGGCCACAGGTACAGGCCTGGCGAGCTCAGGAGGTCGATGCCAACACGGTTGGCGTCCGTCGAGCACGTAATGCACCTGGCGATCGCCGAAGGCGATCGGACATCCCAACAGACTTGGAACGATGGCCCGCAGTTCACGGCCCGTGCGGTAGTAGACCCCCAAGCCATCGCCACACACCACCACGGTAGTAATCCCGAGCCGTTGCACCGGTTCGCGTTGTCCTTCCTGCCACAGGTTGTTGAGGCAGACCAGATCCCAGCCGCCAGGCCGAAGGTCTTCAGCGCGAGCGATCAGTTCCACCGCGCCGAAGCGAACGGGATCCTCACGCCGCAGCAACGCCAGCCAGTTCTCGATCGCCTGGTGCTGGGCCTGCAGCCGCTGCGCATCTCCGGTGATCACACCGGTGAACAACAGGCGCACCTCAGCGCCAGCGGCCTGGGTCTCGGGCAGGTCGAACACCACGGCCAATTGGTTCACCAGGTGAATCAGCCCGCCTGTGAGCACCAGCACCCGCAGGCGAGCAGGCTTCTCGATCAAAGCCTCGTTCCGCCCAGACGCCTGAGACGACTTCGCAGCTGAGCCAGGCGCACCTCTAGCCGACTGGGGGACATGAGCGGCGCATCGCCCGCCAGCAGCCGGTCCCAGTGGGCGTCGATGGCCACCAGAGCTTCGCGCCAGCGCAGCTGCAGCGCCCCCTCGGAGCACTGATGCAGCCGCTCGGCCAAGCGCACCGGATCGGCCAGGAAGGCGGCCGGGTCGGCCACCGCCGCCGCGATCCGCTCCAGATCGGCGCTGAGGGTGCCTGCGCCGATCTGGTGCCCCAGACGGCCGGGGTCGAGGCCGTCGGCGAGGGCATGGTTGAGGCTGCTGAACACCACGCAGCCGCTGGCCATGGCCTCCAAGGGCGGCAGTCCGAAGCCCTCGCTCACCCCCCGGCCGCGCCAGTAGTCGGCGGAGTCGTAGAGGTAGACCCTGGCGGAACGGAACAGATCCACCAGATCCTCCACCCAGCCGCTCTGCACCTCCACCCGTAGCCCCCGGGCCCGTAGCGCGGGCACCAGCTGCCTGAGCACATAGGCGCTGCTCTTACGCGCCTGCACCAGCACGTCGATCGGCCGCCGGGCGACCCGGGCAGGATCGCGCACGGCGCCGTCGTCGCCCCAACGGGGCTCGATCGCATTGGGCACCAGAAACAACGGGTTCCGCGGGGCCCGATCGCCCCAATAGCCCAGGGTGTTGGGGCTCACCGCCAGCACCGGCACCCCGGGGGGGAGATCGAAGCCATAGCCGCTGCTGTGGGCGTGGTAGGCGCTGGGGCGGCCCCGCAGACGCCGCAGCAGCTTGGGCACGTCGAACCCCCAGCTCACCACCCACAGGGCCTGGCCGGGGCTTGGTTCGTTGCGCAGCAGATCGGGAAGAAACGGCCTGCCCGGCTCCCGGCGCCGGTAGGTGACCAGCTCAGACCCCGTGAGGGCCCCTACCAGGCGGGCGGTCTGCAGTTCCACCTGCAGGCCGCCGCAGCGGAACTTCCCCGTGGTGCCGGGGACCAGAAAGCGGAGCGGACGCAAAGCCGGGCGCTCAGGCGGCCACGACCTCAGTGCTGCCGGTGCGCTGACGGCGGGTGAGGAAGCCGAACAGCACCTTGCCGATGGCGGCCACCAGGTTGCCTTCGAGCTCCTGGAACATGGTCATGTTCAGGTGGAACGCCTCATTGGCTTCCTCAACGATGCGATCGGCCGTGGCCTGGTCGATCGGCAGCTGATCGAGGGTGGCGCGGTAGGTGACCTTGAAGGCCTTCTCGTCGTCGATGGCCTCGAACTCGTAGAAGTTCAGGCCATCAGTTTCGCCCAGGTTCATGGCCTTCTGGGCAATGTTCTTGAGGATCTGGCCGCCAGAGAGATCGCCCAGATAGCGGGTGTAGTGGTGGCCCACCAGCAGCTCGGGCGACTCAGCCGCCACTTGGTGGAGGCGGGCCACGTAGGCGGCCGCCGCGGGTGAGGGCTTGATCTGGTTGCGCCAGTCGGGGCCGAAGTAGTAGGCCAGGTCGGCCTCGAGGCTCTCGCGGCGGTTGAGCTGCTCAAAAGCCACCGGACCCACCACGGGATGGTTCTTGAGCTTGCCGATTTCCTCCTCCATCGCGGCGTAGACGAAGTAGAGGTCGGCCACAAGCTTGCGGTAGCTGGCCTTGTCAACGACCCCCTTGAGGAAGCAGGTCACGAAACCGGTGTTCTCGGCCATGGTGTGGGACTTCTTGGTCCCTTCACGCAGTTGGGTGGCAAGGGCGACGGTCATCGTCGAAACGGGCGCTCGAAAACGCGGCATGGCAGACGTTCAAAGCTACGCGGGGGCTTCCGGTGACCGGCGGCAAGGTTGCGAAGGGTTACGCGCCAGCCAATCTCCTCGAACGGATCGGTCTACCGGTCGACCAATCGATCAGCTCAAGGGTCGTCCCACCAGTCTTGCCAGAAGGCCAATGAAAATAAGATCGAAGACGCCCACTGTCAACGACACGCCGAGCAGCACAAGCAGACCTCGCAGCCGCTGTCTGGGCAGGTAGCCAAGGAGCGCGCTGATCTGGTACGAGGTGGCGCTGTTAAGCAACCTGCCCTGAGGGAGACGCACTCTGCGTCGGAATCGTGAATCCGGGCTACTGCCTACAGAGCCAGCCCTTTGGTACTGCCCACCCGTGGATTCACCGAAGCCAGAATAGTTAAAGTCGTATAGTTAGTGGTACCCGGCACAACCACCTCCCGATCCACCACGAGGCCAGCCAGAGAACCGTTCGACCTCAGGCCAGGGGTCCGGCCGTGGATGCGGGCCACGGGTAGCCGCCAATTTGGTAATCCTGCCCATACAGTCGGTTCACCCGCGCACGCAGCCCCGGAGTGAAGAACACATCGAGCCTGCTGGCAGCACCCTTCAGCTTCGCGGGCTTGCCCGGAACACTGAACTGGCGCTCGATCCTGTGGGGGCCGCTCAGATCAAGCCCGGTTGTTCGAAGACCGCGGCTGCCAAGCAGCGCCGGGAGCCATTGAGCAAGCTCCTCAAGCCGATAAATGGCATCGTATTGATCCGGAGGCAAAGCCAGCAGATCAACCTGAGGCCACCAGTGGGCATCATCGTGCAAGCCACCAGCCTCCAGGTAAGCGACAAAGCGAGCGAATCCTTCAGCGCTAGCATCACCAAAGCCGCCAGCGCTGCTATAGCGATGGGAGTGGCCAGAGCCAACTTTTTCCAAAAAGGCAGAAAGTATCCGTGCTTCCGGATGCCGCATCACAGCAAAATAGAAGCAGCGCTGAAGCCGCAACAACTCGATGGGTTGCTTCAGCACTTGTCTAATGTTCATGCCAATTGCAATGGCATCATCCTTAGCCCTATGATAGGGCTGGAGCGGATTTGCAGGAACCCCGGCAATCGCATCTCTAAGATACAAAAGCATTGAGGAATTGCCACTTTTCTTAATACGATTATAAACAAGTCCCTGTCTAGGGTAAAATACCAAGCTGTGGGCAGTGCTTGGATTGCATCCCCGGCGTCCGCTGAGAGCATTGAACAGCCTTGCCGCTAGCCGATCCTTGATCCCTATTTCGCGGCCTTTTCCGATACGGATTGATCTCGGAGGCTCCCATTCATTCTGCATTCGTTTTCCCACACCTGGCTCGTATCTACACCAACACGATAGGCTCTATTGTGAGCGGTGTTCTCATGGCTCCTGCGCACAGCCACTATATCAGATACTTCACCGCAAGCATCAGCGATGAACCGCCGATGGATTGTTAAACTTGCTGAAGCAGCATTGCTGGCTTTGGCGATCACGGCCATTTGACTGATGCCAGATGAGCCGCAGATCAGCGCTGCACTGACCACCGCGTGGGTTCTCGTTGGCCTATGCGGACAAGCAAAATCAAGGATCTGGGCATTTGCGGTAGGTACAATCATACTACTGAATTTGCGAGGAATTGTGCTGAGTGAAGGCCCACGGCCGGTTTCCCATATGGATTACGTGCTTCTGATTGCAGCTTTCCTGAGCGGCCAGGGCAAGAGCCTGTGATTATTGGCGGTTGCAGGCAACAAGCCTCTGCCTGGCAGTCGCCACAGGAGCCGCGCTGAACATGAATCGTATCCTAGTCCATATCCTCGCCAGCGATATCGAAGGATTCAAATTAGGGGTTTTTACTGATTAACCATACGGCCCTGCTGTCAGGCTTGGCTGCCGTTGCAGGTGCGGCGGCTTTCCAGCTGACCAAGAACCAACCCATCCGCCTGCTGATCGGACTGGGCACATTGCTCTATACAGTCATGGTTCTTGGAACCCAGTCAAGAGCCGGACTGGGTCTCATTCCCATCACCCTGATCATGGGATGGGCACTGCGCCATGGCGCAATGAAACGTCACTGGAAAACCTTCAGACTGAAAGGCCCAGAGGCGGCTGTATTAGCTGGCACCTCAATCGTTCTTTTAGGTGTTTTCATTCTTCGCGAAACTCCCCAGATTCAAGAGCTCACAAAGGCAGCCACCGAGCTCTACGGAGAAGAAAATCTTATTAGTGACCAAGGCCGGATCGATCTTTGGCGTTGCTATGCAAGTCTACCTTTCAGTGGCAACAATCGCTTTCTTTTTGGGGCAGGCTATGGCAAGGCTCGCCAACTCTGCCAAATATTCCTACCTGGTCACGATCGACCGCTGACTCATGCTCACAACCTACCCCTGCAAATCTGGGCCAAATCTGGCACCCTGCCACTTGCGGCGCTGCTAGTTGCGCTTGCAACTCTGGGGCTTCGGCTATGGCGTCGACTACGCTTTAACGCCACCATCACGGGTCTAACTGCACTTTTCATGTACGCACTTTTATTCAACCTCCTAGAGCTAGGCATGCTCAAGGTGCGGTGCCCCTTCTCACAGCGTTGTTTGGCCATCTACTATCGACTGCTCTTGCGGAACAACCGAAGCTAGGCGCCGAACGCGATGCAAATGCGGTCAAAGTAAACCAAGTTTGCTTAGAAGTACATCCTTGAATAGACGAAAACGCAACGCACGGGGTGATGGAACCTTAAGCATGCTGGAGCGCTGGTTCAGAACCCGGTGCCAATGATGCCTGATCTGCTCAAGCCCCAACCGCCAACGCTGCAACAGAACTTCCTCGCCCACTTGCTGAAGCAATGTCTCCAATTCAGCGACCGCAGGCTGCCAGACCGTTGGCTCCGCAACAGCCGCCACAATCCGCCGAGATCCACCTCCAGCGTGCCGCAGCCGATCTGATGGCCCACCACCCCTGGATCCAGCAAGTCTGCCAAGGCGTTGTTATGGCTGCTGAACACCACACAGCCACTGGCCATGGCCTCCAGGGGCGGCAGTCCGAAGCCCTCGCTCACCCCCCGGCCGCGCCAGTAGTCGGCGGAGTCGTAGAGGTAGACCCTGGCGGAACGGAACAGATCCACCAGATCCTCCACCCAGCCGCTCTGCACCTCCACCCGTAGCCCCCGGGCCCGTAGCGCGGGCACCAGCTGCCTGAGCACATAGGCGCTGCTCTTACGCGCCTGCACCAGCACGTCGATCGGCCGCCGGGCGACCCGGGCAGGATCGCGCACGGCGCCGTCGTCGCCCCAACGGGGCTCGATCGCATTGGGCACCAGAAACAACGGGTTCCGCGGGGCCCGATCGCCCCAATAGCCCAGGGTGTTGGGGCTCACCGCCAGCACCGGCACCCCGGGGGGGAGATCGAAGCCATAGCCGCTGCTGTGGGCGTGGTAGGCGCTGGGGCGGCCCCGCAGACGCCGCAGCAGCTTGGGCACGTCGAACCCCCAGCTCACCACCCACAGGGCCTGGCCGGGGCTTGGTTCGTTGCGCAGCAGATCGGGAAGAAACGGCCTGCCCGGCTCCCGGCGCCGGTAGGTGACCAGCTCAGACCCCGTGAGGGCCCCTACCAGGCGGGCGGTCTGCAGTTCCACCTGCAGGCCGCCGCAGCGGAACTTCCCCGTGGTGCCGGGGACCAGAAAGCGGAGCGGACGCAAAGCCGGGCGCTCAGGCGGCCACGACCTCAGTGCTGCCGGTGCGCTGACGGCGGGTGAGGAAGCCGAACAGCACCTTGCCGATGGCGGCCACCAGGTTGCCTTCGAGCTCCTGGAACATGGTCATGTTCAGGTGGAACGCCTCATTGGCTTCCTCAACGATGCGATCGGCCGTGGCCTGGTCGATCGGCAGCTGATCGAGGGTGGCGCGGTAGGTGACCTTGAAGGCCTTCTCGTCGTCGATGGCCTCGAACTCGTAGAAGTTCAGGCCATCAGTTTCGCCCAGGTTCATGGCCTTCTGGGCAATGTTCTTGAGGATCTGGCCGCCAGAGAGATCGCCCAGATAGCGGGTGTAGTGGTGGCCCACCAGCAGCTCGGGCGACTCAGCCGCCACTTGGTGGAGGCGGGCCACGTAGGCGGCCGCCGCGGGTGAGGGCTTGATCTGGTTGCGCCAGTCGGGGCCGAAGTAGTAGGCCAGGTCGGCCTCGAGGCTCTCGCGGCGGTTGAGCTGCTCAAAAGCCACCGGACCCACCACGGGATGGTTCTTGAGCTTGCCGATTTCCTCCTCCATCGCGGCGTAGACGAAGTAGAGGTCGGCCACAAGCTTGCGGTAGCTGGCCTTGTCAACGACCCCCTTGAGGAAGCAGGTCACGAAACCGGTGTTCTCGGCCATGGTGTGGGACTTCTTGGTCCCTTCACGCAGTTGGGTGGCAAGGGCGACGGTCATCGTCGAAACGGGCGCTCGAAAACGCGGCATGGCAGACGTTCAAAGCTACGCGGGGGCTTCCGGTGACCGGCGGCAAGGTTGCGAAGGGTTACGCGCCAGCCAATCTCCTCGAACGGATCGGTCTACCGGTCGACCAATCGATCAGCTCAAGGGTCGTCCCCCTAGTCTGATACCAGACTTGGTGCTGAGCAGATGACCACCTTCAGCGCCCAAGAGGCCAAAACCCACTTCGCCGCCTTGCTCGATCGGGTGGAACGGGGGGAAAGCCTGGTGATCAGCCGACGCAACAAGACCATTGCCGAACTGCGTCCGCTGGCAAGCCCCCTTCCCAGCGCACCCCGTCAACTCGGCCAAGCGGTGGATGCGGGTATCCCCATCCCGCCCAGCTTTTTTGAACCCCTTCCCGATGACCTTCAGGCCGCCTTTGAAGGCCTGGTCCCATGAAGCCAGGCCTGCTGCTCGATAGCTGCACCTTTCTTTGGATGCTGCGAACGCCTGATGAGCTTTCGAGCAAGGCCCGAGACGCGCTTGTCGATCCAAGCAGACCCCTTTTCCTCAGCGTGGTGAGCGAGTGGGAAATGGTTCTCAAAGCCCAGGCCGGACGACTTCCGTTTCCCGAGCCCCCTGCCGCTTACATCCTGCGGGAGCGCTTACGCCATGGCATCGAAACCTTGCCCTTGCAAGAAGGTGCGCTCACCCATCTCAGCAAACTGCCCGACCATCACCGCGATCCTTTCGATCGCATGCTCATTTGTCAGGCGATCGAGCACGGCCTTGAACTGGTGACCTCGGACCGAGCCATCCAGCTCTATCCGATTCGAGTGCTCTGGTGAGCCCTGGCCTTTCAGGCCGCCAAGCGCTCGCCCTCAAACAGCTCAAACAGCTCCCGGCAGAAGGTCTGCAGCTTGGTGACCACGGCGGCCTCGGGCAAGAGACTGCCGTTGGGTTCCCAGGCGCCCACGGTGGCCAGGCGCCACTGCTCGCCGTGGAAGGTCATGCCGCTGATCAACACCCCCAGAAGCCGCGGACGCTCGGTCGATCCGCGCTCCGGTCGCTGGGCCAGGCGCAATTGCACCAGCAAGCTGCGGCACTGCAGCCGGGGGCTCCAGCCGGGGAAGTGGAAGGCCAGGTCGATCGATTCCCGCTCCTGAAACTGACGCGTGAGCGGGTCATCGCGCCAGGGGTTGAGGTTGGCCTTGGCGGCGGGGAACTGCTGACGAAACAGGCCGGCCGCCGTGGCGATCGCCTGGGTGATCTCCAGGGTGCGTGCCTGATCCGCCGCGTTCATGCCGTTTCCCCTGAGCAGAACGGGGTGAATGCGCAACCTAATCTCGGCGCTCCGCAACTGCTGGCGTCGATGGCGATCACCGAACAGAAGGCCTACGAGAAGCTCACGCCCCCCACCAACGGCACGGCGATTCGCTTCGAGAACGGCCAACCGATCGTCCCAAGCGACCCGATCATTCCCTTCATCCGCGGCGATGGCACCGGCGTCGACATCTGGCCCGCCACCCAGCGGGTGCTGGATGCGGCGGTGGCCAAGGCCTACGGCGGCGAGCGGCGGATCGAGTGGTTCAAGGTTTTCGCGGGCGACGAGGCCTGCGAGCTCTATGGCACCTACCAGTACCTCCCCCAGGACACGCTCACGGCAATCGAGCAGTTCGGCGTGGCGATCAAGGGCCCGCTGACCACGCCGATCGGTGGTGGCATCCGCTCACTCAACGTGGCCCTGCGCCAGATCTTCGATCTCTACTGCTGCGTTCGCCCCTGCCGCTACTACGAGGGCACCCCCAGCCCCCACAAGCGGCCGCAGGATCTCGATGTGATCGTCTACCGGGAGAACACCGAAGACATCTACATGGGGATCGAGTGGGCCTCCGATGACCCGGTGGGCATCGAACTGATCCGCCACCTCAACGACGAGGTGATCCCCGCCAACGGCAAGCTCAAGGGCCGCCGCATCCCCGAAGGGGCCGGCATCGGCATCAAGCCGGTGAGCAAATTCGGCACCCAGCGCCACGCGCGCAAGGCGATCCAGCACGCCCTTGGCCTCGAGGGCGCCAAGCGCCACGTGACCCTCGTGCACAAGGGCAACATCATGAAATTCACCGAAGGTGCCTTCCGCGACTGGGGCTACGAACTGGCCACCACCGAGTTCCGCGACGTCTGCGTGACCGAGCGCGAGAGCTGGATCCTCTCCAACCTGGAGCGCAACCACGGCCTCACGGTCGAGGCCAACGCGCGCATGATCGAACCAGGCTACGACAGCCTCACCCCCGAGAAGAAAGCGGCGGTGGATGAGGAGGTGAAGGGGGTGATCGAGGCCATCGGCGAGAGCCACGGCTACGGCAAGTGGAAGAGCATGGTGCTCGTCGACGACCGCATCGCCGACAGCATCTTCCAGCAGATCCAGACCCGGCCCCAGGAGTATTCGGTGCTCTGCACCCTCAACCTCAACGGCGACTACATCTCCGACGCCGCCGCCGCCGTGGTGGGGGGCCTGGGGATGGCCCCTGGCGCCAACATCGGCGACAACGCGGCGATCTTCGAGGCCACCCACGGCACGGCCCCCAAGCACGCCGGCCTCGATCGCATCAACCCCGGTTCGGTGATCCTGAGCGGCGTGATGATGCTCGAATACCTGGGATGGCAAGAGGCGGCCGATCTGATCACCGCCGGGATCAGCGCCGCCATCGCCAACGGCGAAGTCACCTACGACCTGGCGCGGTTGATGGAGCCCCGGGTGGAGCCGGTGAGCTGCTCGGGCTTCGCCGAGGCCGTGGTGCGGCACTTCGGGGGGTGAAGCAGCGGGGCAGACTGGCTCCTATGAGCGCCCCACTGCCTGCCACTGAGCTGCCTGCTCCTGCCCTGTCAGCCGCGTCCCCGGCGGCCCCGGCACTGCCGGCCAACCCGGCCAGCGACCCCTGCGTGCACTGCGGCTTCTGCCTGCCCAGCTGTGCCAGCTACCGGGTGCTGGGCACGGAAATGGATTCGCCCCGGGGGCGCATTCACCTGCTCAAGGCGATTGAAGCGGGCGAACTGGAACTCGATGCCACGGTGGCGGGCCACTTCGATTCCTGCCTGGGCTGCCTCGCCTGCGTCACGGCCTGCCCCTCGGGCGTGCGTTACGACGAACTGATCGAGGCCACCCGGCCCAAGCTCAACGCGCCGGAGCTGCGCAGTCCCGGCCAGCGCCGCTTTCGTCAGCTGCTGTTTGCGCTGCTGCCCTACCCCCGGCGGCTTCGGGCGCTTCTGACGCCGCTGCGCCCCTACGCCGGCACACCGCTGCAACGACTGGCGCGCTCCAGCGGCCTCACCCGGTTGCTCGGGCCGGGGCTCGAGGCGATGGAGCGGCTGCTGCCGCCCCTGGCACCCGAGGCGTTCACAGATGATTCCCCCCTGGTGGTGCCCGCCCAGGGCGAGCGGCGCCACCGGGTGGGGCTGGTGCTGGGCTGCGTGCAGCGGCTGTTTGATCCCGAGGTGAACCGGGCGGCCATCGAAGTGCTGAGCGCCAATGGCATCGAGGTGGTGATCCCCCCGGCCCAGAACTGCTGCGGGGCCGTCACCCACCACCAGGGGGAACTGGAGCAGACCCGGCAGCTGGCGGGGGATCTGATCATCGCCTTCGACGCCGTGATCGGCCCGGGCAAGCCGGCGGGGAGTGAACCCCTGGATGCCGTGCTGGTGGCGGCCTCCGGCTGCGGCCACACCCTCAAGGCCTATGACCGCCTGCTGGCGAACGAACCCGCCTGGGCCGCCCGCGGCAGCGCCTTCGCCGCCCGGGTCGAAGACATCCAGGAATTTCTGGAACGCGTCGGCCTGAGCAAGGAGGCCATGGCGCGCCTGCAGCCCCTGCGCCACGGCGATGGCACACCCGCCAGCGCCGAGCGGCCTCTGCGGCTCGCTTATCACGACGCCTGCCACATGCTCCACGGCCAGGGGATCTCCGAGCAGCCCCGGGCGTTGCTGCGGCGCATCCCCCACGTGCAGCTGCGCGAGGCCACAGAAGCAGGGGTGTGCTGCGGCAGCGCCGGCATCTACAACCTGGTGCAGCCCACCGAGGCCGCCGAACTGGGCCGCCTCAAAGCCCAGGATCTCTCCGGCACCGGCGCCGACCTGGCGGTGAGCGCCAACATCGGCTGCACGCTGCAGATCCGTCAGCACATGGAAGGCACCGGGCGAGCGATCGAGGTGCTGCATCCGATCCAACTGCTGGCACGGAGCCTCGCAGGCAGCTGAGGTTGGTGGGGGTGACGGAGGAGTCCCCTGGTGAGGCTGTGAAGGGAGGGGAGGCGCGATTGACAGCCTCCGGCCCCCTGCGCAGGATGAGCGCATTGGGCCCTATCCATGCGCCGCAAGCCCACCGAGGACTTCCTCCTGTTCCTGTTCGGTGGGGCCCTGTTCGCCGCCGGCATCGTGCTCTTCACCAGCCAGGTGATGGTGGGCTCCCAGGGGTCGTTGGGGTTGGGGGGCTGGTTCGGAAGGGGCTCGGCCGGCCGCGGAGGCAGTTTCTTCGGTGGGCTGATGGGCTTCGACAATGGCCAGGGTTTCGGTCTGCTGATGGTGCCCCTC
This sequence comes from Cyanobium sp. ATX 6F1, assembly GCF_024346315.1. Classification (NCBI taxonomy): domain Bacteria; kingdom Bacillati; phylum Cyanobacteriota; class Cyanophyceae; order Synechococcales; family Prochlorococcaceae; genus Cyanobium; species Cyanobium sp. ATX 6F1. Next base: position 206,174 of record NZ_JAGQCS010000005.1, read on the forward strand.
GCCATCGGCGCTGCCCTGCTCCTGGCCGGCACCTACCGCAAATTGGCCTGGCTTCTGATCGGGGCCACCTCCGCCGCCCTCGGGGTGCTGGTGCTCCAAAGCCTGGTGTTCAGCTTCCGGCCCACCAGCCTGTGGAGCCTGCTGGCGATGGTGGCCATGGTTGGTGGCGGCGCCGGCCTGATGTTCCGCTCCCTGCGTCAGTACCCCGACCAGGAACGGGAGCGCAACCGCAGCGATCTCGATGACCTGCGCAGCGAACTCGACCGCCTGCGCCGCCAGCTCGATGACGGGCCCGAGGGCCCCGGCCAACAGGATTGAATCCCGCTGAGGCCTGCGCTGGCGCTGCTTGACTCAGGGGCTACGCCCAGCGCCCATGCCCCACGTGCTGATCCTCCATGCCGTGGAGAGCTATCCAGCCTGGAAGCGGATCTTCGATGACGCCGCCAGCATCCGCCGCAAAGCCGGGGAACGCAGCTATCAGCTGCTGCGGGAGGCCTCCGATCCGAACCACGTGATTCATTTCTCCGCCTGGACCTCGCTCGAGGCGGCGCGCGCCTTCTTCGAATCGCCGGGACTGGTGAAACTGCGCCAGGAGGCCGGCGTGCATGCCCCCACCTTCCTCTACCTCGATGAAATCGAGCAGGGCGATCTGTGAAAAGCACCACGGTGAAAAGCATCAGCCCATATGGGAACGTCTACGCCGAAGACCAACGCCACCGCTGGACGCCGGTGGCGGGGCTCGAGCACCAGGCCGAGGAGCTCACCTTGAGCCTTGCTCCCGCCACCGGCGAGATCACGCGCCTGACCCGCTTCCACCCAGGCGCTGATACGGCCGCCTTCGGCGCCAAGGTGCATGCATACCCGGAAGAGGTGTTCATCGTCAGTGGGCGGCTGTTCGATGCGGCCTTCGGGATCTGGCTGGAGGCCGGCCACTACGCCAGCCGCCCGCCGGGTGAGGTCCATGGGCCCTTTCGGACCGATCAGGGTTGTGTTGTGTTGGAGATCTCGTTCCCCCAGCGCGCCGCCCCCGACTCCTGATCCAGCCATGGCCGCTCCATCCCCCTCAGCTGTCCTCAGGGCCCTGGTCACGGTGGGCGGCCTCCTGGCCCTGGGCCTGCCCACCGACCTGCTGGCCAGCCCAACCAAACAGCCCGGATCCGCCGCCACGCCCCTGCCCGCCCAGATCTGGAACGACTGCGCCCCCTGGGACGGGGCCGCCTTCACGGTCACCATGCCCTGGCCCGCCCGGCCCAACCGACCGGCCGCCACGCTCTCGATCGCGATCTGGAAGGGGCCCAACCTGAGCGAACCGAGTGCGTTCGACTTCCCTGCCGACGCCAGGATCGGCTCGATCACCCTGCAGCCAAGACCAGGGGTGGACGGCCTGCTCAAGGGCCGCGTCAGCTTCCGATCGGTGCTTCCGGGCCAGCCGGTGCTGGGAAGCTTCGACCTGGTGAGCCCCATGGGTGAGCGGGTGCGGGGCCGCTTCCGGGCCACTTGGGTGACACGCCAAGCGCTTTGCGGCTGACGGGGGCCTCAAGCACCCCGATCAGGCCCGGCCTTGCCTCAGGCCAGCTGCTCAGCGGGGGCGGGTTTGATCACCAGCCGCAGCAACACCGGCGCCAGGAAGGTGGTGCCGATCACCATGAGCAGAATGGCCGCCTCCAGGGCAGGCGTGAGCAGGCCGGCCTGGGTGCCGAGCCCAAGGAAAATCAAGCCGACTTCACCCCGGGGCATCATCCCCAGCCCCACCACCAGCCGGTTGGTGGGTTCCTTGCAGAGGTAGCTCCAGCCGGCCACCACCTTGGTGACCACCGCCACCGTCAGCAGGAAACCGGCCACGATCAGGCCCTCCCGGTTGGCGGGATCCATCGGATTGAGCACCGACAGGTCCATGGTCGTGCCGATCAGCACGAAGAACACCGTGGAGAACAGGCCGACCAGAGGTTTCACCGCCGCCTCGATCGCCTTGATATGGCGGGAGCTGCTGAGGATCAGGCCGGCGGCGAAGGCCCCCAGGGCCGCCTCCAGGCCGATCGCCTGGGAGGCGAAGCAGGCCACACACAGCACCAGGAAGGAGGCCACCACCACCTCACCGGGGGCCTTGAGCTGATCCAGCGCCCAGTCGAACAGGGGAGCGGCCGTGCGGCTGAGCACCAGTGACACCACCACGAACACCACGGCGGCTAGGCAGAGCTTCACGATCGGCCCGATCGCCACGGTGCCGCTGGCGGCCAGGGCCACCACCACCGCCAGGATCACGATGCCGAGAATGTCATCGAGCACGGCCGCACCGATCACGATCTGTCCCTCCTTGGTGCGCAGGAACTTGAGTTCGCTGAACACACTGGCGGTGATGCCGATGCTGGTGGCGGTCATCGACGCTCCAGCAAATACAGCCGGAATCAGCGGCACGTGGAAGATCCAGAGCAGGCCAAAAGTGCCGATCGCGAAGGGCAGCACCACCCCCGTGGTCGCCACGGTGAAGGCCTGGGTGCCCACCGCCATCAGCTCATCGAGATCGCTCTCCAGGCCCGTGAGGAACAGCAGCGAGAACAGGCCGATGGTGGCCACCGCCTGCAGGTTGGGGAAGGTTTCGGCATAGAGCTCCCGCACCTCCGTGGGGCCCAGGTGGGCCAGGGACGAGATGGTGTTCACGAACCAGGAGCTGAGCTCACCCTGGGTTTCAGGCGGCAGGATCAGGTGCAGGCCCGAGAGGCCGATCAGCACCCCGGCGATCAGTTCCCCGAGGATCGTGGGCAACTGCAGCCGCACCAGCACTTCCGCCAGGGCGCGGGCGGCAATGAAGATCAGCACGAAGCGGCCAACCCCGATCAGGGTTTCGGCCACCTCGATCTCGTGGCTGCCCACCTCAAGCAACAGCGCTGGAAAGGTCATGAAGTGCTTGCAAAGCCGGCTGCCCGGGCCCGTACGGATGGGCGTGACCCTAGGTGCTTCCGGCTGGATCGGATTGATCCCAGTGGACGTCGCGGGCGCTGGCCATGTGCCGCCAGGCCATGACCAGGGTGGCGGCCTCGCCCAGGTTCCCCGGGAAGGTGAGCACCGGCAGCAGCGGGAAGCGGGGATGATCAGCCGACAGCCACACCAGGGAAAGCCCCGGCAGCAACTGACCCTCCAGCCGCACCGCCGCCGCATCCAGCCCCTCGGCCAGCAGGGTCTGGGTGGTGATGCCCCCCTTGCTGATCAGATAGCTCAGATCCTGCGGCAGGGCGGCGGCGATTCGGGCCATCAGCGCCGCTAGCGCCTCACCGAAGGCCCGGCGTTCGGCTTCGTCGACACAGCTGGCTTCACCGCGGCTGGTGAACAGCACAGGGGTACGGCCCTGCCGGCGCAGGCTTTGCATCGCCTCCAGGAGCTCCGTCTCAATCCCCTCACCGGGCGGTCTCCCCTGGCGCAGGTTGTCGAGCACGCGTTCCACCGGCAACTCGACACCGCCGCAATCGGGTTCCGCCAGCAGGGCTGCCAGCTGCTCGTCCGCCAAGGGCACATGGGAGCCCACCAGCACCGCCCCCGGGGCGGGGCCACGCCGCAACGCCGCCAGGCCAGCAGCATTAAGGGGCTGGGGCGTCAGGGCCGCCAGGGCCCGGATCAGCCCCGCCGCCGACTGAATCAGCAGGCGCGCTCCGGTCTCCTGGGCGGTCCAAACAGCCGCGGCCAGGGCCTCCAGGTGCTGGGGCCGCTCGGCATCGGCCACCACGAACGGGTTGCCGCGCAGGCTCAGGAGTGTGTCAGCCAGGGCTCGGGCTCCTGCGGGGCTGGCGATCGCCGCTTCCAGCTCGGTGCGGCCGATCCGCCGCACCGCCGCAGCTGGCACGCGGCCGCCCGTCTTTTGCTCCACCCAGTCCGGCAGGAAACTGCTGCTGTAACCGAACAAGCGGTCGCGGCCGAAGGGTGTGCTGTGCACGGGCTCCCCCTGCAACAGGTGCACCCCGTCCACCGTGGTGCGTCCCCCCTCCAGGAAAGCCGGCACCAGCAGGGTGGCCTCAAACGGACCCAGTTCAGCGGCGATCACCTCCACCTCCAAGGGGAAGTGACCCCGCAGGGTCGAATCTCCCCGACTCACCAGCAGCCAGTCCTGGAGACCCGCCTCCTGGCGGGCCGCCTCAAGCGCCCGGCAGATCTCCCGCACCCGCTCGGCCACCTGCTCGGGCGGCAGGGCTCGGGTGTCGGTGAGTAAGAACAGCAACGGCGAGGGATCGTTCAGAGCTTCCACCAACGCCGGCTGGTCCCAGCGCAGCAGCAGTGGGCAGCTGTGAACCGTCTGGGAGCCTGTGGGGTCGTCGTCGAAAACGACGATCTTCGGGAGCGCTCGCATGGCACCATCGTGCCGTGATCACCCCGGATCCCAGGGAGTTGCCGGAGCTGGTGCGCCAGCTGCACGCCGAGGCCACCCCCTGGCTGCCCGCCGGTCACGGCAGCCGCCTGCATTGGGGTCCGCCCAGCCCGAAGGCCACCGCGGTCAGCTGCCGGCGGCTGGATCGGCTGATCGACCACGCCGTCGGCGATTTCACCGTCACCGTCCAGGCCGGTCTGGGGCTCAAGGAGCTGCAAGAAGCCCTGGCGGAGCGGCAGCAGTGGCTCGCAATTGATTGGCCCTGGGGCAGCGGCTCCGATGGCAGCGACTCCGGCAGCGTCGGCGGTCTGGTGGCCCGGGGCCTGGCCGGTGGTCTGCGGCACCGCCACCTGGGGGTGCGCGACCAGGTGATCGGCATTGGCCTGCTGCGCAGCGACGGCATTGCCGCCCACGCCGGCGGGCGGGTGGTGAAGAACGTGGCGGGCTACGACCTGATGCGCCTGTTCACCGGAAGCTGGGGATCCCTGGGCCTGATCACCGAACTCACCCTGCGCACAGCGCCCGTGCCGCCCCAGCGCCGCGGCCTGCTGCTGCTGGGGGAAGGCGAGGCCCTGGAGCGCCTGCGCCGCTGGCTGCTCAGCTCCAGCCTCACCCCTGAACTGATTGACCTCTGGGGAGCGGCGCTCACAGCCCAGACGGGCCTGGAGCCAACCCCGGCGCTGCTGCTCAGCCTGGCCAGCGTCAGCCCCGAGGCCCTGGCCGAGCAAATCGCGGCGGTCGCCGCCGAAGCCCGCGCCCAGGGCGTTTACCCCCAGCCCCTCGACAGCGAGCGCCTCGAGGCCCTGCGGGCCCTGGGGCTGGGCGATGGCCTGCTGAGCCAACCAGCCCCCAAAAAAGAGGAGCGCTGGTTGCTGCGGCTGGGGGTGCTGCCCGCCCACGGCGCCGAGCTGCTGGCCCACCGCCTGCTTCAGGCGGTGCCGCTGGCCCTCGGGGCCGGCAGCGGCCTGGGGCTGGCCTGGGCGCCGGCGGGCGCAGGTCTTGGTCAGCTGGCGCCCTACCAGGTGCAGGAGCTGCGGCGGCGCTGCATCGATCTGGGCGGCTATCTCACGGTGCTGGAGCAGCCCGAGGGGGCGGAACTTGCCGCCTGGGGGGACGCCCCCGATCGGCTTCTGATCGAAGCGCTCAAGCGCCAGTTCGACCCCCTGCAGCAACTGGCCCGGGGCCGGCTGCCAGGGGTGGCTCAGGCCGGCGTCAGCCTGTAGCGGGTCAGCAGATCCAACGCTTCTCCGGGAGCCAGTCGCTGCAGCCGGTCGCCACTGAGCAGGGCGCCACGGGGGGCCGTCCAGGGCTCCAGGCAGACCATCGGCCGGGGCGGATCGCTCCAGACCACCACCAGATCCAACGGGGCCGTGGTCTCCAGGCTGATCGCCTCGCCCCTTGCCGTGTCCAGCAGTCGCACCTGCTGCGTCGGGGCAGCCAGCAAGTCCACCCCCTGCGGCAAGCCCTCCAGCAGTTCGGCGCTGGTGGCCGGCTCCATCGTGAGCTGGTTCACCACCTGCTCAGGCAACCCCTCGATCCGCGCCTCTTCCAGGGACGTGACCTGAAAATAGGGATGGAGCCCGAAGCTGAACGGCAAGGGCTGATCCCCCGGGTTCTCCACCCGGACCCGGATCTCCAGCGCCGCACTCTGGGGGCGCACCTCCAGGCTCAGGCGGAAGGGATGGGGAAACAGGGCCAGGGTGCTGGGGTCGTCGCACAGCTGCAGCCGCACCCCCTCGCCGTCCTCCAGCAGCGCCAGCGACCAGGGCCGGTCACGGGCGAAGCCGTGCTGGGGCAACGGGTGATCCGGCAGGCCGCCGCAGATCGGAAACAGCACCGGGATGCCGCCGCGCACCGAGAGGGCCGGATCGGCGAAACGCGCCGCATCGAAATAGAGCCGCTCGCGGCCGGCGCTGCTCCAGCCCGTCACCAGGCCGCCCCGTTCAGGCACCAGTAGCAACTGATCGCCCGTGGCGGGGTGGGTGTAAGTCCAGTGGGGGTAGGGCTCGGCGCGTTGGCTGAGGGGCATGGGGGATCAGGGTGAAGGGGGCAGTGGACGCGGATCCTGGAGCTCGGCCAGCCAGCCCAGCAGCTCCTTGTTCACCACCGCCGGCACCTCATCGTGGGGGCAGTGGCCCGCCTCCAGCAGCACCTCACGGGTGCCGGCGGGGGCATGGGCGAGGAACCGGGCCCGACGCCCCTCGGCGTTGATCCAGGGATCCTTCAGGCCCCAGATCAGCAGCAAGGGCGCCTGGAGCTGCTCAAACAGCCCATCGAGGGGCTGGCCGCGGGGGATGTCGAAGACGGTGCGGAAGACCCCAAAGGCACCAGGATCCCTGGAGGGCCGCCGGATCGCTTCCACCAGCTCCGCATCCACGTTGGTGCGATCCACATACACCTGGTTGAGGGTGCGGCGGATCGTCGCCGGCCGGCGCAGGTTCTCGAACAGCAGCCGCTGCAGCACAGGGCTGCGCAGCAAGGCCGAACCCACTGTGGCCCGGGCGATGGCGCCCCAGCCCTGCGGCTCCCGTTGTTCGGCGCTGAACGGGCCGGCGGCGTTGAGCAGCACCACCCCCGCCGCCAGCTCGCCCAGGGCCACCGCGGCCGCGAGGGCGGAGTAGCCCCCCAGGGAGTTACCCACGAGCACGGTGGGGCGGCCGATGCACTCGCGCACGTAGGTCGCCAGCTGATCGCGCCAGAGGTCGCCGCCGTAGGCCAGTCCCTCCGGCTTGGCGCTGCGGCCGAAGCCGAGCAGGTCGATGGCGTGCACCTCGTGGCGCTCCGCCAGCACCGGGATGTTGAAGCGCCAGTGGTCCGTGGAGGCCCCGAACCCATGCACCAGCAGCAGGGCAGGCCCCACCGGGGCGTCCGGGGTGCGAGACAGGCTGAACACGGAATGGTCCAGATACGACCAGGGGGCCATGGAACGGCGCAAGGTCGTCGATGCTAGGGAGCTTCCATCGCAGGCCACCCCGTGCCCGACTGGTCCCCCCTGCTGCCGGGCTCGGCGCTGTGGGCCCTGGCGCTCTACCTGCCCCTGAGCGCCCCCCTGGCCCGCTTCGAGCAGGCCCTGGGGGAGGGCCCATTGGATGAGCGGCTCCAGCAGGTCGCCTTGATCCTCAGCAGTCTCGCCCTGGCCCTGGTGGTGGGGTTGCTCACCGACCTGGCCGTGAGCTGGGCCCTGGGACCCGCCTGGGCCAGCAGCCTGGGGCTGATGGCGGTGCTCGCCGGCCTGTTCTGGAGCCTGGCCAACCGGGAAAACGATCAGGATCCCTGAAGCCTCAGGCGCGCCAGTCGAGCCAGGGCAGCCCCGGCACGATCGCCGCCGTGGAGGTGCGGTAACCGGCGTAATCCGGGTGTTGGAGCAGCAGCTGCCGCTCCTCGCGCCGGGCCTTGCCGCCAAGCACAGCGGCCAGGGCCAGCAGCAGCAGCAGGTGCAGGACGCTGCCGAGGGCCAGGGCCATCCCCAGGGCAGCGATCAGAACGGCCTGATAGAGCGGGTGACGCACCCGGCCATAGGCCCCCGTGGTCACCAGGGGCGCCCCGGGCATGGGGTCCGGCAGGGGGGTGAGGCTGGGCCCCAGGTTCAGGAAGGCGCGCAGAGCTTGCGCCAGTCCGACGGCCACGGCGCCGGCACCCAGCAGCCGCAGGGCCAGGGGCCACACCAACCCAAGGGCGGCCGGGGGTGGAAAAGCTGGCAGCAGCAGCAGCAGGGCGATCAGCAGCAGCTGGGCCAGCAGCCACCACTCCCCGCGGCGGTTGTCCAGCCAGCCGCCCCAGCTCAGGCCCCAGCCCCTGAGGGTCTCCGGCAGGGGATGGCTCATCGCGGGGCCAGGCGGCTCTCTCCACTCTGACCAGCCCCGAAGGGGATCGCTGCGGAGGGTTGGTGTCGAGACCCTGGCTTGTGATGCTCCATGCCCGTCCCTTGCCGAACTCTGGCTACGGTCCGACGGTCCGGCGCCGCGACCCTATGGAACCCCTCACGATCGAGGTCGACCCGCAGAGCCTGGTTGACCCCGGCGCGGAGGAACTGGCCCTGATCGACGCCTGGTGGCGGGCGGCCAACTACCTGGCCGTGGGAATGATCTACTTGCAGGACAACCCCCTGCTACGGGAGCCGCTGCGGCCCGAGCACATCAAGAACCGGCTGCTGGGCCACTGGGGCTCCAGTCCGGGTCAGGCGTTCATCTGGGCCCACGCCAACCGGATGATCCGCCGGCACGACCTGGACATGATCTACCTGTCGGGGCCGGGCCATGGAGCTCCGGGGGTGCTGGGCCCCACCTACCTCGATGGCAGCTACAGCGCGGTCTATCCCGACAAATCCCAGGACGCCGATGGGATGCGGCGCTTCTTCAAGCAATTCTCCTTCCCCGGCCACATCGGCAGCCACTGCACCCCCGAAACCCCGGGCTCGATCCACGAGGGGGGCGAACTGGGCTATGTGCTCTCCCACGCCTGCGGCGCGGTGTTCGACAACCCGGAGCTGATCGCCCTGGCCTGCGTCGGTGACGGGGAGGCCGAGACCGGCCCCCTGGCCACCTCCTGGCACATCAACAAGTTCCTCAATCCGATCAGCGATGGCGCCGTGCTGCCGGTGCTGCACCTGAACGGCTACAAGATCGCCAACCCCACCCTGCTGGCCCGCATCGGCCATCAGGAACTGGAGCATCTGATGCGCGGTTACGGCTGGAATCCGCTGTTCGTGGAAGGGCACGAACCGGAGGCCATGCACCGGGCGATGGCCGCGGCGATGGATCAGGCGGTGGGGCAGATCCTGGCCATCCGCCAGCAGGCCCGCTCCAGCGGTGAGGCCTTCCGGCCCGCCTGGCCGATGATCGTGCTGCGCTCCCCCAAGGGCTGGACCGGTCCGACGGAACTCAACGGCAAGAAGCTGGAGGGTTTCTGGCGCTCCCACCAGGTGCCGCTGCCGGCGCCGAACAAGGATCCCGAGCAGTTGCGGATGCTGGAGGACTGGCTGCGCAGCTACCGGCCCGAGGAGCTGTTCGACGCGGGCGGAACCCTGATCCCGGAGCTGCAGAGCCTCTCACCGGCAGGCGGCCGCCGCATGGGCTCCAACCCCCATGCCAACGGCGGCCAGCTGCGCCGCAAGCTGCAGCTGCCGCCGATCTCCCACTACGCCGTGCCGGTGGATCAGCCCGGCCAGGAGGAGGTGGAGAACACCGCGCCGCTCGGGGCCCTGTTGCGCGACACCATTGCCCGCAACCCCGATTCCCTGCGGGTGTTCGGGCCCGATGAAACCGCCTCGAACCGGCTGCAGGCGATCTACGAGGTCAGCAAGAAGGTCTGGATGGAGGAACTGCTTCCGGAAGACGTGGGCGGCGGCGAACTGAGCCGTTCAGGTCGTGTGGTGGAGATGCTCAGCGAGCACACCCTGGTGGGAATGATGGAGGGCTACCTGCTCACCGGGCGCTACGGCTTCTTCCACACCTATGAGGCCTTCGCCCATGTGATCGCCTCGATGTTCAACCAGCACGCCAAGTGGCTGGAATCCTGCATCCACCACGCCCCCTGGCGCGCCCCGATCGGCCCCTGGAACTGCCTGATTTCCAGCACCGTCTGGCGCCAGGACCACAACGGCTTCACCCACCAGGACCCGGGCTTCATCGACCTGGCCGGGAACAAGAGCGGCGAGGTGGTGCGTGTGTATCTTCCGGCCGATGCCAACTCCCTGCTGGCGGTGGCCGAGGAGGCCTTCCTGGAAACCAACGTCTGCAACATCATCGTTTCCGACAAGCAGAAGCATCTGCAATACCTCTCCCTGGAGCAGGCCCAGCGGCATGTGGCCAAGGGAATCGGCCTCTGGGAGTGGGCCAGCAACGACGACCGGGGCACCGAACCCGACAACCCGGATGTGGTGATGGCCTGCGCCGGCGACATCCCCACCAAGGAGACCCTCGCCGCCGTCGAGATCCTGCGCAGCGAAATTCCGCAGCTCAGAGTCCGGGTGATCAACGTGGTCAAGCTGTTTGCTCTCACCCAGCCGAGCGAGCACCCGCACGGGCTGAGCGACCGGGATTTCGACAGCCTGTTCACCACCGATCGGCCTGTGATGTTCAACTTCCACGGCTACCCCTGGTTGATCCACCGGCTCACCTACAACCGCACCAACCACGCCAATTTCCACGTTCGCGGGTACAAGGAAAAGGGCAACATCAACACCCCTTTGGAGCTGGCGATGAACAATCAGATCGACCGCTTCAACCTGGTGATCGACGTGATCGACCGGGTGCCCTCCCTGGGCTCCCGCGCCGCCCACGTGAAGGAACGCATGAAGGATCTGATCCTCGAGAACCGCGCCTACGCCCATACTCACGGCATGGACAGCCCTGACGTGACCGACTGGCGCTGGAACCCCGCCCTGGAGGATCGGCTTTGAGCGACACCCTGCCCATGGAGCTAAGGCTGCCCACCCCGGGCTGCAACGCGGACACCAACCGCAACGGCCTCACCGCTGACGACGTGTTCGCCGGCATGACCGAGCACCTGTTCTTCAGCCTCGGCAAGCTCGCCCCCGCCGCCAACCACCACGACCTCTACATGGCCCTGAGCCATGCGGTGCGCGACCGGCTGATGACCCGCTACCTGGCGGGCATCGAGGCGATCAGCGCCACCCCTAAGCGGGTGGTGGCCTACCTCTCGGCCGAGTTCCTGGTCGGGCCCCAGCTGGGCAACAACCTGTTGATGCTGGGCATCCAGGAGCAGGCCAGCGAAGCCCTGCGCCGCTTCGGGGTGAATTCCCTGGAACAGATCACCGAGATGGAGGAGGAACCGGGCCTGGGCAACGGCGGTCTCGGTCGCCTGGCGGCCTGCTACCTGGAATCCCTCTCCAGCCTGGAAATCCCCGCCACCGGCTACGGCATCCGCTACGAGTTCGGGATCTTCGACCAGCTGATTCGCGATGGCTGGCAGGTGGAGATCACCGACAAGTGGCTTAAGGGGGGCTGGCCCTGGGAGGTGCCCCACCCGGACCAATCCTGCTTCGTGGGCTTCGGTGGCCGCACCGAGAGCTACCAGGACGACCTGGGCCACTACCGCGTGCGCTGGATCCCGGTGGAGCATGCTATCGGCATTCCCCATGACGTGCCGGTGCTGGGCTACCGGGTCAACACCTGCAACCGCCTGAGGCTGTGGCGCGCCGACGCCGCCGAAAGCTTCGACTTCTACGCCTTCAACATCGGCGACTTCTACGGCGCCGTCGAGGAGAAGGTGGGGTCGGAAACCCTCTCCAAGGTGCTCTACCCCAACGACGGCACCGACGAGGGCCGCCGGCTGCGGCTCAAGCAGCAGCACTTCTTCGTCAGCTGTTCCCTGCAGGACATGCTGCGCAGCCTGGAGCGCCGCGGCCTGCCGGTGACGGACTTCCCCAAGCACTGGACGGTGCAGCTGAACGACACCCATCCGGCGATCGCCGTGGCCGAGCTGATGCGGCTCCTGATCGACGACAAGCGTCTGACCTGGGATCAGGCCTGGGAGATCACCAGCCAGTCACTGGCCTACACGAACCACACGCTCCTGCCCGAAGCGCTCGAGAAATGGGGCCTCGACCTGTTCGGCAGCCTGCTGCCCCGCCACCTGGAGCTGATCTTCGAGATCAACCGTCGCTTCCTGCAACAGGTGCGCCTGCGCTTCCCCGGCAACGAAGCGATCCTGCGCAAGGTGTCGATCATCGATGAGGAGGGTCGCAAGGCGGTGCGCATGGCCCACCTGGCCACCGTGGCCAGCCACCACGTCAATGGGGTCGCCGCCCTGCACAGTGATCTGGTGAAAAGCCAGCTCTTCCCGGAGTTCGCCAGCCTCTGGCCCGAGAAGTTCACCAACATCACCAACGGCGTCACGCCCAGGCGCTGGCTGGCCCTGGCCAATCCACCGCTGGCCGCTCTGGTGAGCGAGGCGATCGGTGAGGGCTGGGTCGCCGACCTCGCTCAGCTGCGCCGGCTGGAGCCCCTCCAGCACGATCGGTCCTTCCTGGAGCGCTGGGAGCAGAGCAAGCTCGCCGGCAAGAAACATCTCGCCCAGTACATCCACCGCACCAACGGCCTGCTGGTGGATCCTTCCTCCCTGTTCGATGTGCAGGTGAAGCGGATTCACGAATACAAGCGCCAACACCTCAACGCCCTGCAGGTGATCGCCCAGTACCTGCGCATCAAGAATGGCCTGGCTGATGGTGAAGCGCCGCGCACGGTGATCTTCGGCGGCAAGGCAGCGCCGGGCTACTACATGGCCAAACTTATTATTCGTTTTATCAACGGCATCGCCGAAACAATCAACTCCGACCCTGACATGGAGGGTCGTCTGCGGGTGGTGTTCCTGGCGGACTACACCGTGAAGCTTGGGGAAAAGGTCTACCCCTCCGCCGATCTCTCCGAGCAGATCTCCACCGCCGGCCTGGAGGCCTCAGGCACCGGCAACATGAAGTTCGCCATGAATGGCGCCCTCACCATCGGCACCCTCGATGGGGCCAACGTGGAGATCCGCGAGCAGGTGGAAGCGGAGAACTTCTTCCTGTTCGGCCACACCACCGAGGAAATCGCCACCCTGCACGCCTCGGGCTATCGCCCCTGGGATCTGGTGCACACGATCGAGGAACTGCCGGAGGTGATTCGCCTGGTGGAGCAGGGGCATTTCAGCCACGGTGATGGAGATCTGTTCCGCCCGCTGCTGCAGAACCTCATCGGCCGCGATCCCTTCTACGTGTTCGCCGACTTCAGCGCCTACCTCAAGGCCCAGCAGGAGGTGAACCGGGCCTGGGCCGATCGGGAGCGCTGGAACCGGATGTCGCTGTTGAACTCCGCCCGCTCGGGCTTCTTCTCCTCCGACCGCTCCATCGGTGAATACGCCGAGCGCATCTGGCAGGTGGCCCCCTTCCCCGTCACCATCAGCTGCGATCTCGACTGAGCGGGCCGTGGAGCTTGCCCTGGTGGTGAATCTGGGCAGCTCCAGCCTCAAGGGCGCGGTGATCGATCGCGCCGGGGAGCGGCTCTGGCAGGGGCAGGGCCCCGGCGGCAGCGGGGCATCGCCCTGGTTGGCAGAGCAGCTGGAGCCCTGGCGCGGCCGACTGACCCTGGCGGCCCACCGGGTGGTGCACGGGGGAGAGCGCTTCAGCGGGCCGGCCCGGATCACACCGGAACTGGTGGAAGCGCTGGAGGCGCTGGTGCCCCTGGCGCCGCTCCACAACGGGCCCGCCCTGGCCTTGATTCGCGCCTTGATCGCTTGGGATCCGGCGCTCGAGCAGTGGGCCTGCTTCGACACCGCCTTCCACCACCACCTCCCGGAGGCCGCCTACACCTATGCCCTGCCGGCGCGCTGGCGGGCCCAGGGGCTGCGGCGCTTCGGCTTCCACGGCCTCAACCACCAGCACGTGAGCGAGACGGTGGCCGCCCGCCTGGGCCACCCCACGCAACTTCGGCTGATCAGCTGCCACCTGGGGGCGGGTTGCTCCCTGGCGGCGATCCAGGCCGGCCGCAGCATCGACACCACCATGGGCTACACCCCCCTGGAGGGTCTGGTGATGGCCAGCCGCAGCGGCTCTGTGGACCCCGGCCTGCTGCTGCATCTGATGCGCGAGGGCCTGCGCCCCGATCAGATCGATCAGGCCCTCAGCCGCGAAAGCGGCCTGCTCGGTCTCTCGGAGCTCAGTGGCGACTGGGCCGAGCTGCGCCGCGCCGCCGCCGCGGGCCACCGGGGCGCCAGGCTGGCCCTCGCCGTGTTTCAGCACCGGCTGCTGGCGGGCATCGGAGCCATGGCCGCCAGCCTCGGCGGAGTCGATGCCATCGCCCTCAGCGGCGGCATCGGCGCCAACGATGCCCTGTTGGAGATCGAGCTCAGGGAGCGGCTGGGCTGGCTGGGGCCGATCGAATGGCTGCGCGTTCCCTCCGATGAGGAAGGCCTGATGGCCCGCCAATGCCTGGCACTGGCAACCGCGGCTTAGCTGCGGTGGTCGGGCAGGTCGGGGGTCTGGTGCAGCAGGCGATTCAGGCGCAGCCGATCGGCATTGAGGGGATCAGGGGCCAGCTCACCGGCCTGCTCCTTGAATTTTTGCTCCACCTCCTCGGGCACCCGCACATCGAAGATGCGCTCCATCAGCGCCTCGATCGAGAACAGGTGAGCATTGATGTTCTCCAGGTCGCCGATGGCCTGCTGCATGGCGTCGTTCTCCTCTGACGGTGGCTCGGGAGCTCCCTTGGCCCCGGCTGCCGTGGGCGGTGCGGCAGGTGGTGTCTCAGCGTCACCGTGGATCTTCTGCAGGTCTTCGAGCACCCGCCCGGCCAGGGTGCGAAAGGATTGCAGCGCAGCCCAATTGAGCTCCTGCTGCTGGCGCAGGGTGGGGTTTTCGCGAATCAATCGGTCGTGTTCCCGATAAAAACGCTGGCAGTCAGGGCATTGGCAGGGCTCTTCGGGCACCGCACTCCCTTGGTTCTCAAATTCCATCATGGCATTGCCCAGCCCTGGCTTCTCTCAAGCCGTCATCGATCCGGCGTCGTACTCCGGACCGTCGTCACACTCGAGCACGACGGGGAGGGGAATTTCGATCGAGCTGACCACCCCGATCACGTCCCGCAGCCGCATGGAGTCGGCAAACCAGCCCATGGCCTGCTCCACATCCCCGCGCTTCTCGGCGTCGGTGGCCTGATCCTCATGGGCCTCCGCCAGCAGGGCCAGCCAACAGAGGCAGCGGGCCTGAACCACGGAAAGGTCCAGGTCACCTCCCTGGTTGGCGGCGATGCGCTCACTTTCCTGTTGCACCAGCAGCCGCAAGCGCAGATCGTGAAGCTGGGTCATCGGGGAAGGACGACTGGGCCCACGCTAGCTGCAGGGGCCCGAATGGAAAGACCACCACCCGTAGCGCAGGCTACCGGCGCCAGCCTTTGTTTACGGGCCATGGTGAAGCGCTGGCGGGGTCCCTTTCTCCAACGAGCGTGCTGACTGGGGGCTGCCTACGGGGCTGGCGGGACTCGAACCCACGACCTACGGTTTAGGAAACCGTCGCTCTATCCGGCTGAGCTACAGCCCCCTGGCTGGCCATTATGGGCGCCGCCTGCGGGGTCAGCCCACGGGGGCATGATGGAGCTCGAAAGCAGGCGAGGTGGTCGCAATCGGGGGTTCACCCCCGGTTGAGGAAAGTCCGGGCTCCCCAATGTCCAGGCCTGCTGGGTAACGCCCAGTGCGGGTGACCGTGAGGAGAGTGCCACAGAAACACACCGCCGATGGCCCGGGCTTGCCCGGCGCACAGGCAAGGGTGCAAAGGTGCGGTAAGAGCGCACCAGCAGCATCGAGAGGTGCTGGCTCGGTAAACCCCGGCTGGGAGCAAGGCCCAGGGACAACGGTTGGCCATGACACCCGTCCCGACCTAAGTGCGCCGCTCGAGGCCGTTGGTAACAACGGTCCCAGATAGATGACCGCCCCGGATCGCTTCGGCGAACCGGAACAGAACCCGGCTTACGTCCTGCTTTCACCCCTTCGCGGCCCCAACGGACCGCCCCTCCCGATCCGATGTCGATCACGAGCGAACGCCGCCAGCAGTTGGTTGCCTTCCTGGCGTCCCTGGGGCTGGAGGAGCCCCCGGATCTGGGCCCGATCGATGAGGCCCTGACCCACACCTCCGCCGGCCGGGCCCGCAACCATGAGCACCTGGAGTTCCTGGGCGATGCGGTGCTCAGGCTGGCGGCGTCCGAACACCTGCAACGCCACCACCCGCAACTCAGCGTTGGTGCTTGCTCAGCCCTGCGCGCCCAGCTGGTGAGCGACCGAGCCCTGGCCGACCTCGGCGCCGCCTGTGGGATCGAATCAGTGTTGCTGCAAGCGGAGGCCACCCGCCGCGACCCGCTGGCCGCCCCCACCGTGCGCGCCGAGAGCACCGAAGCGCTGATCGGTGGCCTCTACGAAGCCTGGGGCAGCCTGGAGCCCGTGCACCGCTGGCTGGCGCCCCATTGGCAGCGCGCCACCGCCGAGCTGCTGGCGGACCCTCACCGCCACAACTGGAAGCAGGCGCTGCAGGAATGGAGCCAGGGCTTGGGGCTGGGGCTGCCGAGCTACGCGGTCGAGGAACGCCACAGCAGCCATGGCCACCCGGAGCGCTTCCATGGCCGGGTGCAGCTGGCGGGGAAACCCCTGGGTGAGGGTTACGGCCGCTCGCGCCGCGATGCGGAGCAACAGGCGGCCCGTCAGGCCCTGGAGCGGTTGAAGCAGGAGCAGCCCAGCCCCTGAGCGGGTGCCAGCACGGCGCTCAGACCTTTTCCAGGTGCTTGAGGGGCAGGGTCACCAGCTTGTCCCAGTTGCCGCCCTCGAACAGCACCGCCGCCCGCACATCGCTGATGCGCTGCACGAAGCCGCGGTAGCCGTCGTAGATGGAGCGGGCGTCGCGCACCACCACGGTGGAGCCCGGCAGGATCAGTTCAGCCATGGGGTCAGCCCGTCGTGCCGCCATTATCGGCTCAGGCGCCCGCAACCGACGCGATGGATGAGTGGCTGATGGTGGGCAAGGTGGTGGCGGCGCAGGGTCTGCGCGGAGAGCTGCGCGTGGTGCCCCGCAGCGATTTCCCGGAACGTTTCACCGCCCCCGGACCCCGCTGGTTGCGCCTGAAGCAGGCAGAACCCCGCCCGGTGGATCTGGTGGCCGGGCGGCAGCTGCCGGGCAAAGAGCTGTTCGTGGTGCGCCTGGCGGGCATCGACAGCCGCGAGGCCGCCGAAGCCCTCGTCGGCCAGGAACTGCTGGTGCGCGGCGACGACCGGCCGGAGCTGGCCGAGGGGGAGTTCCACCTCAGTGACCTGGTCGGTCTGCAGGTGCGGCTCGAGGCCGATGGCCGCAGCATCGGCACCGTGGTCGATCTGCTCTCGGCCGGCAACGATCTGCTGGAGGTGGAACTCAACGCCGAAGGTGCGGGGGAGGGGAAGGGGAGGCGCGTGCTGGTGCCGTTCGTCGAGGCGATCGTGCCCACGGTGAACCTTGCCGAGGGTTGGCTGGGCCTGACACCACCACCGGGGTTGTTGGATTCCTGAGGGGCCCCATAGCATCAGCTCCCATGCCCGGCTCTGCCCCCATGAGTTCCTTGGCCAGCGCACCGACCTCGCTCGTGCCGGTGATCCTGTGCGGGGGCACCGGCACCCGGCTCTGGCCCCTGTCGCGGGCCAGTTACCCCAAGCAGTACTGGGCCCTGGCCGGCCAGGGGGAGGAGACCCTGCTGCAACAGACCCAGCAACGGCTCGAGGGCCTGCCCGGCCTGGCCCCGCCGCTGCTGATCTGCAACGAAGACCACCGCTTCATCGTTGCCGAGCAGATGCGCCAGATCGGGATCGAGCCCGGGGCGATCCTGCTGGAGCCCCTGGGGCGCAATACCGCTCCCGCCGTGGCGGTGGCGGCCCTCAAGGCCACGGCCCTGGGGGAGGACCCCCTGCTGCTGGTGCTGGCCGCCGACCATGTGATCCGTGACGCCGGTCGCTTCCGCGCCACGGTCTGCGCCGGCATCGCCAGCGCCGAAGCCGGTTCCCTGGTCACCTTCGGCATCGTCCCCAGCTCGGCGGAAACCGGCTATGGCTACATCGAGGCCGCCGAGAGCCTGGGGCCCTCACCGGTGCCGATCGCCCGCTTCGTCGAGAAACCCGACCGCGCCACCGCCGAGCAGTTCTTGTCCACCGGTCGCTTCACCTGGAACAGCGGCATGTTCCTGTTCCGTGCCAGCACGGTGCTCTTGGAGCTCGAACGGCTGGCGCCGGAGGTGGTGAGCGCCTGCCGCGCTGCCCTCGACCACGACAGCAGCGATCTGGATTTCCTGCGGCTGGAGCGGGAGGCCTTCGCCACCTGCCCCAACGTCGCCTTCGATGTGGCGGTGATGGAGAAGACCGAGCGGGGGGCCGTGCTGGCCCTGGAGGCGGGCTGGAGCGATGTCGGCAGCTGGAGTGCCCTGTGGGAGACGGGCGACCGCGACGGGGCGGGCAACGTGTTGCGGGGCCGGGTGATCAGCGAAGGGGCGCGCAATTGCTATCTGCGCAGCGAGCACCGCCTGGTGGTGGGGCTGGGGGTGGAGGATCTGGTCGTGATCGAAACCGATGACGCCGTGCTGGTGGCCCACCGCGACCGGGCCCAGGACGTCAAGACGATCGTGAACAGGCTGGCGGCCGATGGCAGTTCCGAAGGCAAGGCCCACCGCCGCATCTACCGCCCCTGGGGCCACTACGACGGCGTCGTGGAAGGGGAGCGCTGGCAGGTCAAGAAGATCCAGGTCAAACCGGGCGCCTGCCTGTCCCTGCAGATGCACCATCACCGGGCCGAGCACTGGGTGGTGGTCAAGGGCACGGCCGTGGTCGAAAAAGACGGGGTCGAAGAACTGGTGGGCGAAAACCAGAGCACCTACATCCCCCTGGGCGCCAAGCACCGCCTCTCCAACCCCGGCAAGATCCCGGTGGAGCTGATCGAGGTGCAGAGCGGCCCCTACCTGGGCGAAGACGACATCGTCCGCTTCGAAGACCGCTACGGCCGCAGCGACGCCGCGCTGGTGCCGTAGTCGCCCCAAACGTCCCCCCCCTGACCCAGCGACCCCAGGGCGTCACCCCCCGTTGAACCGGGGTCCCGGTCTGCGCAGGCGGCCTTGCTCGCCCCGCGAGCTCAGCCGCCGAAGCGGACCGGGACCCCGGTTCACTCCACCGTGACACTCTTCGCCAGATTTCGTGGTTGATCCACATCCAACCCCCGGTGGGCGGCGATGTGATAGCTGAGCAGCTGCATGGGAATCACCGTCAGCAGCGGCGAGATCAGTTCATCGACCACCGGCACCGGCAGCAGCAGGTCGAACAGCTCGGTGTCGGGGCCCTCAGGGGCCACGCCGATCAGCTGGGCATCGCGGGCCTTGGCCTCTTGGGCATTGGAGAGCACCTTGTCGAAGACCACGCCCGGCACCGCGATCGAGACCACGGGAACCCGGGCATCGAGCAGAGCGATCGGTCCGTGCTTCATCTCGCCAGCGGGATAACCCTCGGCGTGGATGTAGCTGATCTCCTTGAGCTTGAGGGCGCCCTCGAGGGCAATCGGATAGTTGATCCCCCGGCCCAGGAAGATCATGTCGTGGGTCTCGTTGAACAGGTGGGCCACTTCGGCGCAGCGCCGGTCGTGTTCGTCCACCAGCTGAGAGAGCTGGGCGGGGATGGTGCGCAGTTCCCCCACCAGCCGCTGCAAGGTCTCCGGGCACTGCCCCCGGCGCTCGGCGAAGGCGATCGCCAGACCGTAGAAGGTCAGCATCTGGCCCATGAAGGTCTTGGTGGCCGCCACCCCCACCTCGATGCCGGCGCCGATGTCGAGGATGTGGCTCACCAGGCGACCCAGGGAGCTTTCCGGGCGGTTGGTGATCCCCAGCAGCCGCGGGGCGAAGGCCGGGTCGGCCACCAGTTCCCGCCGCTCCTGCTCCATCAACAGGGCCGCCAGGGTGTCGGCCGTCTCTCCCGACTGGGTCACCCCAATGGTCAGGGTGTGGGGGGCCAGGGGCGGCGGGGCATAGCGGAACTCGCTGGCATGGAACACCGAGGTGGGCAGGCCGGCGAGTTGCTCGAGCAGGTAGGCCCCCACCAGGGCGGCATGGCGGCTGGTGCCGCAGGCCAGAATCTGGATGCGTTCCACCCCTGCGAAGACCGACTCATCGAGGGGCAGGGCCACCAGAGGTGCAGCCCCGGCCACGGTTCGCTCGGCCTCGCTCGATTCAGGCAGATGGCGGGCGACCCAGAGGGCCGCGGTCTCGGATTGCTCGTGGATTTCCTTGAGCATGAAATGGCGGAAGCTGCGCTTGTCAGCCACGTGCTCCGTGCCGCTGAGCAGCGTCGGCGTGCGCTGCTGGCGCTCACCGGCCCCGTCATAGAGCTCGATTCCCAGGGGGGTGAGCAGGGCCACCTCGCCGTCCTCCATGGGCAGGATCGTGCGGGTGAAGCCCGCCAGGGCCGGAGTGTCGCTGGCGCAGAGGAACTCCCCTTCCCCCAGGCCGATCAGCAGGGGAGCCTGGCGGCGGGCCACCACCAGGGCACCGGGAGTCTCCGCCCAGACCACCGCAAGGGCGTAGGCGCCGTGGAGCAGCGGCAGCACCCGCTGGAGCGCCTCCAGCAAGAGCTGGCCGCTGGCGGCACGGCCGGCTTGACGCAGGGCCGCCAGTTCACGGCCCAGCAGGTGGGGGATCACCTCGGTGTCGGTCTCCGAGAGAAACACCACCCCTTCGGCCTGCAGCTCCTGGCGCAGGCTGCGGAAGTTCTCGATGATGCCGTTCTGCACCACCGCCACCTGGCCGGAACCATCCAGGTGGGGATGGGCATTGCGTTCCTCCGGTTTGCCGTGGGTGGCCCAACGGGTGTGGCCGATGCCGCAGAGCCCCCGGGCCCCCTGCTGCTCGTAGCGGCTGGTGAGGTTGACCAACTTGCCCTGGGCCCGCAGGCAAGTGAGCTCACCCCCGGCCACGGTGGCCAGGCCGGCGGAGTCGTAGCCGCGGTACTCCAGCTGACGCAAGCCCTCAAGCAGCAGAGGAGCCGCCTCGCGGGAACCGATCACCGCGACGATGCCGCACATGGAGGAAGGGGCTGAGTGGGCTCGTTTCTAGTGGATCGCCAGGCAGAAAAAAAGCCCGGCCGAGGCCGGGCTTGATTCCTTGATGGAGGGCCGATTAGTAGGCCAGACCCATGCTGCGGCTGGTCTCGTCGCCGAGGTAGACGCGGATGCTGAGGAAGTCGGTGGGGCAGGCGGTTTCGCAACGCTTGCAACCGACGCAGTCTTCGGTGCGGGGGGACGAGGCGATCTGGGCTGCCTTACAGCCATCCCAGGGGACCATCTCGAGCACGTCGAGTGGGCAGGCGCGCACACACTGGGTGCAACCAATGCAGGTGTCGTAGATCTTGACGGAATGGGACATGCCCGACCGGAAGCGAACGGCGTGGAGCCCAAAGTACCCAAAGCGGACCGGGGCCAACCGGGGCCCTGGGCACCCCGTCACCCTTGTTCATAAGCCAGGGGGTGTCCGGGCGACCCGTAGGATGCGGCCTCCCACCAACCGGTCATGTCCCAGGAAGCGACCTACGAGAAAGTCCGCTCGATCGTTGCCGAGCAACTCAGCGTCGATGCCGCTGAAGTCAAGCCAGAGTCGAACTTTCAGAACGATCTGGGCGCTGACTCCCTCGACACCGTTGAACTGGTGATGGCCCTGGAAGAAGCCTTCGACATCGAGATCCCCGACGAGGCCGCCGAAGGCATCCTCACCGTCGGTGACGCCGTCAAGTACATCCAGGACAAGCAGGCCTGAGGATCCCGATGGTGGAGGGTCTCCACCGCGTCGTGGTCACGGGCCTGGGCGCGGTCACACCGATCGGCAATGACGTTTCCTCCTACTGGGAAGGTTTGAGCACCGGTCGCAACGGGGTGGCGCCGATCGCCCTGTTCGATGCCTCACGCCATGCCTGTCGGTTCGCGGCCGAGGTCAAGGGCTTCGACCCCACGGGCTGGATCGAACCCAAGGAGGCGAAGCGCTGGGACCGCTTCTGCAAGTTCGGTGTGGTGGCCGCCAAACAGGCGGTCGCGGATGCGGGCCTCAGCGTCGACGATCTCAACCAGCATCGGGTCGGTGTGGCGATCGGTTCTGGGGTGGGCGGACTGCTGATGATGGAGACCCAGGCCCACGTGCTGGCGGAACGGGGGCCGGATCGGGTCAGCCCCTTCTGTGTGCCGATGATGATCCCGAACATGGCCACGGGATTGGCGGCCATCGCCCTGGGGGCCAAGGGACCCAGCAGCGCCGTGGCCACCGCTTGCGCCGCTGGCTCCAATGCCATCGGTGACGCCTACCGGCTGATTCAACTTGGTCTGGCCGACGCCATGGTCTGCGGCGGGGCCGAATCGGCAATCACGCCTCTGGGGGTGGCCGGTTTCGCCAGCGCCAAGGCCCTCTCCTTCCGCAACGACGACCCGGCCACGGCGAGCCGCCCCTTCGATGCCGAGCGCAACGGCTTCGTGATCGGTGAAGGGGCCGGCCTGCTGGTGCTCGAAAGCCTGGAGCACGCCGAGGCCCGCGGCGCCGAGATCCTGGCGGAGGTGGTGGGCTACGGCATGACCTGTGACGCCTATCACTACACCTTGCCCTCCCCCGGTGGAGTGGGCGCCGCCGAGGCGATCCGCTTGGCCCTGGCGGACGCGCACCTCGACCCGGCGGACGTGGACTACATCAACGCCCACGGCACCAGCACCCAGGCCAACGACAGCAACGAAACCGCCGCCATCAAGACGGTCCTTGGGGAGCGTGCGTTCCAGATCCCGGTGAGCTCGACCAAATCGATGACGGGGCACCTGCTCGGTGGCAGCGGCGGGATCGAGGCCGTGGCCTCCGTGCTGGCGCTTGTTCACGGCCTCGTTCCACCTACGATCAATTACCAAAACCCGGATCCGGCCTGTGATCTGGATTACGTTCCCAACCAAGCCCGGGAACAGAAGCTGAACGTGGTGCTCTCGAACTCCTTCGGGTTTGGTGGTCACAACGTCTGTCTTGCCTTCCGTCGGATGGGCTGATTCCCAGCCCCCCGGAACGCCCCACTCCCCTCACCCTTCCCTCCATCCCCATGGTCGCCGCGCCCCCCGTGTCCATCGACACCCTCTGCGTCAACAGCATCCGCTTCCTGGCGATCGACGCGATCAACAAGTCGAACTCGGGGCACCCCGGCCTGCCCATGGGCGCCGCTCCCATGGCCTACGCCCTCTGGGATCGGGCGTTGAAGCACAACCCCAAGAACCCCCTCTGGTTCAACCGCGACCGCTTCGTGCTCTCCGCCGGCCACGGCTGCATGCTGCTCTACGCGCTGCTGCACCTCACCGGCTACGACAGCGTCACCATCGAGGACATCAAGCAGTTCCGCCAATGGGGATCGAAGACCCCCGGCCACCCGGAAACGTTTGAGACACCGGGCGTTGAAGTCACCACCGGCCCCCTGGGCCAGGGCATCGCCAACGCCGTGGGCCTGGCGATCGCCGAAGCGCACCTGGCGGCGCAGTTCAACAAACCCGGTCTGCCGCTCGTCGATCACTACACCTACGTGATCATGGGCGACGGTTGCCACCAGGAGGGGATCTCCGGTGAGGCCGCCTCC
This sequence comes from Cyanobium sp. ATX 6F1, assembly GCF_024346315.1. NCBI lineage: Bacteria > Bacillati > Cyanobacteriota > Cyanophyceae > Synechococcales > Prochlorococcaceae > Cyanobium > Cyanobium sp. ATX 6F1. The sequence goes on from NZ_JAGQCS010000005.1 coordinate 229,644, forward strand.
CTGGCGGGTCACCTGGGCCTGGGCAAGCTGATTGGCCTCTACGACGACAACCACATCACCATCGATGGAAACACCGAGGTTTCCTTCACCGAGGATGTGCTCAAGCGCTATGAGGCCTACGGCTGGCACGTGCAGCACGTGGCCGAGGGCAACACCGATGTGGACGCGATCAGCCGGGCGATCGAGGCGGCCAAGGCGGTCACCGACAGGCCAAGCCTGATCAAGGTCACCACCACCATCGGCTACGGCTCCCCCAACAAGGCCGACACCGCCGGCGTGCATGGGGCGGCCCTGGGCGTTGAGGAAGCGGCCCTCACCCGGGCGGCCCTGGAGTGGACCTACGGCGACTTCGAAGTGCCCCAGGCGTCCTACGACCACTGGCGCCAGGCAATCGAGCGCGGCGCCGCCCTGGAATCGGCCTGGAACGACACCCTGGCCTCCTACCGCTCCGCCTACCCCGCTGAAGCCGCTGAATTCGAGCGCCGGCTGCGGGGCGAGCTGCCCAGCGGCTGGGAGCAGGCCCTGCCCAGCTTCACCCCCGCCGACAAGGGCCTGGCCACGCGCCAGTACTCCTACAACGTGCTCAATGCGATCGGGCCCAAGCTGCCCGAGCTGATCGGCGGCTCGGCCGACCTCACCCACTCCAACCTCACCGACATCAAGGGAGAGAAGAGTTTTCAGAAGGGCGCCGAGGCCAACCGCTACCTGCACTTCGGCGTGCGCGAACACGCCATGGCAGCGATCCTCAATGGCCTCGCGTATCACGGCAGCGGCTTGATTCCCTACGGCGGCACCTTCCTGGTGTTCGCGGGCTACGCCCTGGGCGCCATCCGGCTCTCGGCCCTGAGTGAGCTGGGGGTGATCTACGTGTTCACCCACGACTCGATCGGCCTGGGCGAAGACGGTCCCACCCACCAGCCGGTGGAAACGCTGGCGAATCTGCGCGCGATCCCCAATCTGCTGGTGATCCGCCCGGGCGATGGCAACGAAACCAGCGGCGCTTACCAGGTGGCCGTCACCAACCGCAAGCGGCCCACGGTGCTGGCCCTCAGCCGCCAGGCCATGGCCAACCAGGCCAACTCCAGCGCCGACAAGGTGGCCAAGGGCGGCTACATCCTCGAGGACAGCGACGGCACCCCCGAGCTGATCGTGATCGGTTCGGGCACCGAGCTCGAGCTCTGCACCAAGGCCGCCGCCCAACTGCGGGCCGAGGGCAAAAACGTGCGCGTGGTGTCGATGCCCTGCGTGGAACTGTTCGAGGAGCAGGACGCCGCCTACCGCGAATCCGTGCTCCCCGCCGCCGTGCGCCAGCGCCTGGTGGTGGAAGCCTCCAGTTCCTTCGGTTGGCACAAGTACACCGGCTTCGACGGTGACACCGTGTCGATCGATCGCTTCGGAGCCTCGGCTCCGGGCGGCGTGTGCTTGGAGAAGTTCGGCTTCACGGTGGAGAACGTGGTGGCGAAGGCGAAGGCGTTGCTGGGCTGAGGCTGGGCGGAACTCAGCCAGTGAATGTGGGCCGGGACGCTTCTCGGCCGATCAAAGCCCCGCCCAGATGGGTGGGGCTTTTTGATGGCTTGTGGGAGATCATTGGCTGAGAAGGTTCGATCGCAGAAACCATTGCTGGATCTAACGGTCAAGATCAGCGGCGGATAGCAGCCATGGGAGCGCATCACGCAAGCCATGCCATGCCTGCTTATTCTTGATGTTCGGAAGTCATCCTTGCTTGAAGCGGAAACTCACTTGGATGACGGATTGAGGCTACAGATAGATCTACGTCGAGATCGGGCCAATAGAGATGATCTTCTGTTGGGCGGAGCACATTGGCTACTTGTTCAATTGTGCCCCCCCTGAACCAAGGGAATTCCGAGTAGGGGATCACCAACTCCTCTTCATCGACCAGTATCCACAGGCAATGCCTGGAGACATTGGTGACCTCAGCTGGGAAAGTAGTTGTTCCAGGCATCGATGATCTCCTGATGGTGAGCTTCCACTACGCGTTGGGCATCCCTGAGTCGCGAATCGCCAAGGCAAATATTCTTTGCAATTTGCACAGCTGGTGTCAACCAGAACTTTGCTTCTCCATCAGGATGACTGACGTGAACATGCATGCGTGGCTCTTCTCGCGAAAAGAAGAATAAACGATATTCTCCATCTCGAAGAACAGTTGGCAACAAGGACTCCTCTAGATAACCACTCAAGCATAGGCAGGAAGGTCGCCCATGTCATGCGGCGTGGCGCAGCAACAGCCCTAATGATCTCCGGGAAGCTCAAACAGGATGAATGCTCCTCAGCCGGTCATACGATCTTCCCAACGCCGATTGGGCTGGCCAGCGAACAAACTGAAGTCAAGGCCCTCCTGTTGTAGGTGACCCAACCAAGGTGTGATGCATGGCATGAAACTCCAGCGGCACAAGGGCCTTGGGCCAACGGCTTTGACCAGGCAGAGTCTTGGGCGGAACCGAGAATCAACTGTTGACACTCCCCAGAAGCTGGTCTGCTCTCGCCAGCGCTTCTGGCTCAGCCCGCCCATGCCAGCCAATGCCAATCCAACCAGCCAACTTCCCTGATCCTCAGACATGAACAAGGCCCAGGAGTTACTCCCCTGGGCCAATCATCAGCAAGCAGGTTGGCTACTCACACCACCGCGGCCTCCTTCTCCTGTGCCTGCGCCTTGAGCACCTCTTCGAGCCCTGCGATGTCCTCATCGGTGATCTTCGTCTGCATCGGGCAGTGCTTCGGCCCGCACATCGAGCAGAATTCGGCCTGCTTGTAGATGTCGGCCGGCAGGGTTTCGTCGTGGTACTCGCGGGCGCGTTCGGGATCGAGCGCTAAATCGAACTGCTTGTTCCAGTCGAAGGCATAGCGAGCCCGGCTCAGCTCGTCGTCGCGGTCGCGGGCGCCCGGGCGGTGGCGGGCGATGTCGGCGGCGTGGGCAGCGATCTTGTAGGCGATCAGGCCCTCACGCACGTCATTGGCATTGGGCAGGCCCAGGTGTTCCTTCGGGGTCACGTAGCAGAGCATCGCCGTGCCGTGCCAGCCGGCCAGGGCCGCGCCAATGGCGCTGGTGATGTGGTCATAACCCGGAGCGATGTCTGTCACCAACGGACCGAGCACATAGAAGGGCGCCTCGCAGCACTCCTCCATCTGCTTTTTGACATTGAACTCGATCTGATCCATCGGCACATGGCCCGGGCCCTCCACCATCACCTGGATGTCGTGCTCCCAGGCGCGGCGCGTGAGCTGACCCAGGGTTTTGAGTTCCGCCAGCTGGGCAGCATCGGAGGCATCGTGCTGGCAGCCGGGCCGCAGGGAATCTCCCAGCGAAAAGCTGCAGTCGTAGCGCTTGAAGATCTCGATGATGTCATCGAAGCGCGTGAACAGCGGGTTCTGCTTGTGGTGATACAGCATCCACTGGGCCAGGATGCCGCCGCCGCGGCTCACGATGCCGGTGAGGCGTCCCTTCACCAGCGGCAGGTGCTCGATCAGCAGTCCCGCGTGGATGGTCTGGTAATCGACGCCCTGCTGGCAGTGCTTCTCGATGATGTGCAGGAAATCATCGGCGTCGAGCTTCTCGATCGAGCCATGCACGCTCTCCAGCGCCTGATACACCGGCACCGTGCCGATCGGCACCGTGGAGGCATTGATGATTGCCGTGCGCACCTCATCGAGGTTGACACCGCCAGTGGAGAGATCCATCACCGTGTCGGCGCCGTACTTCACGGCCAGGCGCAGCTTGGCCACCTCTTCCTCAAGGTCGGAGGCATTGGGGGAGGCGCCGATGTTGGCGTTCACCTTGCATCTGGAGGCGATGCCGATCGCCATCGGCTCCAGGTTGGTGTGGTTGATGTTGGCGGGGATGATCATCCGCCCCCGCGCCACCTCCTCCATCACCAGCGATTCGGGCAGGTTCTCGCGCTTGGCCACATAGGCCATCTCCTCGGTGACCACGCCCTGGCGGGCGTAGTGCATTTGCGACACGTTGGCGTCGCCGCGACGCTTCTCAATCCAGGCGCTGCGCATGATCGTGGGGGGTAGGGCGGAGAACGGGGCTGGGGACAGTCGGCTGAGCGAGGTCGTCTCCGGAGCCGACGCCCACCGGGCCCGAAGGCAAGGCAGATTTCGGGGCACTTCCCTGCGCCGGCATGACCCGGATCAGGTTCGGAGGGTGTGATCTCAGCCCAGGCCTTCTGATTTGGCCGGGCACCCCTAGTGACCTGTGAAACCTAGCAAGGCTGTTTGGTCAAGCGCCAATCCGGAGCTGAGCCGACGACCTAACCCCGCAATCCATTGAGGGCCGCCGCCACCACCCGGTGGTCCCCGTCCTGCTGGAGGCCCACCAGCAACTCCCGGGCGGCGGCGGCGGCGCCTGGATCCGTCGCCTCCCGCACCAGCCTCCCCAGAATCTCGGTGCCGCCCACGCGCACGCTGCCATCGCCATCGGCCACGGCCAGTTCGGCCAGCTCCAGCAGCGCTGCCGGCCCCATCTCCGGCTGCTCGGCCAGGGCCGAGAGAATGCTGCAGCGCACCAGCCACTGGCCATCGCGCTCGAAGGCCTCCCGCACCAGCGGCCAGGCGCGTGCCACCCCATGGCTCACGAGAGCATTGGCCGCCTCGGCCCGCACATTGGGGTCTCCGTCGTGACGCAGGGCCTCCACCAGGGCCTGCCAGCCCGCCTCGTTGCGTTTCTGCCCCAGGCCCGCGCAACTCAACGAGCGCACCATGAACACCTCCTGCTCAAGCCCCAGTAGCAGCAGGGGCACCGCCTGCTCCACCTCCGCCGCCCGCAAACCCACCAGCGCTGGCATTGAGCGGCTGGGATCACCTGAGACGATCGCCTGCTTGAGCATCTCCAGATCCATTCAACGTCTCCTTCAACGACCCGTCTTCTCAGACCGTAGGGCGCTCAGCAGGGCCCGGCGGCGCTGGCCCCGCACGATGGCACTGGTGGCCAGCAGCCCTGAACCGATCAGCAGGGCCGGCAAAGCCTGGAGCCGTTCCCGCTCCTGGCGGCTGACCATGACCAGCAGGGCAAGGAGGATCAGCAGCGGCGAGGCCAGGGCCAGCAGACGCCGGGTCATCGCTGCCGCTCCAGCCAGCGCAACAGGCTGAGGGTGAGCACCTGCACCCCCACGGCCAGGGCGCCTTCATCGGGATCGAAGCTGTTGCTGTGCAGCGGCGAGCAGCCCTGGGGCCCGGCCACCCCGAGGCGGAACATCGTGCCGCGGGTGTCCTGCAGCAGCATCGCGAAATCCTCTGCCCCCAACGATGGCTGCTCCAGGCGCAACACCCGGGCGCGCCCCAGCCGCTCGATCGCGGCCTCCTCCACCAGGTCCGTGAGTTCCGGGTCGTTCTGCACCGGAGGGGCGATGCAGCGATAGCGCACCCGCGCCTCGCCGCCGTAGCCGCGGCAAATGGCGTGCACGGTTTCTTCGATCCAGCCCGGCAGTTGGGCATGCACATCCGGATCCAGGCAGCGCACGGTGCCCAGCAGGCGCACGTGGTCGGCGATCACGTTGAAGGCCTTGCCGCCTTCGATGCGCCCGAAGCTGACCACCACCGGGTGGAGGGCATCCAGCTTGCGGCTGATCGCCTCCTGCAGGCCGCTCACCACCTTCGCGGCGATCCAGATCGCATCGGTGCTCTGGTGGGGCCGGGCCCCGTGGCCCCCCTCCCCCAGCACCTCCACCTCCAACTCGCCCGCTGCCGCCGTCAGGCCGCCGCTGCGCACGCCGATCGTGCCCACCGGCAGGCTCGGGAACACATGCACCCCGAAGAGGGCGTCCACCCCCTCCATCGCCCCGTCGGCCACCATCCAGCTGGCCCCCTGGGCAATCTCCTCGGCGGGCTGGAACAGCAGCCTTACCCGGCCCTGCAGCCGATCCGCGTGGGGCGCCAGCAGCTGGGCCACCCCGAGGCCCAGGGTGGTGTGCAGGTCGTGGCCACAGGCGTGCATCAACCCCTGACGGGTGGAGGCATAGGCCAGCCCCGTGCGCTCCTCCACCGGCAGGGCATCCATGTCGACCCGCAGGGCCGCCAGGGGGCCATGGGACGGGCCCAGTTCCGCCACCACCCCGGTGCGGCCCACCCCCTCGCGCACCCGCCAACCCCACTGGCGCAGCTCACCAGCCACCAGGGCGGCGCTCTGGTGCTCCTCCCCGCTCAGCTCCGGGTGGGCATGGAGGTGGCGCCGCAGGCCGATCCACTGGGGCAGAGCCTCCGCCAGGGCGCCCTCCAGAGCCAGCGCCTGCCAGAGATCAGTGGAAGCCGTTGCGGCGGGGGACATCAGCGGGTGAGGGCGAGGAAATCCTCGAGGGCGTGAACGGGCTCCGGCGGCCAACGCCGCTGCGCCAGCAACCATTCTGGCTGGCCGTAACGGGGATCAAGGCCGGAGGCCGCCGCCCAGTTGCTTTCGGCCTCACCGCTGGCTCCCCGGCGCCACAGCAGGGCGGTGAGGCCGGCGCGGGCATCGGCGAACATCGGGTAACGGCGGATCAACGAGCGCAGCTGCCGCTCGGCGTTCTCCTGCTCGCCCAGTTGAATCGCGGCCAGGGCGGCGCTGGAACGGGCCATGGCGAAGCCGGGACGGGCCGCGGCGGCGGCCTCGAAGCAGGAGCGGGCTGCGCTCCAATCCCCCTGGGAGCCGCGCACGTTGCCCAGGTTGTAGAGGGCGGAGGCATCGGCGGGGTCGCGCTCGAGGATCCAGCGGTAATCCGCCTCCGCCTCCGGCCATTGCTGCAGCGCCTCCTCGGCGGTGCCGCGGTTGAGGTGAGGATCGGGGCTCTCCGGCTCCAGGACCATGGCCCGGTTCTGGTCGGCGATGTCCGCCTCCGGCCGGCCCAGGGCCAGCTGCACGTTGCCGCGGTTGCTCCAGGCCGAGGCCGATTCAGGCGCCTCCTCCAGCACCCGATCCCACAGGGGCAGGGCCTCACCGAAGCGCCCCGCCTGGCTGGCGGCCAGCGCCTGATCGAACAGCTGGGGCAGGGTCAGTTGCACCGTGAGCAGCAGGGCCAGCAGCGGTGGCCCCAGCAGTGGCACCCCGAGCATCAGGCCGCCTCCGGCCAGCCCAGGTGCTCCCGGCCCTTGGCGGTCACCACCCGGCCGCGGGGGGTGCGCTGCAGAAAGCCCAGTTGCAGCAGGAACGGCTCCACCACCGCCTCCAGGGTGGCGGGGTCCTCGCCCAGGCCCGCCGCCAGGGTGTCGATGCCGACGGGGCCACCGCCATAACCCTCCAACAGCAACACCATCAAACGGCGATCGCTGGCGTCGAGGCCCCGTTCATCCACCCGGTGCAGGCTGAGGGCCTCGCCCACCAGCTCGGCGCTGATGGTGCCGTGGCCACCCACGCTGGCCACATCGCGTACGCGGCGCAGCAGCCTGTTGGCGATCCGGGGCGTGCCGCGGCAGCGCCGGGCCACCTCCAGGGCCGCCAAGGGCTCCAGATGCAGCTTCAGCAGGCCCGCCGCCCGTTCCACGATCGCCTGGAGGTCGGGCAGGTCGTAGAACTCCAGCCGCTGCACCAGCCCGAAGCGATCGCGCAGGGGTGAACTGAGCGAACCGGCGCGGGTGGTGGCGCCCACCAGGGTGAAGGGGGCGATCGGCAGGCTGCGGGTGCGCGCCGAAGCGCCCATGCCCACGGTGAGATCGAGCCTGAAATCCTCCATCGCCGGATACAGCAGTTCCTCGGCCACCCGGTTGAGCCGGTGGATCTCGTCGATGAACAGCAGCTCGTGGGGCTGCAGGTTCACCAGCAGACCGACGATGTCGCGGGGGCGCTCCAGGGCCGGCGCGCTGGTGATGCGGCAGCGCACCCCGAGCTCCTCGGCCAGTACCAGGGCCATGGTGGTCTTGCCGAGGCCGGGGGGGCCGTAGAGCAGCACGTGATCGAGCGCCTCGCCCCGGTGGCGGGTGGCCTCGATGGCGATGCCCAGCACCTGCTTGAGCTCCCGCTGGCCGATGTAGTCCGCCAGGCGACGGGGGCGCAGGGTGTCTTCACGCAGCACAGGGGCGTCGGGGGCGCTCTCCTCCGCCAGGCTTTCGGGATCCACCAGCCGCGGCCGGGACCCCAGCGAGTCCCCCGCCGACGCCGCCGGCTTGCGCTTGGAGCGCCCGGCGGCGTCAGCGCCCCGTCCGGCCCCTGAGGAAACGATCGCCATGGGGCGAGGGTACCGGCCCCTGCCTAGGGTCGGGAGATTCCAGGGACGGTGATGGCGAAGGGCGGAGGCAAGAAAACCGCCAAGTCCGCACGGGACGCCGCCAACAAGCTGCTGGCGGACAACCGCTTCGCCCGCCACCAGTACGAGATCCTCGACACGCTCGAAACCGGCGTGGAGCTGCTGGGCACGGAGGTGAAATCGATCCGCGCCGGCAAGGCCAACCTGCGGGATGGCTTCTGCCTGATCAGGAACGGCGAACTGCAGCTGCACAACGTGCATATCTCCCCCCACAGCCACGCCGGCGCCTACTTCAACCACGAGCCGCTGCGGGTGCGCAAACTGCTGGCCCACCGACGTGAGATCGACAAGTTCCGCGTCGCCCTCGATCAGAAGGGGCTCACCCTGGTGCCGCTCAACCTCCACCTCAAGGGCTCCTGGATCAAGCTCACCATTGGCCTGGCCAAGGGGCGCAAGCTCCACGACAAGCGCCAGGATGAAAAACGCAAGCAGGACGCCAAGGAGACCCGCGCCGCGATCGCCCGGATCTGATCGGAGCGCTCAGTTCGCCTTGGGCTCGGCGCCGGGCACCGGCGGCGGCGGGGTGGGCCCCGCGGGCGCCGATGGAGTGGGCTCGGGCGTCGGGGCGGGGGTGGGCGTGCTGGGGGCCGGATCGGTGGGCGTGGGCTCCCCTGGGGTGGTCGGGGTGGTGGGCGTCACCGGCGGGGCAGGATCCACGCGCAGCGACAGGGTGATCAGGGCCGGTGCCACGCCCTCATTGGTGATCAGCAGCTGCACCGGCGCGCTGGTGATCCTGTCGAGGCTGATCACCCGCAGGGGCCCCTTGGCCTCCAACAGGGCGCCGTCGGCAGCGAACACGCTCATCTGCATCAGCGGCGAACCGTTGACCCCCAGCACCAGCCGGGAGCCGGGGCCGATCTGGATCGGGAACAGGCGGGCACCCCCGGCCTCCACCTGGGCCGAGAGCACCCGGGTCTGACCGAGCTGGGTCTGGATCTGCTCGATCTGCACGTTGGCCAGGCTCTTCTGGGCCGCCGCATACCAGAGCTGGCGGAAGGGCTCCGGGGGGATGTCCTCACCGGAGCGGCCGGGCAGCAAGTTCTGGGCTGAGCCCGACACCAGCTGGCGCAGCACCGCCGGGCTCAGCCCCTGGGCCCCCAGGCGGGTCTGCTGGCTCTGCCAGTCGCCGGCACTGAAGCTGCCCAGGCGCCGGCGCAACTCCGGGGGCAGCTGTTCCACCCGCGCCAGCCACTCTTCGGCCAGCTCGTTCCAGACCTTGCGCAGGGGCGCGTCCTCGAGCGAATCACTGGGCAGGCGGCCGCCCCGTTCGGGGAACTGGGCCAGCAGGCTGGCGTCCACCAGCTTGAGGAACCAGGCCCGATCGATCTGGAGCGCCCGTAAGCGATTAAGAAGCTGCTGGCGCTGGTCCACCTCCGCCGGCGGCAGGCTGGCGGGCAGCTGCAGGGAGGCGGCCGGATCGGGGGTGGGGGCCTTGCCGCGGCTGAGCAGCAACCAGCCCAGGGCGGTGCCCACCACCGCCGAGAGCACCAGGGCAATCACCACCGGCCAGAGCCGGCCTTCGGCCTCCTCCTCCTTCTGCTCCTGGCGGCTGCGGGGAGCAGGCTCGACGCTCGCGGCCACGGCGGGCCGCAGGGGGGGAAGCTCCGGCTCAGGCGACGTCGATGGCGCTTCCACTGGCGGAGTGGGCGGGGCGCTCTGGGGCACCAGCACCACGGTGCGGTCGGCCCGGGCCACGGGCCCGGTGCTCTCGGGCATGGGCAGTTGCTGCAGGGCCTGCAGGGCCGCCGCCGCCGAGGCGAAGCGCTCGGAGGGCTCGCTCGCCAGCAGGCGCGTCAGGGCCTCCCGAAAGCCCGGCTCGGGCTCCAATCCAGCGGGCAACCGCCAGGCCAGGGTGACCGGATCGAGCAGCTCGGCGGGCTCCTGGCCACTGAGCAACACCAGCGCCACCACCCCCAGGCTGTAGAGGTCCATCCAGGGCTGGGCCGGCTCCCCACGCACCAGCTCCGGCGGCGCGTAGCCGGGGGTGGCCCCCAGCAGACCGGCTGACTGGGCGGCGGTGGCCGCCACCCCCCGCACCAGGCCGAAATCCAGCAGCACCGGCAGACCGTCGCGATCCCGCCGCAGCAGGTTGGCGGGGGTCAGATCGCCATGGAGCAGCTGCTGGCTGTGGAGCACCGCCAGCACTGGCAACAGCTGGCGCAGCAGCAACAGCACCTCTCCGGAGCCGAACACCAGCTGGCGCTCGCGGCGGGCCTCCAGCAGCTCCTGGTAGGTGGGACCGCCCTGCCACTCCCGCACCAGCCAAAGGCTGGCGCCGTCCTGGATGACACCACCGAACCGGGGCACCTGCGGGTGGAGCACCCCTTGAAGGCGGCCCCAGAGCTCACGAAAACGCTGTTGATCCTGGCCCGGGGCCAGCTGGCGCAACACCATCGGCGCCTCGCCGGCCAGCTGGTCGCTGGCCCGCCACAGCACCCCCTGGGCACTGCGGCTGAGCTGCTCCTCCAGCAGGTAGCGATCGCCGATCAATGCGCCGCTCATGAGCCGCGCCGGGGCTGGCTGAGCCCCTTGCTGGCCAGCCATTCGCCGTCGTAGAGGCGGGAGCGGTAGCGGTCGCCGCTGTCGCAGAGCACGGTCACCACCGTGTGACCGGGCCCGAGACGCCGGGCCGTCTCCACCGCGGCGGCCACGTTGATGCCCACCGATCCGCCCATGAACAGTCCCTCACGCCAGAGCAACTGGTAGATCGTGTCGAGGGCACTCTGGTCGTCAATGCGCACGGCGTCATCCACCGGTGCCCCCTCCAGGTTGGCGGTGACCCGGCTGTTGCCGATGCCCTCGGTGATCGAGCTGCCCTCGAGCGTCAGTTCGCCGCTGGTGGCCCAGCTGTAGAGGGCACTGCCGTGGGGATCGGCGATCACGCAGCGCACCCGGGGGTTGCGTTCCTTCAGAAACAGCGCCACCCCGGCATAGGTGCCGCCGGTGCCGGTGGCGGCCACCCAGGCATCCACCTGGCCGCCGGTCTGCTCCCAGATTTCCGGGCCGGTGGAGTTGTAGTGGGCGCGCCGGTTGGCGAGGTTGTCGAACTGATTGGCCCAGATCGCCCCGGGGGTTTCAGCGGCGATCCGGCCGGAGAGGCGCACGTAGTTGTTGGGGTCGCGGTAGGGCACCGCGGGCACGGTGCGCACCTCCGCCCCCAGGCTGCGCAGCAGGCCGATTTTCTCCGCTGACTGGGTGTCGGGGATCACGATCAGGCTGCGGTAGCCGCGGGCATTGCAGAGGTGGGCCAGGCCGATGCCGGTGTTGCCGGCGGTGCCCTCCACCACGGTGCCGCCGGGCTGGAGCTCACCGCTGGCCTCCGCCTCCAGCAGGATTCCGAGCGCGGCCCGGTCCTTGACGGAACCGCCGGGGTTCATGAACTCCGCCTTGCCCAGAATCTCGCAGCCGGTGAGCTCGCTGAGGGCCTGGAGCCGGATCAGGGGCGTATGGCCGACCGCACCCACGAATCCCTGGGTAATGCCCATGGCGCCGGCCGTGCTCCTGCAGAAGATGTGGGGCGATCGTAGGTGCCACGCCGCGCCCGTTTGGCCCGATTAACCTCGCTCCAGTCACGCTGCCCCGGTGGAGAGTCCCCCCGACACCGCGGCGCTGGCCCACCGGCTGGGGAGCATCCGCCGCCAGAGCGAAGCCCTGATCGCCGGGCTCCAACCCGAGGACCTCTGCCTGCAGGGCATGGCGGACGCCAGTCCGCCCAAATGGCACCTGGGCCACACCGGCTGGTTCTTCGAGACGTTCCTGCTGGCAACGGAGCTGCCGGAGCACGAACCGGCCGACAGCCGCTGGGGCTACCTGTTCAACTCCTATTACGACACGGTCGGCGAGCGGCTGGCGCGGCCCCTGCGGGGTCTGCTCACCCGTCCGACGATCGCCGAGGTGCTGGCCTGGCGTCAGCGGGTGGACGCCAGCCTGGTGCTGCTGATCGAGCGGCTCGATCAACGCCCCCCCGCCCAGCGCAGCGCCCCGCTGGCCCTGCTGGAGCTGGGTCTTCAGCACGAACAACAGCACCAGGAACTGCTGCTGATGGACCTGTTGGACGGGTTCGCCCGCAACCCGCTCGAACCCGCCTATCGCAGCGGCCCCGATGGTCCCGAAGCCGGCTATGCCAACGGCCCTGGAGCCAGCGAATGCGCCACCGCCGATGGGGGCTGGCGGGCCCATCCCGGCGGGCTGGTGGCGATCGGCCATCCGGGTGAGGAGGCCGCGGGCTTCCATTTCGACAACGAGACCCCCCGCCACCGCCACTGGCTCGAGCCCTTCGCCATCGGCGGACGACTGGTCAGCAACGGCGACTACGCCGCCTTCATCGCCGACGGGGGCTACCGGCGCCCGGAACTCTGGATGAGCGAAGGCTGGGCCCTGGCCACCGAGCGGGGCTGGCAGGCCCCCCGCTACTGGCGTGGCAGCGGCGGCGCCCAGGGCTGGGAGTGGGAGTTCACCCTCGCCGGCCGCCGTCCCCTGCGGCCACAGGCACCGGTGCGCCACCTGAGCTGGTTCGAAGCCGAGGCCTACGCCCGCTGGGCCGGCGCCCGCCTGGCGACGGAAGCCGAATGGGAGATCGCCGCCGCAGCGGGCCTGCTGGCGGACATCGGGCAGCTCTGGGAATGGAGCGCGAGCCCCTACCGCCCCTACCCCGGCTTCCTGCCCGCCGCCGGCGCCGTGGGCGAGTACAACGGCAAGTTCATGAGCTCCCAATTCGTGCTCAGGGGCCACTCCTTCCTCACCCCGGCGGGCCACGGCCGGCTCACCTACCGCAACTTCTTCCCCCCCGGCAGCCGCTGGATGGCCAGCGGCCTGCGCCTGGCGAGGAACGCTGGATGACTTCGGCGCTGCTGGAGCCGGAGCTGCTCGACCTGCACCCCGCCGCCGCCGACATGGAGCGGCTGGTGCGCGAAGGTCTGCGCCGCAGTCCCAGGCAGCTGCCGGCCTGGTTCCTCTACGACGAGGAGGGCTCCCGCCTGTTCGAGGCGATCTGCTGCCAGCCGGAGTACACCCTCACCGCCACCGAGACCGCCCTGCTGGAGGCCCGGGCGCCGGCCATGGCCGCGGCCATGGGCTCGGGGGTGCTGGTGGAGTTCGGCGCCGGCAGCGCCCGCAAAGTGAGTCCGCTGCTGCGGGCCCTGGACGGGCCGGCCTACGTGGCGCTCGACATCAGCGCCGCCCACCTGCGCTCGGCCTGCCGGGATCTACAGGGCCGCCATCCCGGCGTGCCCGTGCTGGGCATCTGCTGCGACTACACCAGCCTCGAGCGCCTGCCGGACCACCCGCTGCTGGAGCGGCGAAACAGGCTGGGCTTCTTCCCGGGCAGCTCCCTGGGCAACTTCAACCGTGCGGAGGCCCTGGGGCTGCTGCGGCAATTCGCCCGGCTGCTGGGCCCGGGCAGTCAGCTGCTGATCGGCATCGACCAGCCCAAGAGCGAGCGGCGGCTGGAGGCGGCCTATGACGACCGCGCCGGCGTGTCGGCCGCCTTCGCCCTCAACCTGCTGCGCCGGCTCAACCGGGATCTGGGCGGCGACTTCGACCCCTCGGCCTTCCGCTACCGGGCCCGCTGGCAACCGCAGCAGCAGCGGATCGAGATGGCCCTGGTGAGCGAGCGGGATCAATGGGTGAGCGTGGCCGGCGAACGCTGGCACTTCGCCGGCGGCGAGCCCCTGATCACCGAACACAGCGTCAAGTACGACCCCGCCAGGTTCCTGGCCCTGGCGGAGCAGGCCGGCTGGCGGGCCAGGGAACGCTGGAGCGATCCAGCCGGCGACCTCAGTGTTCATCTTCTGGGGCAGGCAGACTCGTCAGCAACGGAACCCCAGCTCGATGAGCAGAGATGACCAACGGCGCGCTGTGCGCCTGGTGCGCGAGGGCCTGATCGAGCAGCTCGAAGCGCTCTACGGGGAGGCCTTCGACCGCATCAGCACCCAGGACCTGGGCGAAGGGGCGATCGCCCGGCTCACCCAGTTGCTGCTGCGCTCCCGCGAAGGGGCGATCACGCCGCTGCAGGAGGAGATCGAGGCCCCCTTGATCACCAGCGCTCCGGGCCAACCCCGGGATGGGCAAACGCCGTGAGCGCCAGTTGGTTCGAGCAACTTGAAGCCCGGCTCGAGCAGCAGTTGGAGGCCTTCCTGCGCTCCAACCCCCAGCAGCAGTCGCTGTTCGATCAAGAGGAGTTGCAGGAGCGCGAACGGCGCCTGCACCGGCGGGAGCTTCAGCTGCAGCAGCAGGCCATTGAGCAGCGCAACCAGCTGCTCGACCTGGCCAAGGAGATCTCCACCTGGCAGCAGCGGGTGGAGCGGGCCCGGAGCGCCGATGCCAGCGCCCTGGCCCAGCGGGCCCAGGCCCACGTGGATCAGCTGATGGGCCAGGGCCGCGACCGCTGGAAGGCCCTGGCGCAGCTGGGGGAAGACTTCCAGCGGCTGCAACGGGAACGGGACGAACTGGCCCAACAACCCCGCGGCGCCACCGACGCCCGTGATGGGTCGGCGGCAGCACCCAAGGCGGCCGCCGCCGACCTGGATTCGGACTGGGCAGCCTTCGAAACCCAGCAGGACCTGGAGCAGCTCAAGCGAAACCGCGGCTCCTGAACCATGGGCTTCCTGCTCTCGAAGCTGCTGCCCCTGGCGCTCTACCCCCTGGGGCTGGCGCTGCTGTTGCAGCTGGGCGCCCTGGTGGGCCGCCGACGGCGCTGGGCCGGCTGGGTATCAGCCGCGGGCCTTGCCCTGCTCTGGATCAGCGCCATGCCCTTCACCGCCCGGCAGCTGGTGTGGAGCCTGGAGGAACGCAGCGCCGCCCTCACGCCTGATCCCTTGCCGAAGGCCGATGCGGTGGTGGTGCTGGGGGGCGGCCTCAGGCCCGCCCTGACGCCGCGCCGGAGCGTGGAGGTGGGGGAGGCGGGCGATCGGCTGCTTATGGGCCTGCGGCTGATCCGCCAGGGCAAGGCACCGCTGCTGGTGGTGAGCGGCGGCCAGGTGAGCTTCACCGGCAGCGATCCGGCCCCGCCGGAGGCGGTCACGGCCCGGGCCCTGGCCATCGAGCTGGGGCTCAAGCCCAGTGCCATCGTGGCCAATGCCCGCTCCCGCACCACCGCCGAGGAGGCGCGTGACATCGGCGCGCTGGGGAAGCGGCGGGGCTGGCGTTCGGTCCTGCTGGTGACCAGCGCCACCCATCTGCCCCGCGCCCTGGCCAGCTTCGAGCGGCTCAGCGGCCTGCGGGTGGTGCCTGTGGCCTGCGACTTCCAGTTCGCTTCAAGGAACCTCTGGGGCCGACCCACCGCGGGCAGCGTGCTCAAGGACGCTCTGCCGGACGCCGAGGCGCTGTTCCTCAGCACCGTGGCGCTGAAGGAAGTCCTGGGGTTGGCCAGCTACCGCCTGCTGGGGCGCAGCTGAGGGCTTACTTTTTGGGAACCGGCGGCACCAGGCTCACGCCCTCGGGCGGCGGGGTGGGATCGGGATCGGCGATCAGCATGTGCTGGAGCACGATCTCGGGGCGCTCACTGTCACGCCAGCGGATCCGATAGGCCGGCATCTTGGTGCCCCGGCTCGTGGTCTGTTCGACAGGCTCCATCACCCAGCCGCGGCGGGAGCGACCCTGGGGATTGCGCTTGACCACCGCATCCGCGTGCTTGAAGCGGAAACCTACGCGCTCACCACTCATGGGCCGGTTGAGATTGCCTAGTGAGTCCATTATCTCACTGCGCCGGTTCGGGGTCCGAAATGGAGCTTTCCTGACCTCCCCGGCTCTCCGGCCGTAACAGCGGAAAGGCAATCACATCGCGGATGCTGGGGCTGTCGGTGAGCAGCATCGCCAGCCGATCAATGCCGATGCCCAGGCCGCCGGTGGGGGGCAAGCCCACCTCCAGGGCCTGGAGGAAGTCTTCATCCAGGCCCTGGGCCTCCAGATCCCCCGCCAGGCGCCGATCCTGCTGGGCCTCCAGCCGCTGGCGCTGGTCGATGGGGTCGGTCAGCTCACTGAAGGCATTGGCGGTTTCGCGGCCAACGATGAACAGCTCGAAGCGCTCCACCAGGCCGGGCTTGCTGCGGTGGGCCCGGGCCAGGGGTGAATTCTCCAGGGGGTAATCGATCACGAAGGTGGGCTGGATCAGATCGGCCTCCACCCGTTGCTCGAATGCCTCCACCAGCAACCGGCCCACCGAATCCGCCAGGGCCGGCGCCTCCAGCCCTGCGGCCTCCATGGCGGCGGCGGCCGCCGCCCGGTTGGGGAAGCTGGTGAAGTCCAACCCGGTGGCCTGTAGCACCAGATCGTGCATGGTGGACCGGCGCCAGGGGAGGCTGAGGTCGACCTCCGTGCCCTGGTAGGTGAGGCGGGTGCCACCGCACACCTGCACGGTCACCGCGGCGATCAGCTCCTCGGTGAGCACCATCATGTCGGTGTAGTCGGCGTAGGCCTGGTAGATCTCCACCGAGGTGAACTCGGGATTGTGGCGGGTGCTGATCCCCTCATTGCGGAAGATTCGCCCCAGCTCGTACACACGCTCGAAGCCGCCCACCACCAGCCGCTTGAGATGCAGCTCGGTGGCGATGCGCAGGGTGAGAGGGAGGTCGAGGGTGTTGTGGTGGGTCTCGAAGGGCCTGGCGTCGGCTCCCCCGGGCACGCTCTGCAGCACGGGTGTTTCGATCTCCAGAAAGCCCCGCTCATCGAGCCAGCGGCGCAGCCCGCTCACCAGCCGGGCCCGGCGCCGGAAGGTCTCGCGGGTCTGGGGGGAGACGATCAGATCCAGGTAACGCTGGCGGTAGCGCTTTTCCACATCCGCCAGGCCGTGCCACTTATCGGGCAGGGGCTGGAGCGATTTGGTCAGCATCCACCACTGCAGCACCTTCACCGAGAGCTCGCCGCGGTCGGTGCGCCGCAGGGTGCCGCGCACGCCGATCAGATCGCCGGCATCCACCAGGGAGGTGAGCTGGTCGAAGCTCTCGGGGTTATCCGGCTGGGAGGCGGCCAGGGTGGCCTTCTCGATGAACAGCTGGATCGGGCCGGATTCATCGGCCAGGGTGAAGAAGGCGAGCTTGCCCATCACCCGGCGGGTCATCACCCGGCCGGCCACCAGCACCTCCAGGTCGCGCTCCGCACCGTTGGGCAGGTCGGCGTGGTCGCGCTGCAGATCGGCCGTGTGGTGGCTGGGATCGAAGCGCAGGGCATAGGGACCCTGACCCAGGTCGGCGAGGACGCGAGCCTTGTCCAGTCGGGCCTGCTCCAGGCGGTTGAGGCGCTGCACAGGCACCGGCGGGGGATCAATCAAGAGGCCCCATCCTGCAGGAGAGGGCGCATGCAGGGAGGGCTCAGGCGCTGACGCCGACCAGGGTGGGTTCACCCACCCGCTGGGAGGCGTAGCCGGTGCCGCGCACGGTGAGGATCAGCTCCGGGTTGCGCGGATCGGGTTCGAGCTTGCCGCGCAGGCGGGCCACGTAGACGTCGACAACGCGCAGGTCGGCGGCCCGGCGGGGTGGGTAGCCCCAGAGCTGCTCGAGGATCTCCGCCCGGGGCACCACCTGGCCCGGTTCGCGGAACAGCAGCTCCAGCAGGCTGAATTCGGTGTAGGTGAGCCCGATGCGCTCGCCCTCGCGCGTCACCTGGCGGCGGTTGGTGTCCACCACCAGATCGCCGACGCGCATCACCCCGTGGCCCACGGGCAGATCCCTGGGTTCGCTGGCGGCCGAACCGCGGCCCACCCGGCGCAGGATGGTGGCGATGCGGGCTTCGAGCTCCTTGGGGCTGAAGGGCTTGGGGAGGTAATCGTCGGCTCCGAGATCCAGGCCCGCCACCCGCTCGGTGATCGCATCGAGGGCGGAGAGAAAGATGATCGGCACGCAGGATTCGGCCCGCAGCCGCCGACAGACGGCGAAGCCATCGAGCTTCGGCAGCATCACATCGAGCACCACCAGATCCGGTTGCTCCTGGTGGAAGAGGTTCAGCGCCTCCTCCCCGTCTTCCGCGCAGATCACCCGGTAGCCCGCCAGTTGCAGGCGCATCACCAACACCCGGCGCACCGCCGCCTCGTCGTCGACCACGAGCACGGTGGCCTGATGCTCGTCATGCCCGGAGTCGAAGGAATCGCCCTGATCTGGACGGGGATGGTCCTCCAATGGCATGGCGTTAAGCCGGATGAAGAAAGGCAACACTACCGCTCAGCGCGGACCCACCGAGCCCTGAAACGGCTGGGATCAGGAGGCTTTCCCCAAGTCTTAAGGATTCGTCCAGATCCCTCGGCATCCGGATCCACGCACCCCGCGGCGGCCAGCGTCAAAGCCTGCGCCGCTCCGCTAGGGCCAGCGGGCTTCGGCGTAACGGTTCCACTCCAGGGCCGCCGCCGCCAGGGCCTGGTCGCTGCTGATCTGCCCCAGCATCGCCCGCTGCAACTGCGTGTAGAGGATCGACTGCAGCCGCTTGACCCCCGGGGTGGCAGGCACCAGCACCCGGGCTCGTCCCAGGGTGGTGAGCGAGAGCTTGCGGGCGGAGACCACCTGGGCCTCGGCCGCCCCCCGGGGCTTGGCCCGCTCCAACTGCTGCCCCACCTGACGCAGGGCGCCGGTGGCCGAAGGCAGCACCTTGGCCTGTTCGGCGAAGCGGGCCTGATTGGTGGCGTTGGTGAGAAACAGCGCAAAACTGACCGCCTCACGCGGGAGCTTGCTCTGTTTGGGGACCGCCAGGTTCATCACCGCCACGTTGGCGGCGCCATCGGGGCCCACCAGCGGCGGAAAGGGGGCCGTGGCGGTGGCGACGGTGGGGGCGTTGGTCTGGATGCTGCGCAGGAACTCCGCCCCGCTGGCCACCTGGGCCAGGTCACCGCTCTGGTAGAGCTCGATCGCCCGCCGGAACCCCTGGCTCACCACCTCCCGGGGCAGCAGCCCGCGCCGGTAAAGGTCCGTCCAGAAGGCGAAGGCCCTCCGGCCCGCGGGGCTGTCGAAAGCCGCCCGCTGGCGGGCATCGGTGAGGCTCACCCCCATCTGCACCATCGATTCGAGCAACTCCGCCGAGTCGTCGGGCACCACCGTGGTGAACAGGGCATAGCGGCCGGTCTGGCGCTTGATCGCCGCCGCGTAGGCGGGCACCTCGCTCCATTGCTTCGGGGGCTGGCGATAGCCGGAGCGGGCCAGCAGGCTGCGGTTGGCCAGGGTGATGCGGGTGGTCAGGTACCAGGGGATCGTGATCTGGTGGCCATCGGCGCGGCCCGCCTGCCAGATGCGGGGCAGATAGGCGCCACCGGCGCCGGGCGGCAGCACCGGATCCAGGTTCAGAAGACCCCCCTTGCTGGCCAGGTTGGCCGCGAACAGGGGGTTGAGGTTCACCAGGTCAGGGGCGGAGCGGGCGAACACCGACGCCAGCAGCTTGCGCTCCACCGAACCCCAGGGCAGATCGGTCCAACGCACCGTCACCCCAGGGTTCTGACCTTCCCATTCGGCGATCACGGCCCGCATGTAGCCGTTGAACTTGGGGGCCAGATCCAGGGTCCAGAACTGCAGCTCCCGTTTCGGGGCCTCGGGCCTGGCGCAGCCGCCGAGCAGCAGCAGGGCAAAAGCGACGCCCGAAGCGCGAACAATCAGCTTGCGTGTCCCCCATGGGCGGGCCATGGAGGGTCGGTTTCGGGGGATCAAGGAAGAGGGCGGCAACGGCTCAACCCCGCAACGACGAGGTTCGCTGGCGCCAGAACAGCAGCTGCAGCGAGCAGATCATCGGCGCCAGCAGACCCGTGAGCAGGGTCTGGGCCAGCAGGATCGGCAGGCCGCTGAGCCGCAGCAGCTCAAGCGGAGAGCCCCCTAGGGCGAACTGAAGCATCAGGCTGAGGTTGAGCAGCAAGGTGCCCACCAGGGCCAGAAGCCCCAGGCTGAAGCTGCGCTCCAGCGGCGGCCCGTTGCGCGCCATCCGGCCCCACCACCAGCCCAGCAGCGCCAGGGCCGGCATCTGGCTGGCCCCGCCGAGGTTGAGGCCATCGAGCATCAGGCCCAGAGCAAGACCGGCCAGAGCGCCTGAGAGCGGCCCCTCCACCAGGGCCCAGGGCAACAGCCAGAGCACCGCCCAGGAGGGCGGCACCCCGGTGAGCTTGAGCACGCCCGGGGAAGCCAGCACCAGCAGGGGAACGGCCAGGGCCGTGGCCACGTACCAGGGCTGACGAGACAGCAGCGCCATGGCTCAGCGACGGCTGGAGAGCATCACCTGAACCCCGTCGATGGCCTCGATCGGAGCGCTCAGCTGCACCAACGCCTCGGGGGCCGGCATCACCTTGTCGTCCACGGCCTGAATCACCCCGACGGTGAGGTTGGGGGGTACCAATGTGCTGGCCGGGGAGGTCACCACCAGATCACCCGGTCGCACCTGGGGATCCTTCTCCAGGAACCGCAGCACCGGGCGGGCGGTGCCCAGGCCCGTGAGCAGACCATGGCGCTGGGTGCGCCCCACCCAGACGCCCACGTGGCTGCTGGTGTCCGTGAGCAGGGTGACCCGGGCCGTCACCGGGGTGACGCTGGCCACCC
Organism: Cyanobium sp. ATX 6F1; assembly: GCF_024346315.1. Lineage (NCBI taxonomy): Bacteria > Bacillati > Cyanobacteriota > Cyanophyceae > Synechococcales > Prochlorococcaceae > Cyanobium > Cyanobium sp. ATX 6F1. Next base: position 250,369 of record NZ_JAGQCS010000005.1, read on the forward strand.
GGCCCAGCAGGCCACCGGGGGCCACCACGGCGTCGCCGGGCTGGATGCCCTGGAGCGACCCCCGGCCGATCACCAGCTGCTGCCACCAGCCCCCAGGTTCCCTGGAGATCACCGGCGCCATCAGCAGCTGCGGGTTGGCGTGGCTGAGGTCCAGCAGGGTGCGCAGGCGGCTGTTGTCCTGGCGCAGCTGGGCCAACTGGCTCTGATCCGAAAGCTTCTCGGCCGACTGAACCCATTCCTGCTGGGCCGAGCCCGGCCAGAACGGGGCGCTGAGCAGGGCGTAGAGCTCGCTCAAGTAAGCCCCCTTGCTCAGGCGGATGCCCACCAGGGCCAGGAACAGCAGCATCCAGGGCCAGCCCTGGACCAGCAGCCGCGCCGGGGGGACGCGAAAGGGGCGTCCAAGCGGCATCGCGATCAGTTGGTGTTGCGCGAGAAGTCAGGGGTGTCCAGCACCCGCTCCAGGCGCTTGTAGTCCTCCAGCACCCGGCCGCAGCCGTTGACCACACAGAGCAGTGGATCCTCGGCGATGTGGGTGAGGATGCCGGTCTCGTGGCTGATCAGGTCGCTGATGCCGCGCACCAGGGCGCCGCCGCCGGCGAGCATGATGCCGCGATCGACGATGTCGGCGGCCAGCTCGGGGGGGGTGCGCTCCAGGGTGCGCTTGACCGCCTCGACGATCACGTTCAGGGGTTCGGCCATGGCCTCGCGGATGTCACCGGCGCGCACATTGATCGTGCGGGGCAGACCGGAGAGCAGGTGGAGACCACGCACATCCATGGAGGTGTCGTCGTGGCGATCGTCGGGGAAGGCCGATCCGATCCGGATCTTGATGTCCTCGGCGGTGCGCTCACCCACCACGAGGTTATGGACCTTCTTGAGGTAGATGCCGATGGCCTCGCTGAGTTCGTCGCCGGCCACCCGCACCGACTCGCTCAGCACCGTGCCGCCCAGGCTCAGCACGGCCACTTCGGTGGTGCCGCCGCCGATGTCGACGATCATCGTGCCCACGGGCTCGGTGACCGGAAGACCGGCGCCGATCGCCGCCGCCACCGGCTCATCGATCAGGTGCACCTCCCGGGCGCCGGCCAGGCCCGCCTCACGCACGGCCCGCCGCTCCACGCCGGTCACGCCGCTGGGAATGCCGATCACCAGCCGGGGAGCCACGATGCCGCGGCCCTCATTGCCCTTCTGAATGAAGGACTTGATCATCATTTCAGCGGCGTCGAAGTCGGCGATCACGCCATCGCGCAGGGGGCGCACGGCCCGGATGTTCCCGGGGGTGCGACCGAGCATCAACTTGGCCTCATCGCCCACCGCCAGGGGCACCCCCTTCTCCAGATCGAGCGCCACCACCGAGGGTTCCTGCAGCACGATCCCCTTGCCGGACACGTACATCAAGGTGTTGGCCGTTCCCAGATCGATGCCGATGTCGCGTGAGAGCTGGAAACGTCGAAAGAACACAGGGGTGCCACCAAGGGGGCGAATCATAGGAGTGCTGGCCGGGCGGGCCCCTGGATGAACGGCAAACTGGGACCTGCCCCAAAAACACAGGCTGATACGTCCGGGGCCAGGGGTGGAACTCCCTGAACGAGGCGCCCCAAGAAAGTGGCGCATCATTGACCAACTACACATCAGGAGACAACGCCATGGGCGTCAATTCCGTCACCCTCGTCGGCCGGGCCGGCCGCGACCCCGAGGTGCGCTACTTCGAATCGGGCAGCGTGGTGGCCAACCTCACCCTTGCGGTCAACCGCCGCAACCGCGACGAAGAGCCCGACTGGTTCAACCTCGAGATCTGGGGCAAGCAAGCCCAGGTGGCCGCCGACTATGTCCGCAAGGGCTCCCAGCTGGGAATCATCGGTTCGCTCAAGCTCGACCGCTGGACCGACCGGGCCACCGGTGAGGAACGCAGCAAGCCGGTGGTGCGGGTGGACCGCCTCGAACTGCTGGGCTCCAAACGCGACGGCGAGCAGGGCAGTGCCTATGCCGAGGGAGGTGGCTACGGGGGAGGTGAGCCCAGCTCCGAGGAAGTGCCTTTCTGAGGGCTCTCCAGCGGGGGCGTGGCGTCTGGGGTCAGTGTGTGTTGCGGTGCTTGTTCCAGGTGCGCAGCCCCAACCAGGCCCCCAGGCCGAGCACAGAGAGCACCAACAGCACCTTGATCGCCTTGGTGAACGGCTCCATCCAAACTTCTACGTTGGTGTAGCCCTCACCCAGCATCATCCCAGCCACCGTCAGCAGCAGGGTCCAGATCAGACTGCCTGCGGTGGTCCAGATCAGGAAGGGGGCCAAAGGCATCATCTCGATCCCCGCCGGCACCGAGATCAGCGTGCGGATCCCTGGCACCAGTCGACCCCAGAACACCAGCGCCGTGCCGTGGCGGTTGAACCAGCTGCGGCTGCGGCGTAGCTCCTTGGTGCTGATGCCGATCCAGCGGCCATGGCGCTCGAGCCAATGCTCAATCCGCTCTTCGTTCACGAGGCGGCCAACGCCGTACCAGGGCAGGGCTCCGAGCACTGTGCCCAGCAAACCGGCCAGCACCACTGGAACCAAGGCGAGCTTCCCCTGCTGCACATAGAACCCCCCCAGGGGCATGATCAATTCCGAGGGAATGGGCGGAAACAAATTCTCCAGAAACATGGCGGCAAAAATCGCGCCATAACCCGCGGTCGGATTGGCCTCCACCGCCGATCCGATCATGTCGGGCAACTGTTGAACCAAATCGATGGCCACAGGAAGCGATCAGAGGGGTCGTGGCAAGTCTTCCAGACCAGCAGGCTGAGAACGCCTCCAGAGACCAAAGGCCAGGGGCACAAAAAAGCCCGACCAGAAGGCCGGGCAGGAATCAAAGGCGGCCGATCAGCCAGCCAGTTTGCTCAGTAGCGGTAGTGGTCGCTCTTGTAGGGGCCTTCCACCGGCACGTTGATGTAGGCGGCCTGGTCGGCGCTGAGCTCGGTGAGCTTGACGCCGATTTTCTCGAGGTGCAGGCGGGCGACCATCTCATCGAGATGCTTGGGCAAGACATAAACTTGTTTGCCGTACTGATCGCCTTTGGTGAACAACTCGATCTGGGCCAGCACCTGATTGGTGAAGGAGTTGGACATCACGAAGCTGGGGTGGCCGGTGGCGCAACCCAGGTTCACCAGTCGGCCCTCGGCCAGCAGGATGATCTTGTTGCCGCTGGGCAGGATGATGTGATCGACCTGGGGCTTGATGTTGTCCCAGGTGTACTGCTTGAGCGAAGCCACATCGATCTCGTTGTCGAAGTGGCCGATGTTGCAGACGATCGCCTGATCCTTCATCTGGATCAGGTGCTCATGGCGGATCACCCGGAAGTTGCCCGTGGCGGTCACGAAGATGTCCACATCGCCCACCACCTCATCGAGGCGCACCACCCGGTAGCCCTCCATGGCGGCCTGAAGGGCGCAGATCGGGTCGATCTCGGCGATCATCACGATCGCGCCGAGGCCGCGCAGCGACTGTGCTGAACCCTTGCCCACATCGCCGTAGCCCATCACCAGAGCCACCTTGCCCGCCACCATCACGTCGGTGGCGCGCTTGATGCTGTCGACCAGGGATTCGCGGCAGCCGTAGAGGTTGTCGAATTTGCTCTTGGTGACCGAATCGTTGACGTTGATGGCAGGGAAGGGCAGCTCGCCGCTCTTCTGCAGCTGGTAGAGGCGGGCAACACCGGTGGTGGTCTCCTCGGTGACGCCCTGGATGTTGGCGTGGATGCGGGAGTAGAAGCCGGGCTGGGCGGCCAGCTTCTGGCGAATCGAGTTAAAGAGGGCGGTTTCTTCTTCGTTCGAGGGGTTCTCAAGAACGGAAAGATCGCTCTCAGCTTTGGTGCCCAGAATCACCAGACCGGTGGCGTCGCCGCCATCGTCGAGGATCATGTTGGGCGTGCCGCCATCGCCCCACTCGAGGATGCGGTGGGTGAAGGCCCAATACTCATCAAGGGTTTCGCCCTTATAGGCGAACACAGGAACGTTGGCGGCAGCGATGGCCGCGGCGGCGTGGTCCTGGGTTGAGAAAATGTTGCAGGAAGCCCAGCGCACCTCGGCGCCGAGGGCCACCAGGGTTTCGATCAGAACGGCGGTCTGGATCGTCATGTGCAGCGACCCGGCGATGCGGGCACCCGCCAGGGGCTGTTCGGCGCCGTACTTCTGACGCAAGGCCATCAGGCCGGGCATCTCGGTTTCGGCGATCGCGATCTCCTTGCGGCCGAAGTCGGCCAGGCCGATGTCGGCGATCACATAGGTGTTGGTGACCTGCAGGGCAGGCGAGCTGGGGGCGGCAACCATGGGGGTTCGCGGCAGTGTGGATTGAGGTGTTGAGGGTGCGATCGGAACGGCAACCCCCCCAGGAAAAGCCTGGGGCCTGGGAATATCTGCAGAGACGCCGAGGCTTCGGGCTCGCTTGAGATGCAATCTACAGGGATGGACCAGCGTGATGTGTTCCTGGCCGACCCGTCGGCCACCGCCCGGCTGGGGGAACGTCTGGCCGTCGAGTTGCTGAGCCTGGAGCCAGCCGACCGCCTGCTGCTGCTGCGGGGCCAGCTGGGGGCGGGCAAGACCTCCCTGGTGCAGGGTCTGGCCAGCGGCCTCGGCATCGACGAGCCGGTCACCAGCCCCACCTTCGCCTTAGCCCAGCATTACCAGGGCTGCCGGGGCGAAGCACTGACCCATCTGGTCCACCTCGATCTGTACCGGCTGGAGGGGGCCTCGGCCGCTGATCTCTACCGGCAGGAGGAGGAGGAAGCCCTGGCCCTCGGAGCCGTACTGGCGGTGGAATGGCCCGAGCGGCTGCCGTTCCTGCCGGCAGGCGCCTGGTGGCTGGATCTGGAACCCGAAGCGGAGGGGCGGCGGGCCAGGTTATTCAGAGCCCCCTAGGGGGGAAGCGCCCACTCCTTCAAAGCCTTCGCCACCTGGGCCTGATCCGGTTGGGGATCGATCGCGCCGGCCCCCTGACACACCAGGGCGCCACAGGCGCAGGCAAAGGCGATCGCGTCCCGCACCTGGGCCGCCTCGGCTGCCGCCAGCAGCTCCGGCTCGGCGCACAGCCGGTGCAGCAGCCCGGCGAGGAAGGCATCCCCTGCCCCGGTGGTGTCCAGCACGGGCACGGGGGCGGGGGCCAGCTCACCGCTGTGCCCCCCCAGCCACCAGCGCACCGGTGCCTCACCATCGGAGATCACCACCGCCGGAGCCTGGGGCAGGGCGGCGGCGATCACCCTGGGGTCCCGGCGGGAGGCCCCCAGACGCTCGAACAGCCAATCCGCCTCTTCGCCGGCCAATTTCAACAGCTGCGTTCGCTCCAGCAACGGCGCCAGGATGGTCTTGGCCTCCTCAGGCCCCACGGACCAGAAACTGGGACGCCAGTTCACATCGAGAGCCACGGGCACCCCCGCGGCCGCCGCCAGCGCCACAGCTCGCCACAGGGCCTCCCCCGAAGCGGGGCTTGCCAGGGGCAGGCTGCCGATCAGCAACCAGCGGGCCGCCGGCAGCAGCTGGGCGAGGGGAGCCCCCAGGGCGGCGGCATCGAGGGCCTGATCGGCGAAGCCCTCGCCCCGATCACCGGCAAAACCACCGAAATGACGCTCACCGGAGCGCTCCCGCCGCACCAGCACGGCCCGGGTGGGCCGCCACCCATCCCACTGCAGCCCCTGGGTGTCCACGCCGCGCGCGAGCAGCAGCCGCTCAAACGCACGCCCAAACTCGTCTTCCCCGAGACGGGCCAGAAGTGCGGCGGAGGTGCCCAGCCGGGCCAGGCCGCAGGCCACGTTGGCGGGGGCCCCACCCAGGCGATCGTCGACGGGGCCCGCCAGGGCCGGGTCGCCCCCCGGCGGACCGAGCCGATCCACCAGGGCCTCGCCGAGGCAGAGCACCTTCGCCATGCCCTCAAGCTATCGGCGGTCTTCGCCGCCGCATCAACGGGTCAGTCGTTCCCTCAGGGCCGCAATGATCCGTGCATTGGCGGCCGGGAAGGGGAACTCCGCCAGCCGCTCCGGCTCCACCCAGCGCACCTGCTGGCTGGCCAGGGGCTGGGGCTCGCCCGAGCGCCAGCGACAGAGGTGCACCACGAAGCGCAGGCGCTTGTGGCTGTAGGCGTGCTCCAGGGTGATCAGTTCCTCCCCCACCTCCACCTCGATCGCCAGTTCCTCGACCAGCTCACGCACGATCGTGGCCTCGATCGCCTCCCCCGGCTCCTGCTTGCCGCCCGGGAACTCCCACAGCCCCCCCAGCAACCCCTCCTCCAGGCGCTGATCGATCAGCACCCGGCCGCTGTCATCGAGCACCACCGCCACCCCGATCACCTGGAAGGGCGGGCTCTTGCCGGGGTCGCTCACGGGGTAGGCCTGGGGATCGCCGGCAGCGTAGGCAGCGCAAGCCGATCGCCAGGGGCAGCGCCCACAGGCTGGCTGGCGGGGGGTGCAGACCGTGGCGCCCAGATCCATCAACGCCTGGTTGAAATCCCTGGGGCGCAGCGGATCCAGCAGTTCAGCGCTGAGCGCCCAGAACAGGCGCCCCTGGCGGCGGGGCGGCTCGGGATGGGCCAGCAGGCGCGCCAGAACCCTTTGGACATTGCCATCGAGGATCGGATGGGGCCGATCGAAGGCCGAGGAAAGAATGCTGCCGGCGGTGCTGCGACCGATGCCCGGCAACGCCAGCCAGCCCTCGAGCGTTCGCGGCCAGGGGTCGGCGGCCCTCTCTGCCGCCGCCGCCAGAAGCGAACCAGCCGCCTGGTGCAGGCGCCGGGCACGGGCGTAGTAGCCCAGCCCTTGCCAGTGCAGCAGCACAGCCTGCTGATCGCTCGCCGCCAGGGTGACCAGATCGGGAAAGGCCACCATCCAGCGCCGCCAGTAGGGAAGCATCACCGCCAGCTGGGTCTGCTGAAGCATCACTTCAGCCGTCCAAAGACTGAACACACACAAGGGTTCACCCGGTTCAGGCCGTGTGCCCTGTGCCGTGAGCTTCCAGGGCAGATCGTGACGGCCATGGTCCTCCCACCAAACCAGCAGGGCGGAGCGCAGGGCGGCGGGATCCCAGGGCGATGGGGTCAAGGCAGCCACGGGCACCTGACCACCAGCACATTCGGCCTGGACGCTTCGGCGCACCAGCCTTGAACCCACTGTTTTGCAGCGGGCGGTCTCAGCTCGCCACGTAGGCCGCGACGCTGTCGCTGAGGCGCCGAAGGCCGATCAGCCCATCGCGCTCCAGGTTGCGGATGCGGTCGCGGCTCATGCCCAGGATGCGGCCAATGCCGGTGAGGCTCATCGGCTCCTCCACATCGATGCCGTAGCGCATCTTCAGCACCCGGCACTGGATTTCGGGCAGCTGCTCCAGCAGGGCGCGCATGTCACCCCGCAGGCAGGCCCCATCGACGGCGTCAGAAGGCAGCTGGTCATCGCCCTGGAGCAGATCCAGCAGCTCGGTGTCATCGCCATCACCCACCTTCATCTCCAGGCTCACCGGCTGACGGGCGCGGCAGAGCAGGTCTTTGACTTCTTCTTCGGGGAGCTCCACGGCCACGGCCAGCTCACTGACGGTGGGGGTGCGGCCCAGCTCCTGGCTCAGCTCGCGCTGGCCTTTCTTGAGCTTGTTGAGGGTTTCGGTGATGTGGATCGGCAGCCGGATCGTGCGGCTCTTCTCGGCGATCGCCCGGGTGATCCCCTGGCGGATCCACCAGTAGGCGTAGGTGGAGAACTTGTAGCCGCGGGTGGGATCGAATTTCTCCACGCCGCGCACCAGGCCGATGGTGCCCTCCTGGATCAGATCCAGCAGCTCCATGTTCCGCTTGGTGTACTTCTTGGCCACGCTCACCACCAGGCGCAGGTTGGCGGCAACCATGCGCTCCTTGGCGCGGCGGCCATTGGCCAGCTTGCGCCTGAGCGCGGGAGGCTCCAGCTGGGCGGCGGCGGCCCATTCGGGCTCCGAGGGCTTGGCGCCCTGGCGCATCTCCAGCTCCTCGGCGAGCTCCTCGAGCGCCATCAGTTCCTGCACCTGGCGGCCGAGGGTGATCTCCTGCTCATGGCTGAGCAGGGGCACGCGACCGATGTCGCGCAGGTAGGAGCGCACCAGATCGCCCTCTAGGGAGGGCATCTGGCGGTTGGCCGCAGCGCTGGAGGCTTGGCCGGCGATGGGCGCGGACGCTAGGGCGATGACCACAGCGGTGTCTTGAACTTGTGTAAAGCCTAACCTAAAGAACTGTGAAGCACCTCTCAGGAAGGGCGGGATTCCGTGGTTCTGTCCCAGGCCGCCTGATCGCTTCCCCGCCCCGCCCAGGCGGAGCCTCAGCCCAGCCTCTCCAGCAGCCAGGCGGCGGTGTGCAGGTAGATGAACACGCCGGCCACGTCGGTGGCCGTGGCGATGAACGGGGCCGACATCAACGCCGGATCGAGGCCGAGGTGGTTGAACAGCAGCGGCAGGGCCGCCCCGGCGGTGGCCGCCAGGGTGGTGATCGCCACGAGGCTGAAGCCGGCCGCCCCGGCCACCACCCAGTTCCCTCCGGACACATAGGCCGCCCAGGGCACCACCACCACCACCATCAGCATGCCCAGCAGGGCACCGGCCACGGCCTCGCGGCTGATCGCACGGCCTGGCCCGAGGCTCTGGATCCGCTGGGTGCTCAGGCCCCGGATCACCACCGTGGAACTCTGGGCACCCACGTTGCCGCCGGTGCCGATCAGCAGCGGGATGAACGCCGCCAACACCACCACCTGCTTGAGCACCCCATCCATCGAGGCGATCACAGCGGCGGTGCCGCTGTTGGCGATCAGCAGGACCATCAGCCACACCACCCGGCGCCGGGCCACGGTGAACAGGTTGCTCTGGAAGTAGTCGTCTTCGTCGCCGGCCTGCACAGCGCCGGCGGCATAGAGGTCGCGGGTGGCCTCCTGCTCGATCACATCGATCACATCGTCCACGGTGACGATCCCCACCAGCCGCTGCTCCCGGTCCACCACCGGCACGGCCAGAAAGTCGTAGCGCTGGATCACCCGTGCCACCTCCTCCTGGTTGGTGTCGGTGGCGATGCTCACCACCTCGCGGGTCATCACGTCACCGACCCGGTCTTCGGGGTCGGCGACCACCAGATCCCTCAGTGAAAGGATTCCAGTGAGGTGGCGCGACGCATCGGTGATGTAGAGGCTGTAGATGGTTTCGGTGTCGCGGGCCCGGCGGCGCACGATTGAGAGGGCCTGGGCGGCGCTGTGAAACTCCTTGAGGTCAATGAATTCGGTCGTCATCAACCGACCGGCGGTTTCCGCTTCGTAGCCCAGCAACTGGGCCGTGACCCGACGCTCGGCCGGGCTGAGTTCCGCCAGCAGCCGCCGAACCACCTTGGCGGGCAGCTCATCAAACAGGCGCACCCGATCGTCGGGCGACATCTCCTCCACCAGTTCCAGCACCTCACCGGAGCGCAGCCGCTCCAGCAGGGTCTGCTGCACGGCGGGCTCGAGGTATTCGTAAATCTCGATCGCCTGGTCCTTGGGCAGCAGCCGGAAGGCCAGGGCTTGCAGGGTGCGGGGCAGGGTGCCGATCGCCTCGGCCACGTCCACCGGTTGAACGGGCTGCAACAGCAGCTTGACGCCGTCGTAGTTGCCGGCCTCGAGCAAGCTCTGCAGCTGCTGGGCCACCAGTTCCGCCAGGTCGGCGCCGCCGGAGTTGCGGCCTGAGCTGATGCCGGTTGCCTCGCTCATCGGCCTGAGGGTCAAGGCAGTCCAAGTTTATGGGGGAGCCCCCACCTCAGCGCTCCAGGGCGGCCGCTAGCTTGCCGTTGATGCACACAGGGATTCCATGGCTGTCGACGTTTCGGATGTGGTGGTGAAGGCGGCCGATGGCAGCGAGCAGCGCCTCGGGGATCGTGCCGGCAAGGTGCTGCTGATCGTCAACGTGGCCAGCCGCTGCGGCTTCACCAAGCAGTACGCCGGCCTGCAGAAACTCCAGGACACCTACGGCCCCCAGGGCCTTCAGGTGCTCGGCTTTCCCTGCAATGACTTCGGCGCCCAGGAGCCGGGAACGCTGCCGGAAATCCAGCAGTTCTGCTCCACGAGTTTTGGCGCCAGCTTCGAATTGTTTGAGAAGGTCCACGCCAAGGGCGCTGCCACCGCCCCCTACGACACCCTCAACCAGGCCGAACCCGCGGGCGAGGTGGCCTGGAATTTCGAGAAGTTCCTGATCGGCAAGGACGGCACGGTGCTCGGGCGTTTCAAGAGCGCCGTGGATCCCGAATCCGCCGAACTCAGCGGCGCGATCGAGGCGGCGTTGGCGGCCTGAGCAGCCAGCGGCTGGAGGCCTGCCCCAGGGCAGCGGCCAGCAGGCCAACGGTCAGACTGCCCGCCACCAGCAGCACAGCCCAGGCGCCGTGCCCCTGCTGCTGCAGTCGCACCACATCCAGCATCCAGGAGCTGAAGGTGGTGAGGGAACCGCAGAAGCCGATTCCCAGCAGCAGCATCACGGCACTGGCTGGCTTCAGGGGGCCCGCCAGGATTCCCAGCAGGAACGAACCGACCAGGTTCACCAGCAGATTGGCGCCGGCGCTGCCCCCCAGCACCGGCCCCAGCTGAACAACCGCCTGCCAACGCAGCAAGGCGCCCGGCACGGCCCCCGCCCCCACCAGGGCCAGTTCCTTGAGGTCAAAGCGCAGGGCGGCGCTCATGCCCCCCCCATGAGCAGGCCCAGTTCCAGGGCCAGCAGCCCCGCCAGCACCGACCCCAGCCCGAGGGCCAGCGCTTCGCGCCGCTCGCCCCGCTGCAGGGCCTGCAACACCTCAACGATGAAGGTGGAGAAGGTGCTGAGGCTGCCGAGAAATCCCGTGGACAGGAGCAGCAGCAGGCGGGGGCTGCCGGGGCTGCGCTGATCGAGGGCCACCAGCAACCCCAGGGCAAAGCTGGCGCCCACGTTGACGGCGAAGGTGGCCCAGTGCTTGCGCGGGATCAGCGGCTGGAAGTGGTTGACCAGGCGAAAACGCAGCCAGGCCCCTGGAATCGCCCCAACGGCCACCAGCAAGGTGTCCCTCAAGGCAGCACCTGCCTCAACCCACCAGCCAGCCCCGCCGTGGGGTGCCAGGCGCGGAATCCGCCTGCACCTGGAGCCAGCGGCGGCCGTTCGGGGCCACCCAGCTGCGCAGCAGCCGCAGGGGTTCGCCGGGCTGCAGGGCCACCAGGGCGGGGGCATGGCGGCGGGGAGCCAAGCGCAGGGCGACGGAATCAGCCACCAGCAGCGGCTCGGCGGCCAGGCGCCGACGCACCGCCGGCTGACGACGATCAGCCCCACCAGCGGGCAGGGCCGCCGGTGCGATCAGGGCGAAACCCAGCACCCAGGCCCAGCGCCAATCCATCAGATGTCGAGTTGGGCGAAGTCCAGCTCGGCGCTGTGGGTCTCGATGAACTCCCGGCGGGGGGCCACCTTGTCGCCCATCAGGATCGTGAAGATGCGGTCAGCCTCGGCCGCGTCTTCAATTTCCACACGTTTCATCGTGCGGGTCTCCGGGTCCATGGTGGTTTCCCAGAGTTGCTTGGGCATCATCTCCCCGAGACCCTTGAAACGCTGGATCGTGTAATTGGCCTTCTCGGGGAAAGCATCAAGGGTTTTCTTGAGATCCTGTTCGTTGTAGCAATAGGTGTGATTTTTGCCGCGCTCCACCTTGTAGAGGGGCGGGCAGGCGATGTAGATGTAGCCCCCCTCCAGCAGCATCCGCTGGTAGCGGAAGAAGAAGGTGAGGATCAGGGTGCGGATGTGGGCGCCGTCCACGTCCGCATCGGTCATGATCACGATCCGGTGGTAGCGCAGGGCGGATTCATTGAAATCCTCGCCCTTGATGCCCAGGCCCAGCCCCGTGATCAGGGCCTGAATCTCGGTGTTCTTGTAGATCTTGGCGTCATCGGTTTTCTCGATGTTGAGGATCTTGCCCCGCAGGGGCAGGATCGCCTGGAAGCGACGATCGCGGCCCTGCTTGGCGGAGCCACCGGCCGAATCCCCCTCCACGATGTAGATCTCGGACTCCCTGGGATCACGGGAGCTGCAGTCGGCCAGCTTGCCCGGCAGGGTGGAACTCTCCAGCACCGACTTGCGGCGCACGAGTTCGCGGGCCCGGCGGGCGGCCTCGGCGGCATTGAACGCCTGGATCGCCTTCTCCAGGATCAGATCGATCACCCCGGGGTTGAACTCCAGGTATTCGCTGAGGGCCGCGCCCACGAGGTTGTCGACGATGCCGCGCACCTCGGTATTGCCGAGTTTGGTCTTGGTCTGACCTTCGAACTCGGGCTCGGGCACCTTCACCGAGAGCACGGCGGTGAGGCCCTCGCGGATGTTCTCGCCGGCGAGGTTGCCTTCGGCCTCCTTGCGCTTGCCCCGCTTGCGGGCAAAAGTATTGAGCGTGCGGGTCAGCACGGTTTTCAGACCGTCGATGTGGGTGCCGCCATCGACGGTGCGGATGTTGTTGGCGAAACCGAGGATGCTGTCGGAGTAGGCATCAACGCACCACTGCAGGGCCGCCTCCACCTGAACGCCGTCTTTCTCGGAATTCACATAGATGATGTCGGGGTGCAGGGGATCCTTGTCGGTGTTCATGTAGGCGACATATTCCTTGATGCCGCCTTCGTAGAGGTAGATCTCCTCGTGGGCCTCCCCGCTGGAGCTGCGGGCCGCCTCGCGCTCGTCGCGGAAGACGATCTTGACGCCGCCGTTGAGGTAGGCCAGCTCCCGCAGCCTCCCGGAGAGGGTGTGGTAGTCGAAGGCGATGCCGCCGCTGAAGATCTCGATGTCGGGCTTGAAGCTCACCGTGGTGCCGGTGCGGCCGCTGCTGTCGGGCTCTGAAACCAGGCTGCCGATCGGGGCACCGCGCTCGAAGCGCTGGCGGTGCACCTGCCCCTGGCGCCGCACCTCCACCTCCACCCACTCGCTCAGGGCGTTCACCACCGAAATCCCCACGCCGTGGAGGCCGCCAGACACCTTGTAGCCGCCACTGCCGAACTTGCCGCCGGCGTGGAGCACCGTCATCACCGTTTCCAGCGCCGACTTGCCGGTGCGGGAGTGCACATCGGTGGGGATGCCACGGCCGTTGTCGGAGACCGTCGCCGAGCCGTCTTCCCCCAGGTGAACCAGAATCTCGCTGCAGTGGCCCGCCAGGGCCTCGTCCACGGAGTTGTCGACCACCTCATAGACGAGGTGGTGCAGACCCCGGGGGCCTGTGGTGCCGATGTACATGCCCGGCCGCTTGCGCACGGGCTCCAGGCCTTCCAGCACCTGGATCTGCTCGGCGCCGTAGGCGGCACTGACCTTGCTGGCTTCGCTCATTCCGGTGATTTGCGGCCAGGAAGGCGGGAGGAAGCGAAAAGACGCGACCTGGCAGGCTCAATCTATCACCGATGCCCCACAGCCCCGCCTGGGGGCCTCTGAGACTCCGTTCGCCCGGGGGTTCCAACCCCCCTTCTGCCCCCGCCCCTTGTCCGACCCCACGCCGCCCCTGGTGATCGCACTGCTCGGGCCCACCGCCAGCGGCAAGACCGACCTGGCGATCGAGCTGGCCCAGCGGCTTGACCTGGCGGTGATTTCGGTGGATTCGCGCCAGCTCTATGTGGGCATGGACATCGGCACGGCCAAGCCCACGGCCGCCCAGCGCCGCATGGTGCCCCACCACCTGCTGGACCTGCGCCGCCCCGATCAGCCGATCAACCTGCAGGAATTCCGCGCCGAGGCCGAAGCGGTGATCACCGCCGAGCACCGGCGGCGGGGGGTGGCGTTCCTGGTCGGGGGCAGTGGGCTCTACCTCAAGGCGATCACCCAGGGACTGTCGCCCCCGGCGGTGCCGCCCCAACCCCAGCTGCGGGCGCAGCTGCAGGCCCTCGGCCAGGCCAGTTGCCACCAGTTGCTGCGCGCGGCCGATCCGGCCTCCGCCGGGCGCATTGCCGTTGCCGATGCGGTGCGCACCCAACGGGCCCTGGAGGTGCTCTACGCCACCGGCCGGCCGCTCTCGAGCCAGCAGGGGATTGTGCCTCCGCCCTGGCGGGTCCTGGAGCTGGGGGTGAACCGGGCTGATCTGATGGAACGCATCGATCGCCGCACCGAGGCCCTCTACCAGGGGGGCCTGGTGGCGGAAACGGCCCAGCTGCTGGAGCGCTTCGGGGACCACTGCCCGCTGCTGGAGACGATCGGCTACGGCGAAGCCAAGGCCCTGCTCGCCGGGCGCCTGGAGGAGGCCGAGGCGATCGCGCTCACGGCCCGGCGCACCCGCCAGTACGCCAAGCGCCAGCGCACCTGGTTTCGCCGGCAACACCAACCGGTGTGGCTCACCACTCCGGATCTTCTCAACGAAGCGGTTCTACAGATCAGGCACGTTCTAGGCTGAAGCGTTCACGGCACCTTCCAACCGTCCACTCGCCCTTCTGAATGCCACCTCGTCCCCGTTTTGACCGCCGGGCGCCCGTCCGGGAACTGCCCAACATCAACGACCGCAGCTACGCCCAGCTGCGGGTGGTCGACTCCGACGGCAGCCAGCTCGGAGTGATCACCAGGGAAGCGGCCCTGGAGGTGGCCAAAGACCGGGAACTGGATCTGGTGCTGGTCAGCGAGAAGGCTGATCCACCGGTCTGCCGAATCATGGACTACGGCAAGTTCAAGTTCGAACAGGAGAAGAAGGCCAAGGAGGCCAAGAAGAAGTCGCACCAGACCGAGGTCAAGGAGGTCAAGATGCGCTACAAGATCGACTCCCACGACTATCAGGTGCGGATCGGTCAGGCGGTGCGCTTCCTCAAGGACGGTGACAAGGTCAAATGCACCGTGATCTTCCGGGGCCGGGAAATTCAGCACACCGCCTTGGCTGAGGTGCTGCTGTTCCGCATGGCCAAGGACCTCGAGGAGAACGCCGAGATCCAGCAGGACCCGAAGCGGGAGGGCCGCAACATGATCATGTTCCTCAGCCCCCGCAAGACGCCGCTGACCAAGGAAAAAGACGCCGCCGCCCTGGCGGCCAAGGCGGTGCGCACGCTCTGATCGGGGCGGCGAGCCGATCGGGCTCAGCTTCCGTCTGTTCAGCCCTTGCCCGTCAGTTCGGCGTCGAACAGCTCCAGCATCAGCCTCCAGCCCTCGGCCGCCGCTGCCGGCTGGAAGGCGTTCCGGGCGCTGCACATGTAGCCGTGGGCGGCGCCTTCGGCCCTGATCAGTCGGTGGCGTTCGCCGCTGGGATCGGCGGCCGCCAGGGCGCGCTCGATGGCGACCACCTCCGCCGGGGGGATCAGGGGATCAGCCCCACCGCAGAAGCACCAAAGCCTTCCAGCCACCTGATCGAGCAGCTCCAGGCTGGGGGGGCCGCCGCCGGGGCGCCCCGTGGCCACACCGGCGCCGTAGAAGTCGCAGCTGGCCACCACAGCCGGCAGTGTGGCGAGCAGCAGGGCCGCGTGGCCGCCGAAGCAGAAGCCCACGCAGCCCAGAGCAGGGCGGCCCGCTGCTGATGGCCGGGACGGATCAGGTGCCAGCTGATCCTGCAGCCAGCGGGCGGCGGCCGCACCATCGGCGAGCAGCTGGGGGGTTGTGGTGAGGTCTTTGTGCTGGCGGCCCTCCGCCAGGGAGGCGTCGTCGTAACCCAGCTCCAGATCGGGGGCGGTGCGGGCGAACAGCGGCAGCGCCAGGGCGCCGTAGCCCTCCGCCGCCAGCGCGCCGGCGACGCCGCGCACCCAGGGGTTGACCCCGAACACCTCCGGCAGCACCAGCACCCCGCCCCGCAGGGCTCCATCAGCCGGCCGGACCCACCAGCTGCGCAGAACAGTGGCGGCCACATCAGGGCCCTGGGGCACAGCAATCTCGATCCAGGAGCCGAGCACGGAACGGGGGCTGGGGGATGGGGCCAATGGAACAGGGCTGTGGAGAAAAAGGGGCTGCGACAGCTGGGGCAACTGGCACCCCTGGCACACACTCTTATGCCAAAGGGGGAATTGTCACCAGCCCCAAAGCTCCGTAGGGTGGCCGTCGTCAGCTCTGGCCCACCCGGCGTGCGATTCCACATCCAGCAGGAAAGCGACATCCCGGCGTCGACCCAGCTCTACAACCAGATCTGCTTCGCGATCGCGGCCCGTCACTACCCGCCTGGTCACCGCCTGCCGAGCACCCGCCAGCTGGCGATGCAGACCGGTCTGCACCGCAACACGATCAGCAAGGTCTACCGGCAGCTGGAGAACGACGGAGTCGTCGAGGCCATGGCCGGCTCCGGCATCTACGTGCGCGACCAGCAGAAGCCCCGGGAGCTCAAGCCCCCGGCCGGCCTGCGCAGCAAGATCCGCCCCGACATCGACCGGGAGGTGCGCCAGTGCGTCGATGGATTGCTGAATGCGGGTTGCACCCTGCAGCAGGCCAGGGAACTGCTCACCCGGGAGATCGACTGGCGCCTGCGCTGCGGCGCCCGGGTGCTGGTGAGCACCCCGCGCGAAGACATCGGCGCCTCGATGCTGATCGCCGAGGAGCTGGCCCCCAACCTGGATGTGCCCGTGGAGGTGGTGCCGATGGAGGAGCTCGAGGCGGTGCTCGAGAGCTCCAACAACGGCACGGTGGTCACCAGCCGCTACTTCCTCCAGCCCGTGGAGGAGCTGGCCAAGCGCCACGGGGTGCGTGCGGTGGCGGTGGATCTCAATGAATTCCGCCAGGAGCTCGATCTGCTCAAGGAGCTGCGGGCGGGCAGTTGTGTGGGCCTGGTGAGCATCAGCCCCGGCATCCTGCGGGCGGCGGAGGTGATCCTGCACAGCATGCGCGGCAATGAGCTGCTGGTGATGACAGCGACGCCCGATGTGAACAGCCGACTGCTGGCACTGCTGCGGGCCGCCAGCCACGTGCTCTGCGACCGCCCCAGCCTCTCGCTGGTGGAGCAGACCCTGCGCCAGAACCGCTCCCAACTGATGCGCCTGCCGCAGCTCCACTGCGCCAAGAGCTACCTGGGGGCCGCCACGATCGAACTGCTGCGCAAGGAGATCGGGCTGCAGGCCCCCCTGAGGGAGTCCCCAGGCACCGCTGGGTAGAATTCAGCCAACTTCTACCCCGGCTCTGCCATGGGGATGAACATCAAGGACGAGCGGGTCCACGCCATGGCCAAGGAGCTGGCGAGCCGCCGCGGCACCAGCGTCACCAACGCCGTGCGCCAGGCCCTGGCCGCCGAACTGGAGCGGAATGGCGAGCCCAACAGCGGGGCCGCGCTGGAGGCCAGAAAGCAGGCGATGCAAGCGTTACTGGCACGCTGCCGCGCCCTTCCCCGTCTTGATCCGCGTGAGCGGGGAGAGGTTGAGCGTGATCTTTTCGACGACGCTGTGCTGCCATGGTGATCGACAGCTCGGCCCTGGTGGCGGTGCTCCTGGGCGAGTCGGATGCAGGCGTTTACCTGAACTGCCTCAATCAGGAGCAAAGCAAGTTCATCAGCACCGCGACACTCGTCGAAGCCCAGATCGTGACGATGCGCTATCTCGGGGAGGCCGGGTTGGCCGAACTGCAGCTGCTGTTGCAACTCGGCCAGGTCAACACGGTGGCCCTGGCGCCGGCGCACGTGGCTTGGGCATTGAAGGGCTGGTGCCAATTCGGGAAAGGCAACCATCCAGCGGCGCTGAATCTGGGCGATTGCTTCAGCTACGCACTCGCCAAGGCCCTGGATCGCCCCCTGCTGTTCAAAGGATCAGACTTCGCCCAGACCGATCTTCGGCCCGCGCTGGATCTCCACCGTGAGCCCTGAACCCTCCAGCGGCCGCCTGCTTCAGGCCATCCGAGCCGATCTGGCGATCATCCAGGAACGGGACCCGGCCGCCCGCAGCAAGCTCGAGATCCTGCTCTGCTATCCGGGGTTCCATGCCCTGGTGATCCATCGCTTCAGCCACCGACTCTGGCGGCTGGGCCTGCCCCTGCTGCCGCGGCTGGTGTCCCAACTGGGCCGCACGCTGACGGGCGTGGAGATCCACCCCGGGGCGCGCATCGGCCATGGGGTGTTCATCGACCACGGCATGGGCGTGGTGATCGGTGAAACCGCCGAGATCGGCAACCGCTGCCTGCTCTACCAGGGGGTGACCCTGGGGGGCACCGGCAAGATGCACGGCAAGCGCCACCCCACCCTGATGGAGAACGTGGTGGTGGGCGCCGGCGCCAAGGTGCTGGGCGCCATCAGCGTGGGCTCCAACACCCGGATCGGCGCCGGCTCAGTGGTGCTGAAGGACGTGCCCGCCGACAGCACCGTCGTGGGGGTCCCTGGCCGGGTCGTGCACCAGTCGGGGGTGCGCATCGACCCCCTGGCCCACTCCGCCCTGCCTGACACCGAAGCCCAGGTGATCCGCAACCTGATGGAGCGGATTGATGCCCTTGAAGGTGAGCTGAGCCTGCTTCAGCGACGTCTCAGCGAAGGCGCGACCCCGGGGAGGGATGGGCTAGATGCCGGCATGTCCCAGAATCTCAAGGACCGGGAAATTATGGAGTTTCTGGGGGATGAAACCCTGCCTTAGCTGAAGGGGTTCTGGGAGGCAGCTCAGGCAGAGGCCACCGGCTCAGTGGAGGTGTCGAGCCTTGGCTCGAACATGAACATCGAATAAATCACGTTCCGGCGCATGCCGGTCATCATCTCCAGGAACATGTCGTAGCCCTCGTTCTTGTATTCGATCAGGGGATCCTTCTGGCCGTAGCCACGCAGACCCACCGATTCGCGCAGGGCATCCATGGCCTGGAGGTGTTCCCGCCAGAGGGTGTCGATCTGCTGGAGGATAAAAAAGCGCTCGGCCTCGCGCATCAGCCCCGGCCGCCCCTGCTCCACCTGCCCCTCCTTGAGGTCATAGGCATTGCGCAGCTGCTCCTGGAGAAAGGCCTTGAGCTCCTCGATGGAGAGGCCCTGCAACTGCTCGGGTTGTAGATCTTCGAGGAGATAGACAAATTCCTTGACCTTGGCCACCAGCCGCTCCAGATCCCATTCCTCAGGCGGGAGATCGGGGTTGACGTAGGCCTCGACGATGTCGTCCATGGTGCGCTCGCCATAGCCAATCACCTGCTTTTTGAGCTCACGGCCCTCCAGCACCCGCCGCCGCTCGGCGTAGACGGCCTTGCGCTGGTTGTTCATCACCTCGTCGTACTCGAACACCTGCTTGCGGATGTCGTAGTAGTAGGTCTCGACCTTCTTCTGGGCCCCCTCCAACGAACGGGTGAGCATGTTCGATTCGATCGGCATGTCCTCTTCGACCCGGAAGGCGTTCATCAATCCGGCCACACGCTCGCCTCCAAAGATGCGCAGCAGGTTGTCTTCGAGCGAAAGGAAAAAGCGTGTGCTGCCCGGGTCTCCCTGGCGGCCGGCGCGGCCCCTCAGCTGGTTGTCGACCCGGCGGGCCTCGTGGCGCTCGGTGCCGATCACATGCAGACCACCTGCTTCGCGCACCGTCACCTCATCGCGTTTCACCACCGCGTCGTATTCGGCCTTGACCCGGGCAATCAGCTCACGGAGCTGCTCGATCTGGGGATCATCGGTGGGGGCCTTCTCCGCCGCCTGGGCGATGCGGTCTTCGAGCTCAAGCACGGTGAGGGTGCGATCACCCCAGGCGGCCACCAATGCACGGGCCAGACTGCCCAGGGCCTGATCGCACTCCTCGGAGAGCGCGCAGGGGTAGAGGGTGCCGATGGCGCGTGCCTCACTCAATGGCTTGGCGGACAAGGCCGTTCCCGGAGCGAAACCGGCGGCTGGATCGCGCTGCAGGGGAATCGGGGGCTTGTGGCCCTCCTCGGGACGCACCAGCCGGGGCAGCAGCACCTCCCTGAGCTTGAGGCGGGCCATGTAGTCGGTGTTGCCGCCCAGGATGATGTCGGTGCCGCGGCCGGCCATGTTGGTGGCGATGGTCACAGCGCCGGCCCGGCCTGCCTGGGCGACGATCTCGGCCTCGCGCTCCACGTTCTCGGGCTTGGCGTTGAGCAGGTTGTGGGGGATCTCCTGTTCAGCAAGCAGGGCCGAGAGCACCTCGGATTTCTCGACGCTGGTGGTGCCCACCAGCACCGGCCGGCCGGCGCGGTGGAACTCAGCGGTCTCCGCGGCGACCGCCCGCCACTTGGCGGACTCGTTCTTGTAGACCTGATCGACCAGATCGGTGCGCGAGCGTACCCGGTTGGTGGGCACCACGGTGACCTCCAACTTGTAGGTCTTCTCGAACTCCACTTCTTCTGTCTTGGCGGTGCCGGTCATGCCGGCCAGACGCGGATAGAGCAGGAAGAAGTTCTGATAGGTGATGCTGGCCAGGGTCTGGGTTTCGGGCTGGATCGGCAGGTTTTCCTTGGATTCGATCGCCTGGTGCTGACCATCGCTCCAACGACGGCCGGGCATCACCCGGCCGGTGAACTCATCAACGATCACGGCGTCCTCATCGCGCACGATGTAGTTGACGTCCTTGATGAACAGCTCCTTGGCCTTGAGGGCGTTGGTGATGAAGTGGGCCCAGGGGTCCTCGGGATTGAACAGATCCCCCACTTCCAGCAGCTGCTCGGCCTTGGCGTAGCCCTCATCGGTGAGCGTCACGTTGCGCTGCTTCTCATCAACCTCGTAGTCGCCTTCGGGGTCGATGCCGTCCTTGGTCATGCCTTCGGCCCGCTCGAGCTGGGCGGCCACCTCGGTGGCACGGCGGTATTTCTCCTGGGGCCGCTCCACCTGACCGGAGATGATCAGGGGGGTGCGCGCCTCATCGACCAGGATCGAGTCGACCTCGTCGATGATGCAGTAATGGAACTCCTGCTGCACCACCTCGGCGATGTCATTCGCCATGTTGTCGCGCAAGTAATCGAAGCCCAGCTCGCTGTTGGTGGCGTAGGTGATGTCGCAGGCGTAATTGCGGCGGCGCTCGGCCGGGGCCATGTCCTGCTGGATCAGGCCCACCGAGAGCCCCAGGAAGCGGTGCACCTGACCCATCCACTCGGCGTCGCGGCGGGCCAGGTAGTCGTTCACCGTGACCACATGCACCCCCTTGCCGGTGAGGGCGTTGAGGTAGGCCGGCAGGGTGGCGACCAGGGTCTTGCCTTCGCCGGTCTTCATCTCGGCGATCTGACCCTCATGCAGCACCATGCCGCCCAGCAGCTGCACGTCGAAATGGCGCATGCCCAGCACCCGCTTGCCCGCCTCGCGCACCACGGCGAAGGCCTCGGGCAGCAGTTCATCGAGCAGCTGACGCTGGCGCACCGGCGTCTCCGCCTTGGCTAAGGCCTCCCGGAAGGAGGCGGTCTTGGCGCGCAGGTCTTCGTCGGAGAGGGGAGCGACGTCCTCCTCCAGCAGGTTGATGTCCGAAACCAGGGGCTGGAAACGCTTCAGCTTGCGGGCGTTGGGATCCCCCAGCAGCAGCTTGAGCATGGAAAGCGGACCAGCCAGATCAGGGCACCCTATCACCGCGCAGCCAGGCCCTGTAGGGCAAAAGCAAGCTGGCGCAGGGGTTTTCAGCAAACAGATGGCGACAGATCCGGGATCCTCGAGGATCCTCGAGGCGCCGGAGGCGAGGATTCTGCTGTTCGCCTGATCGGCCAGCCCCGTGAGCTCGCCCAGCCCAACCGTTGAGGCCCCGGGGGGCGAGGCCTACCGGCTGATCAGCCACGGGCCCCTGGCCCTGCGGCTGCGCGCTCATCTGGGGGGCCTCCAGGCCCTGCTGGATGGGCACAGCTTCTGGGCAGCGGGCCGCAGCCGGGGCGATCTGGCGCGGATGCTGGGCCATAGCCAGGCCATTGTGAGCGCTTGGCAGGGCCGTGAACTGGTGGGCTTCGGCCGGGCCACCAGCGACGGGGTGTTCCGGGCCGTGCTTTGGGATGTGGTGGTGGCCAGTGGGCACCAGGGCGAAGGCCTGGGCCGGCGGATCGTCGGGGCGCTGCTGCACAGCCCGGCCGTGGCCAGGGCCGAGCGCGTCTACCTGATGACCACGAACAGCTCAGGCTTCTACAGGCGCCTTGGATTCAGCCCAGAACACGGTCAGGAGCTGCTTTTGCGGGCCCAGACGGGCCGTTGAACGAAGCGGATGAAGAGATTCGAACTCTCGACCCTCTCCTTGGCAAGGAGATGCTCTACCACTGAGCTACATCCGCAGTACGCGGTATCTGAGAGCATAGGAGACAGAGCTGAGTGCAGCTGTGGAGGCCCGGCGCTCGGATACTAGAAAATCATGGACTACGGAGGGCCTGCCTGTCAAACCGGGCAAAGCCATCCATCCAGACTTGACAACGCTATGGGAAAATGCGCGATGAGCAGATGGGACGGGGTCAAGACGTGAGCACAGGGGGAAACCCGTGTAAAGCACCCAAGCAGCCGAAGGCCCGAAAAGCCATACAGGCCCGCTTGACATGCGAAGGCTGAACCAATGACGAGACCCACTGCACTGATCATTGGAGCTACAGGGCAGGACGGCGCATACCTCACGCAACTGCTGTTGACGAAGGGTTATAGGGTCGTCGGCACCAGTCGCGATGCTCAGGCATGCGATCAAAGTCGCCTTCGACGGCTGCAGGTTGACGCAGATGTTGAAATCATCTCACTAGCGCCGAACGACTTTCGAAGTGTCCTTAAGGTTGTTTCATCGATAGCACCAAACGAAATCTACAACCTGGCTGGACAAACCAGCGTGGGCCTATCGTTCGAGCAGCCCGTTGAGTGCATGGAATCAATTGCTGGAGGATGTCTAAATGTTCTGGAAGTAATCCGCTTCTTGAATCTACCAACAAGACTGTTCAACGCAGGAAGCTCGGAATGCTTTGGCGAAGCTGCGGGAAAGCCTGCCGATGAGAGCACAGCCATGCAACCGAGAAGTCCCTATGGGGTCGCCAAGGCAACGGCGTACTGGCAAATTGCTAACTACAGAATTGCCTATGGACTCTGGGCATGCACAGGGATACTGGCCAATCATGAGTCACCCTTGAGACAAAGCAGGTTTGTCACCCAGAAGATCATCCGAGGAGTCCAACTCATCAAGGAGGGCAAACTAGACAGGCTCGAACTTGGCAACCTAGAGATCTGGAGGGATTGGGGCTGGGCGCCTGAGTATGTGCGAGCTATGAATATGATGCTACAAACGAACAAGCCGCAAGACTATCTGATCTCTTCAGGCGAAACATCGTCGTTGAAAGAATTTGTGCAGGTGGCCTTTGAGATGGCTGGACTCAAGGCCGAAGACCATGTTCACACACAAGGATCACTGATGAGGCCCAGCGACCTCAGATACTCCGCGATGAACCCCGCCAGAATCTACAAGGAACTGGGCTGGAGATCTAAGACAAAGCTAAGGGAAATCATCGGCAAGATGTACAACGACATTCTCTTCTGAATTCTCAATGGACAAGCCTTCCAATCCACGAACGACAAACAAAGCAACTCAACGAAGTACAAACTGCCGAAACAGAGGCGCCTTCTGGAGATGCACGCACCCAATCACATTGCTCCAGAAGGAGATATGGCTGCAAACAGTTGGCGAACTGGGCAAGCATGCGTCTGCAGACGTCAAGACGGGGTGGAACACATGAGAGAGAGAAAAATTAATCCCAAGCAAACGATAGTCATTGAACCCAGAAAGAGCATCAGGCTCTTTGACATCGAAGAGTACGTTAAGTATCGGAGCATGCTGAAGCGCATGGTCAAGCGGGAGATACAGACAAAGTTTGATGATATGAAGTTGAGTGTATTATGGAATCTGGTCCGGCCACTATCGGTGACGGCTGTATTTAGCCTATTCAAGCATGCTTCTGGAGCAACAACAGGAGAGACAGCGCCTTACCCCATTTTCATCTATAGCGGACTGATCATCTGGTACTACTTTACAGATGCCACACAGGAGTCGGCAAGCTCCCTTCGCAAGGATGCCGGTATGATCAAAAAGGTCTATTTCCCGAGGCTCATCATCCCTGCTGTGCCTATTGTGTCGAATCTGATCCTGCTGGGCATGGCCTTCCTGCCCTTGCTGATCATGATGATCGCCTACGGGGTCAAGATAAGCTGGACCGTACTGCTTCTGCCCTTGGTGATAGTGCAGTGTGGAGCTCTGTCATTGGGCGTGGGCGTGCTGTTTGCATCCATATCACTTCGCAACAGAGACTTTGAGCAGCTGCTATCCCTGATGCTGTATATAGGTTTGTTCGTTTCATGCGTGTACTTCTCTCCCAACCTCTTTCAAGGCCCCATAGCACTGTTGATTAAAATAAACCCCATGGCCGCAACATTGCAGTCATTTCGTGCATGCCTAGGCAGCACCGGCACGTTTCCCATCCTGTGGTGGCTCTATGCCGTGCTGGTTTCTGTGGGGTCGATTCTGATGGGGCTGGTGGCGTTCAACTCGGTTGAAAAAGAGTTAGCCGACAGACTATGAATAGGAGTTACGCCGTACAATGTGATGAGATCGGGAAGAAGTACCGAATAGGGAACAAGGAGTTCTGGGCATTACGGAATGTCAGCATGGACATCAAGCAAGGTGAGCGCGTTGGCATCGTGGGCAGAAATGGCGCAGGGAAGTCAACCCTTCTGAAGATTCTCTCCAGGCTGGTGTACCCAACAGAGGGCAGGGCCGAAATCACGGGACGGGTGGCCTCGCTTCTGGAAGTGGGGACCGGCTTCAACATGGAGCTCAGTGGTAGGGATAACATTCATCTGAATGCCTCCATTCACGGGATGGAAGGCGATGAGATCCGAAGTATATTTCAACAGGTTGTAGATTTCTCGGGTGTTGGCGAGTTTATTGACACCCCAGTCAAGCATTACTCAAGCGGCATGTACATGCGACTTGCCTTTGCAGTCTCAGCCCACCTGGACCCAGATATACTTATCATGGACGAAGTTCTTGCCGTCGGCGACTTGAGCTTTCAAAAGAAGTGCCTGTCACGGGTTGAAGGATTGGCCGATGGTGGAAGAACAATTGTATTTGTATCGCATAGCATGGGCGATATAGCAAGGTTCTGCGAGAGAGTCATCTGGATTGACCACGGAAAGGTACGATTTGATGGCGGCTCCATAGAAGGAGTCAATCGATACGAAGAAGAGATGAATCCAAAGGTCTCCGTAGCGTTAGAGAATCGTCGTCGAGAAGGAACAGGCAATGCAAGAATCGTGGAAATCAAAAGTTACGGTCCAGTGGCGTCGCAGCCAGAAATCATGCGAACCGGGGAAAGCTGCGATATAAAGCTAAACTACGAGGTGTATGCAGACTATGCGGATGTCTTTGACGTCTTTGCCTGCATCGTCTTTATGAATGAGGTTGGGAAACGTGTCTTTGGAGTACCAAGCGAAGTTCTGCCAGTCAATCTGACAGACCTGGGAAAGGCGGGAGCACTGCGCTGCCATATCGGCCGACTTCCACTTGTCCCTGGCTTCTACAGTCTGACCGTAGCACTGTTGATCAACAATCAGTTGGTAGATAAACTGGAGATGGCGACATCCATTAAGGTATTTGATGGTGATTTCTATGGTACAGGAAGGCTACCACTCAAGACCATGGGTGATATCTGTGTTGATTTCGACTGGATAGTCGAACCACGCAGCCAGGCAAAGGATGAAGATGTTGGCACGAATAAAGAAATGGAGTTGAAGGGATAGAGATGTAGAGGGCCTCATCCATGCTACATTTAAGTCAAGACTAAAAAACATTCAGATGAACATCAGAAAAGAGGAATTAGAGCAGAGAATCAAAGTGCTATCAAGTGCTTTCATCAAAACCGTCCAGAACAATCCAGATCTTTCAGAGGAGTTAGAGCCGCTCCTGACTCTTCTTGGCAAGAAGGATGAAAAGGAACTCGTGCTGGTCTTCGCTCATTGGTTGTCGGGACAGAATCGCAGTGTAACGGAAAGCCTCGCAAGTAAGACGCCGAGCGGGAGCTCAACTGAGCTGGCGATCAGGCTTGAGCAAATGATTGAAGACATGAAGAATGCAAGTCCCGTCGAAGGGGAGATGCAAGCCAGAATTACAGTCCTGTCTGAAATGATTCAGCAGCTCGTGACCGGCGATTACGAGTTTTCAGGAAATATTGAGCTACTTCTGAACCATCTCAAGTCTGATCCCGAAAGGGGTATGATCATCACGCTTGTACGCTGGGTTTCCAATCAAAGCCCAATGACACTTGAGCTGGCCGACAAACGTTCTAGTCAAAACAATACAACTCCATTGGAGCAACATCTGGCGTTGCTGAAAGAAGACTTGGTCGTGGGGAGTGCAATGGCGGGAGGCCAGATCCGTTCAACGTATATGGGTGAGATTTTTGGAGATATGACAAGAATAAAAGTCCCACTAAGCGTCATACACCAGGAAACACAGCATATGAACCACGTTGACATGGCCTATGTGTGTGCAATCCCCAAGCTACGTGAAGCGAAAAGAATCTTTGAGATCGGTACATACCGCGGCCAGACGACATGTGGATTTGCAGATGTATGTGAGGACGCAGAGATTTACACTCTCAACCTGCCACCCGACCAGGATGGTCGCTATGGGGAGTACATAGGATCGTTCATTAAGACAAGTCCGAACAAGCAGAGGATTCACCAAGTCTTCTCTGATTCCAAAGACTTCGACACGACGCCCTATCAGAGAACGATGGATTTTGTCTTCGTTGATGGAGACCACAGCTACGAGTACGTCAAAAACGATACGGAGAAAGCCTTTGAACTCCTGGCCCCAAATGGAGCCATTGCATGGCACGACTTTGCCGGAAAGTCAGAAGGAGTCGTCAAATACCTACGTGAACTAGCCATCGATAAACCACTCATGAGAATAAGAAGTACCTGCCTAGTGCTGTACATTGACAACATGGATGTCGGTACCTATCAGTGGAAACCCCTTCAAGCAAGTCTTGAGGAAAAGGAATATGGCTAGTATCAAGAGACTACTATCAGTAATGAATCCCGTACGAAGAGGCACCATGGTTTCAACCAAAGTTCAAAGCTATCTTGACAATGGTCGTATCCCTTGGTCGCCTGGTTATAAGCAATATAAGCTTGAACAATTAGAAAAGACTCTTTTGAGTGATCAGACTCTTGAGATCTTTCGTACAGGGGGGCAATTACCATCAGGCTATGGCTATGGGGTTGATGAACGCATGGTTGAATACCCCTGGCTGTTCTCGAGAATAAACAGCAATGATGAACGCTTGCTGGATGCAGGGTCTGTGCTCAACTATCCATATCTCCTTGAGAAGACAGTCCTCAAGCATAAGGACATCTTTCTGATGACACTGGAGCCGGAGAGTACAATGACGCGACGAAGTCGCCTCTCCTATGTGTTCTGTGATTTGCGAGATAATCCCTTCCGGAACGAGGCCTTTGATACCGTGGTCAGTCTGAGCACCATTGAGCACATAGGAATGGATAACACCTTGGTCTACTCGGACAAAGTGAGGTACAAAGAACAAGATGCTTGCAGCTACCTGGTCGCAGTCAATGAAATGATCAGAGTTCTGAAGACTTCGGGCAAGCTCTTTCTGTCAGTACCCTTTGGGAAAAAGGAGTTCCATGGATGGCTGCAGCAGTTTGACAGCGAAATGATTGCAGGACTGTGCAGTCACTTGAATGGTGCTTCCTTGATTGAGGCATCCTACTTTCGCTATGACAGCAAAGGGTGGCAATTAGCCGACGCCGAGGGTTGTAAAGACTGCGAGTACTTTGACACCCATGCGAATCAGAGTGTTCAGGATGATCTTGCAGCTGCGGCCAGAGCAGTGGCTTGTCTGGTCTTTCAGAAGAATACAAAGGTAACTGAATGACAGGAGATCATTACGCGGGTTGTACAGACACAAGCGGGCCGCAGTCGATTGCTCCGATGTACGCATCGCCATTGGTATCCATTGTTCTTGGCACGTACAATCGACTCGAGCTGCTAAAGAAGACAATTGATAATGTACGTGCCGAGAGCTGTGGCCTGAACAGGGAAATCATAGTCATTGACGGTGGATCCACTGATGGCTCCATGGAATGGTTAACCAGCCAGACCGACATTGTTACGATCATTCAACACAACCGAAGCCGCGATCCAGGATCACCAATTCCCCGTCGCAGCTGGGGATACTTCATGAACCTAGGCTTCAAGATTACGCAAGGGAAATACGTTCTGATGGTGAGTGATGATTGCATCCTTCTACCGGGATCTCTAAAAAGCGGTATAGATCAATTTGAAAGACTAAATAGAAAGGCTAGGATTGGAGGTATTGCCTTCTACTTCCGAAACTGGCCCGAGGAAGAGCACTACTACGTGCAAAGAACGCTGGGAGGGAAGCTAATGGTGAATCATGGATTGTTTTTACGTAGTGCTCTGGAAGATGTGGACTGGGTTGAAGAAGACTATTATATGTTCTACAAGGCAGATGGAGATCTTTGTCTAAAGATATGGGAGCTAGGATACAAGATACTTGAAGCGGATAGCTCCTACGTTGAGCACTACATGGACAATACTGAACTTGTGAGAGTCCAGAATAACCGCACGCAGAAGGAGGACGCCGAGCGGTACCGCTCAAAGTGGAAGTACCACACTCAGGTGACCAAGATAAAAAAGAATATGGGAAAGGTTTACTGTGAGTTTCAAGATACAAGTCACCAAGCTGAAGGTTATTTTCGCGATTATCACAATCAAACGCTCCGAAGTCGAGTGCAAACAGAAATAACCTGTGATCACGGAAATCAGCCAAGGTCTGTTTGCCAAGACAATCAGTCGATGGAAGCCACTAGAGCTTTGAACCAATCGACCGAGGGCGAGCAGCCATGAAAGATAGAGTTCGCAATCTGCTGAAGAACAGCCCGTTCTCAGCA
This sequence comes from Cyanobium sp. ATX 6F1, assembly GCF_024346315.1. Classification (NCBI taxonomy): domain Bacteria; kingdom Bacillati; phylum Cyanobacteriota; class Cyanophyceae; order Synechococcales; family Prochlorococcaceae; genus Cyanobium; species Cyanobium sp. ATX 6F1. The sequence goes on from NZ_JAGQCS010000005.1 coordinate 279,094, forward strand.
CTGATAAACAATAGAACGGAAACATTGCGTGGAAAGGGACCACCTCGCAATAAAGTCGAGAATGTTGATTATCTGCCAGATTGGGAAAAGATCCTGAGGAGAGAGCGGTCATTCTGGGACGATCGGTTAAAACAGTCCGCTGATGCGCCAAAGATATTGCTGCCTACAACTGTCGGTGGTATGGCAGCACTGAGCTCCATGGAAAGCCTCCTTGCAGTGTCACTCACTCTACGTGGCTTCGAAGTTCATGTGTTGCTCTGTGATGCCGCCTTGCCAGCGTGCCTTCGTGTTGAGTACACAACAATCAAGGATCCCAACGATATCGTCTCGTCTGAATTTCAATCGATCATCTGCAAGACATGCCAGGCCACAGGAGAGTATCTTTTCTCTGCCCTAGGTATTCACGTCCATCGGCTCAGCGAGCTCGTCACCAGTGAGCAACGAGATGGGGCCAAGACAAAGAGTCAAGAAGTTGAGTCCTCAGATATTTCGAGTTTCAAGATTGCAGATATCTCAGTAGGCGAACATGCCTATGCAGGTACATTGCGGTACTTTGCCAGCGGAAATCTCAATGATCAGGAGATGGGCGAAGGTGTTCTTCGACGCTACCTTGAGGCGACCATAGTGACCATGGATGCTGTCAATGAGCTCGCCAGTCGCTACAACTTTCAGGCATCTTGTTTCAATCATGGAATCTACTGCCCTCATGGCATTATCGGAGAAGTGCTTAGATCGAAAGGGGTTAGGGTAAGTACATGGAACATCGCCTATCGCAAAAAGTGCTTTATCTTTAGTCACAACGATACGTATCATCACACATTATTGAATGAGCCAAATTCAAACTGGGATGACATCGTATTTGATAAGCTGGCTCAAAAACAAGTTCAGTCCTACCTAAAGAGTCGGCTGAAAGGCAGTAGGGACTGGATCTGGTTTCACGAGAAACCACAGGAGGACTTCAACGAGATTAACAAGACACTTGGGCTTGACCTTTCCAAGCCAATCATTGGCATGCTGACCAATGTGATGTGGGATGCGCAGCTGCATTACGAAGCAAATGCGTTCCCTGACATGTTGAGTTGGGTCTTCGAAACGATTGAATACTTTGCTGGATGTCCCGAACTGCAGCTTGTGATTCGGATTCACCCTGCAGAAGTCCGAGGCACCCTACCCTCAAGGCAACCCTTACTCACAGAGATAAGGAAACGCTGGCCAACTCTGCCGGATAATATTAAGGTGATTGGACCGGAAAGCCAGATCAGTACCTACGCAGTGATGGATCAATGCGACTCCGTGATCATTTACGGAACCAAGACAGGTGTTGAGCTGACGAGTGTGGGAATTCCGGTGATCGTGGCTGGAGAAGCCTGGATACGTAACAAGAAAGTTACCCGTGATGCCAGCTCTGTGGAAGACTACTTACAGATTCTATCAACACTTCCAAGCGGCAAACGTCTCGATAAGAAGACTCAGATACGGGCTCTAAAATATGCTTTTCACTTCTTTTACAGGAGAATGATTCCTCTGCAATGCATGGGGAAGACTGGTGCATGGCCACCCTATAAACCCGCCATTCGCTCATTGAGGGAATTGCTACCTGGCGTAGACCTCGGCCTTGACATCATCTGTGATGGCATCACGCAAGGATCAGAGTTTATCTATCCAGCTGAATACTATGTCCATCGCCTACAACGGCTTCTGTTAACGTGGCGGCAGAAGTCAGCTAGATTTAATCGTTGGAGTAGACATCCCGAAGAACCCAAGAGCATGTCGACATGGCTGCAGAGCCAAGGAATGCAGAATGTTTTCCTATTGAGTGAACGCTCTCGAAGACGAGCAGAAGATGTAGCCAAGATGATTGGCTCCGAAAAGCCCCGGCATATCAGGCTTGTCCATCCAGACCGTGAAGGAATACTATCAAAAGATATGGAAAGTGGCCCTGCAATGTTGATCGTGGACATTCATGATGATAAGAATGTGTTGGTTGCCAGCCTAGAGAGTCCCACTCTCGAGTACGTGAGTCTCCAGAAAGGAGTTGACATGGATGCAGACAAAGGTAGCCCATGTGAGGGCTTCCACCAAACGCTTGTACAGTGTGGTTTCCAACTCGCAGGAGTGCTTCAACAGTCAATCTCAAGCGACAAGGGACATCCACACATGATTGAGACTATCTACAGACGTATCTAATCAAGGGATGCCAGTTTCAAACAAGACAGCTGTACTTTCCGTCGTCATTGGTTCCTACAACCGATTGTCACTTCTGCACGCCTGCATTCAATCTATTCGCGGATCATCGATTACGACGCGAGTGTATGTTACAGATGCTGGATCACAAGACGGGACCGTTGAATATCTTAAGAGCCTCAACCCAAAAGAGGTCAAGTGCATCTTTCACCCTCAGAAGATTGGACAGGCAAAAGCCTACAATGAGATTTTTAACGAGATTACAACTCCCTACACATGCTGGCTAAGTGATGACAATATTGTTGTCAATGATAGTCTGGCCACCGCCGTCAGCATACTTGAACAGGACACCAGAATTGGAATGGTCGCCCTAAAAGTCCGTGACATGCAAGGGCCGTTCGCCAATGAACCATACATCGGCGGGATATCGAGTTCTGGGATCTTAAATGTAAATCAGGGTCTGCTTCGCACTAACCTTCTCCAAGGGCTAGGAGGTTTCAGTGAAGCCTTCATGGACTATGGCATTGATCCGGACCTTACTGCGAGGATTCTCTTCAGTGGGAATGATATTGTTTATACCCGCGATACAGCACTCCATCACTGGCGAGACTGGGGGACGGATGCGCAACTTGAACGACAACTACAGAAACAGAAAGAGTACCAGACTCTCTATCGGAAAACCTTTGTCCAGAATCAGACAAAACCCAAGAATCGTCGTCTCAAGAGACTGTATCGAAATGTCGGTCGACTGCTCAAGCACGCCCCTGGAATACAGAAAAGTCTTCGACTGAAAAGCCTGTTGAGAGATATCAACAACATATTCTCATGCCACTATATCAGTCCATACGATCCGATCAGCTGTGCAGGAAAAGTATACTACTTGCGGCAGTCATTGCAAAATCAAAAGCGATTGAAGCCATCATCAGTCGAGTTGGAGACATCGGAGGTGCTGGAAAATGCGAAAAAGACTGACGACCCAAGTCACAACAAGTATTTCGCTGAAGATTCAGGCGTCAGGATCGCCATCAATGCTCAGCTTCTCGAAGGAAGCGCAGGGGGAATCGAAACCAATTTGCTACAGCTACTCCGTGCTCTTTCCTTGCGTAACATGCCTGGAGATGCACAGTTTCTGATTGGGCCGGGCGGGGAGTCAGCATGGCTGAATGCGCATACATCAGCTTGTCAGTCGATCATCGCCTGGCAACCAATTCGGTATTCCCATTTTTCCATCCAAGGGTGGCTCATCAAAATTTTTCGTCAGATACAGAGTTGGAAGCGAAGCAGGCTCAATAATGCCCATATGAGCCGCACTGGAATCAAGGGACTTGAGCATGAATTGAAGTCTAATGGAGTGGAGCTCATCCACTTCCCCTACCAAAGATTTTTCCCGACGTCCCTCCCGTTTATATTTGAGCCCTGGGATCTTCAACACATCTATCTGCCTGAACTATTCACCAAGGAGGAGATACTCTTTAGAAACCAACACTATAAAGAAGCTTCTCAAAAAGCCACCGTTGTCGTAACAGCGACAAAAAGTTCAAAATTCGATATTGTGCGTCATTATCAGATTCCTGCGTCCAAAGTCGCCGTCATCTATCGAGGGATTGAATCACAAGACATCAAGCCAATAGAGGAAAAGATTGCAGCAAGTGGCGATGGTGAACAGGTTTCCATGTACGACGAACCCTATGCCATTTATCCAGCCAAGCCGTGGCCTCATAAGAACCATGAGCGCCTCTTCGCTGCCTTAGCCAAACTGAGAAGTGAGTCTGGGCTTCGCATCCCACTCATCTGTACTGGACGAGCCGTTAAGGGCAAGGAAGGATTTCTTGAAGGCTTAGCAGAACAGTATGCCATCAGGGACCAGATTGATTGCACTGGTTATCTGTCAGAGCATGAGATCCAACACTATCTGGCAAACGCAAGGCTACTGCTGTATCCATCCCTCTTTGAAGGGCTTGGTATCCCATTGCTGGAGGCCATGGATCAGGGAGTCCCGATCGCTTGCTCCAACGTCTCCTGCATTCCCGAAGTCGTTGGGAGATCGGCAATCATGTTCAATCCGTACTCAATCGATGACATCGCCGCTAAGATATTAGCTGTTTGGTCAAATGATAGCTTAAGAATGGAATTGGCCATCAGGGGGAAACAACGATCAAAGGACTTCTCGTGGGAGCACGCCGCAAGTTCATTTCATTTGCTGTATCGGTTTATTGCGAGACGCCCACTATCCGAGCATGAGAGAATTGAGCTTCAGCGACTATTCTGCTAGAAGCCAACGGCAGCTCCTGATGTGTCTCACCACCCCAAATCAACAAAAGCGACAACAGACACTTAGGATCCAAGCTGAAGACTAGGCTTACATTTAGTTACTAAACTTTTACGCAAGAATGACCGACAACCAACTTTACCGAAGCTCAGATATTGGGGCGGCGTTCCAGCGCATGAACGCTCGTCAGATTGAAGTGAGAAGCTTGATAAATATTGGAGCCGGGAAGGGAGATGATATCGGCTTCTTCAGAAATCACTGGAGCCAACTGGACGCCTTGTTAATAGATATGGATGAAAGGTTTGTTCCCACATGGAACGAACTCTCACAGAGTTATCCCGGCGTCAAACATATAGTCTGTGGTGCAGGAAGTAAGGACACGGAGGGCTTCTTTCAGAAGAGCAACGATACTGGCGGCGCCCTCGGATCTGGAGACGGCAGCGGCGAGAACACCCACAAAACGCCGGTTCGCAGAATCGACACACTCGTCAAGGAATTCGCAATGCCAGGGCCCTTTTTTCTCAAGTTTGACACCCACGGCGTTGAGCTGGATGTTCTTGAAGGCGCTGCCGAAACCCTAAAGCAAACCAACTTAGTCATGATGGAGTGCTACAACTTCAAATTAAACTTTGTTGACGGGAAGAATCTTACGTTTGACGAAATGTCTCTGCATATGAAGTCAATTGGCTTTCGTTGCATTGACATGTGTGATCTGCTATTTCGGCCAGGCGACATGGCATTATGGCAGTTTCACATGATTTTTATTCGCTCCAGCCATCCGACATGGAATCGTAATAGCTACTCGACAAGGTAAACGCATGATGTGCATGTTGCGCTTGAAGCATGGCATGCGGGTCACGACACGACACCACCTCCCCCTCGGCCTCACACATAACCAAATCATTTAAGTAGTCATGACCCAATCAAGTTTCAAACAATTACTTGACTCTATCCGTCAACTAAAGGTTGAACTTTCGCCCGAAGAAAAACTACAGCTCGCCAACGAGCTTCATGAGATTCAGAAGCTGGACTATACCGATGGGGAATTATTTTTACACGCCGATTCGACTGTGGAACGAGATTTGAGATCTATTTCCTGCAGGAAGGAGCCGATGACTGTTGCATGGCTAAAACGGGAATTAAAACCTGGAGATGTCCTTTACGATATTGGCGCCAATGTCGGCGCGTATTCATTAATAGCATCCCATGCGTCCCAAAGGAAAGCAACAATATACGCTTTTGAGCCAAGTTTTCAGAATTTCAGGCAACTCTGCAGAAACATTATTTTAAACAATTGCGAAAGTAGCATTATTCCGTTTCAAATTCCACTTTGCAAAAAACACTGCCTAGATCGATTCCATTACCAAAACTTGGAATCAGGTGGCGCTCTTCATTCTTTTTCTCGCAACATTGATTACAAGTCTGAAGCCTTTGAGCCAGTTGTTTCATTGGGAATGCTCGGACTTTCACTCAATGACCTTGTAGAGATTCCGGGTGTGTTACTACCAGATTTACTCAAAGTCGATGTCGACGGCTTAGAGTACGATATCCTATTAGGAGCCTCAAATGTTTTGCAGAACAGTCAGCTGAGATCAATCTTGATTGAGCTCAATGAGGACTTACCTGAAGAAACACAAAACATTATCGACTTGCTTTATGCTCAAGGCTTGGTCCCACTAGAAAAACATAAGCTTCATCGCAATCTTCATAATTATATATTTGAACGAGATTCGAGCCGAGCCGAGGAATCTGTGCATGCTTCGGGAGTAAAGTTGGCGTCATCAAGAGAGAAGGGTTGGTAATCAAGTCAGTTTTTTGAAACTTGATATTGGCCCTGATGAAATGGAGTTAAAAGGATAATCTTGCAGTACACTAGAGGAGATGGCTTACATCGTCCTTTATGGCACTATCGCGGAACTAGATGGAGCAAAATTCCGCCCAGCTGCTCGAACCGACCCTTAAGAACCCCGGAGGGCGGTCAGATACCGGCGCAGAATTGGGGCCGCCAAACGGACAGCCTCCACCGAAGGGTGGGAGTATTCATCCCGGTAGAGTACTTCGCCACTAGGTGCGGTGTAGGTGCAAGAATCCTCAGGGCAAAAGACATTGAAGATGTCGATCACCTGGATCTTCCCCTGATGCTTCAGAGTCATCAGTACATCATCGAGATCCTGTCGCATTCGCAGCGTGCTGACCCGGTCAGGAATCCTGCAAGGACTGCCAAAGGGATGAAACCACTGCCTGACGGCGATCACGGGATCACAGTTCGCCTCGCGTGCAAGAGGTATTCCGTGGAGCACGGCCAACCGCACCCCCTTTGAGGCAAGTCTTGCGGAAAGCTTTTCTAGGCCTACCCTTAACTTCTGAAGCCTGTCCCTGGACAGACTAGTGGAATTGCTCGGCTGGAAAAACGGTGAAAGATCATTGATGAGGAAAACCCAGTCGCCTGGCAAGAGGCGCCCGGAAAGCTCCGGGATCACGTGGTTCCAGTACCAGTCATTGGCCTTTCCAAAGCGCCTGAGGCTGGGAATGTTCGGCACGGGCCAGGCCCCGGGAGAGGAGGTGATTGTCACTGCAAAGTCATCCACAAGAACCAGATCGTCGAACGCCTGCGTGAAGGCTACGGAGAAGGAGTTTCCCAGAACAAGCACCCGCTGGCGGGCGGTGGAAAAATTGCCGAGTGTGCACTCTGCAAGGGGAATTTCCTTGCCAGCTTCTGAATCATCCTCGAGATAGCATGGCTTGCCCGCCCAGACGTAACCCCGCTCGTGCAGCCGATCCTTCTGAACCTGAAGACGATAGGGATCCTTAAGCGAGTTCGGCCCTACTGCGACCAGAGAAGGAGTCCGTCCCGCATAGAGTGAGAGAATCTTATTCACCAAGGTAGATAGCAGGCCCGCCGCGAGAAAAGAGGACACGAGGGCAACTCCAATTGAGAGCAGGCGGAAGGCAGATGTATCGCAACGGCGAAACGGCGTTTCGATTTAGCGTAAAGAAGCTACCGCCAGGAGTAACATCACCCCCACCTGGAAAGGCACGGTCCACCAGTGAATGCCAATGGTCCAGCGACTCAGGGAGATCACCCCCCAGTGCCAGAGATAGAGAGAATAGGGAATTAGCCCCAGAAACACTACTTTGGGGTGGGCGAGCAACGTGAAAGCAGCAGTACCTGGTCGCAGACTGGCGATCAGTAGGGCAGTCAACACCACAACGGCGATGGTGCCCCGACCCGGAACGGTGTGGCCATCGCCGACAGGATCAGCAGCAAGAGCAGGAGGGGAGGAACATGCCGCAGCAGTGGGAAGGAACCAGAACGGGAAGGATCCTTCCGCTGCAGAACCAGAAAGAGAAGGCAGCCTGCACCGAGCTCCCAGAAGCGTGCTGGCATCGAGAAGTAGGCCATGGGCTCGTCCAGGCGCTGGAACGCCAGAAAAACCACAAAGGAGGCAAGGGAAAGGACTGCTGTTGCCCAGAAAAGCCTTCGGGCTCCTGCTTCTGTCGTGCGGATGAAACCGCTGAACCAGAGCAGGAAGGGAAACAAGAAACAGAACTTTTCTTCTACCCCAAGGGACCAAGTATGTGTGAAAACATTGAGTTCTGTGGAAGTTGCGAAGTAGTCGGTTGCCTGACCCTGAAGAAAAATATTCGAGAAACCGAAGAGTGAAGTGGGGTTGCCCCAGTTTCTTGGACAGGTCGATAGGAGTCACGCCATGACCCTCAGACTGTCCATCGATGACAAACCTGACCAAGACCAGACGCCGGTTCACGCCTCTGCAGAAGCAGGAGGCCATTGAGTTCTGCCTCAGTGAGGGCCTCAGCTGCACGGCTGTGGCTCAGCGACTTGGCATTCCCATCAGCAGCCTGGCCAAGTGGGTCAGACAGGCCCGCATTGATCGGGGTGATTTCGGACCCAGCGACCAGGGCCAGCTCACCACCGATGAACGTGGCGAACTGACGCGGCTGCGCCAGGAGAACCGTGAGCTCCGGAGGGAGAAGGATTTTTTCAGGCTGGCGGCAGCACACTTTGCAAAGGAGCAGCTGCCGCCGAGAGGTTTCGCCTGATCGAGGCGCTGTGTGAGCGCTTCTCCATTGCCTGGCTCTGCGGCCAGCTGGGAGTTGCCCGCAGCGGCTTCTATGCCTGGCGTCAACGGCAGCAGAACCCCGGCCCAAGGGCCCAAGAGAACGCTGCCATGGCCCCCCTCTGCGAGCCACTGACCAGGGCCAGCGCCATCAGCGCGGTGCTGTCACCTCAGGAGCAGAGCTCCCGGGATGCGGCGTTGGAAACTCCAGAGGATGTCCAGGCGATCCTTGGCCTCACCGCGGCTGGCTGGGGCCGCCGGCGGATCGCCAAAGAACTGGGCTGCTCGCCTGAAACCGTCCGTAAGTACCGCCGTCAAGGAGGCTGGGAGTCCTACGGCACACCCCGGCGGATCGGCGTTCTTGATGGCCAGTACGACTGGCTCAAGGAGCGGTTCCTTGCCCACAACGGCAATGCCGATGTGGTGCGCCAGGAGCTGGCCAGCGAGAAGGGCATCGCCGTGTCACTGCGCACCGTGGAACGGGCGGTGGGGCAGTGGCGGCAGGAGTTGCGGGCTGCAGCGCTGGCGACAGTGCGGTTTGAGACGCCGCCGGGCAAGCAGCTGCAGGCGGATTTCGGTGAGACCTATGCCCGCATCGCTGGTGAACGGGTCAAGGTGCACCTGTGCGTGCTGACCCTGGGCTACTCGCGGCGGCTGGTGGTGCGGGCCTACCGGCATGAGCGCCAGGCCAACTGGTTACTCACCATGGAGGAGGCCTTCCGCCACTGGCGGGGCGTACCGACTGAGGTGTTGTTTGACAACGCCCGCGCCCTGGTCAAGGAGCACGATCCGGGCCGTCAGGTGCTGGTGTTCAACGAGCGGCTCGATGCCTTTGCCCGCTACTGGGGATTCCTTCCCAAAGCCTGCCGGCCCTACCGGGCCAGGACCAAGGGGAAGGACGAGCGCGGCGTCGGTTACGTCAAGAAGAACGCCGTGGCCGGCAGGGAGTTCGCCAGCTGGCAGGCGCTGGAAGCCCATCTCGAGCAGTGGTGCCGGGAGGTGGCCGACGTTCGCATCCACGGAACGACCGGTGAACAGCCGGTGGTGCGTTTCCAGCGGGAGGAGGCCGCTGCCCTGCAGCCGTTGCCCCATAAGCCGTCGTTCCTGGCGGAGCGGGAGCTGGTGCGGGTGGTCCACAACGACGCCTGCGTCGAGGTGGAGGGCAACTGGTACAGCGTCCCCTGGAAGCTGCTCAAACAGCGGGTGAGCGTGCTGCTGCGCGATCAGCAGGTGCTGATCCGCCATGGTGGCCGGGTTGTCGCCCGCCATGAACGAATGGCGGCCAATCGACGTCATCGCTCCGTGCTGCGGGGGCACTGGGATGGCCTGGTGCCAGCGCCGCAGCAGGACTTGGCCGAACGGTCACTGCCCTCAGCCGATGGCGCCAGCTGCGTTGGGTCCGCCTCAGCCACGTCCCCGCCCTGTGGGGGCGGAACGCGGCGGCGGACCGGCGTGATGCGCAGCTCAGAACTGGCGCGCTCCCTGGCGGTCTATGCCGCCGAGGTGGGCGAGGAGGTGGCGGTATGAGCCCAACGAAAACCGGGCAGCCGGATCGTCGCCTGCAGCCGATGGCCACGATGCCGCCGATCCCCGTAGAGGAGCTGGACGACATGCTCAGCCGCCTGCGGCTGACCGCCATTCGCGATCAGCTCGACAACCTGCTCGAGGAAGCGGCCCGCAAGGAGCTGAACTTGCGTGAGGCGTTGACCTGGCTGTGTGCGGCGGAGATCGCCCGCAAGGACCAGCGGCGAATCGCGATGGCGATGAGCATCGCCAAATTCCCGTTCGTGCGGACGATGGAGGGGTTTGAGTACGAGGCCCAGCCCTCGCTCGATCCAGGCCAGATCCGGGAACTCGCCACCTGCCGCTGGGTCGCCAACGGCGACACCCTGCTGCTGCTCGGTCCGCCAGGAGTAGGCAAGACCCACCTGGCCGTCGCCCTGGGCCGTGAGGCAGTGAGCAAGGGCTACACCGTGCAATACGTCTCGGCGATGGAGCTGATCTCCACCCTCGCCCGGGCCCACAACCAGACGGCGCTGGAGGCCCGGCTGAGCCAGTACGGCAAGAGCAAGCTGCTGATCATTGACGAGCTGGGCTACCTGCCGCTGGAGCCCGATGCGGCACACCTGTTCTTTCAGTTGATCTCACGCCGTTACGAGCGCGGCAGCGTCTTGATCACCTCCAACCGCCCCGTCATGGAGTGGGGCGAGGTGTTCGGTGATCAGGTCGTCGCCACCGCGATCCTCGATCGCCTACTGCACCACAGCCATGTGCTGACCGTACGGGGCGACAGCTACCGGCTGCGCGAGAAACGCCGCTCCGGTCTGATCAAGAGCAGCAGTGCCGTGAGCACCATCCCAGCCACCGGGGAGGAAGGGAGCCCATGAGCATCCCGTTCCTCCCGATCCACCCCCTTTCCCAACGACTGATGAGCAAGACCTACCGGCGCCGGCTACGGCGTCAACAAGCCGGCGCTACAGCCCCACAGGGTGGGCCAGTTTTCGTGTCGCCGGAGGACCAATTCCGGATGTCGCTTGACACGCAGCAGCAGCTTCTGCTCCAGCCGCCGTTTCACATGGCCGTGGGGTGCCTCGATGATGCCGTTCTCATGGGCCACACCACGGTTGTTGCGGCTGGGCGAAAGGCCGTAGTGGTTGCAGAGGCCCTGGTAGCGGGGGGTGATGTCGATGGCATAGCTGCCGTCTCGGTTACGGCTGGCGGCAGATAAGCGATCGGTGCGTAGCTCTTTAGGCACACCGCCGCAGGCGGCCAGGGCGTTCTGCAGTCCTTCTGAGAGGGCGACAAAACTCTCGCCACCATGGATCACCTGGCCGTAGGCCCAGCCGCTCCAGGCCAGGCGGTAGTGGAACAGCAGATGCGGAAAGGGCTCACCGCGCAGGGTGATCTCAACCCGCTTGACCTTGGTGAAATCGCAGAAGCCGATCTCTCCAGGCTGATAAGCCAGCGGGAACATCACCTCGGGCGCCGGGCCATGGAGGGCCTTCCAATGCTGGACCCGCCGTTGCAGGGTGCGTTTGAGCAAACTCCAGTCCTGATCTGGCTTTTGCTCCTGCAGGTGCTCCAGCAGCGTGGTGGGCGTGAGGGCCGGATGGCGTTCAAGCAGGGGCACCAGGAAGGGCTCCCACACCTCAGCCAATGGGTCTGGACGCCGCCGACCACGGGGCTTGGCGGCTTTGGGTTGGATGCGGCCGCGATCAATCCGGTGGGGACTGCTCACCGAAATGCCCGCCGCAGCGGCAGCCACCTGCTGGCTGCCGCTGACTCGTCGCTTGGACATGTACAGCGCAATCTGTTGAACGGTGAGGGGAGCAGGCATGGCCCGGTGCCCTGCGCATGGCAACCGGATTCAGCTCAGCCCCTCAAGAGCGGTCAACCTGTTTGGCGCGACCCCTCAACCAGATTGTCGTCGGACACTGCCATCACCACTGAGGTGGCCGCGGTGTTCGAGCAGCACCGCGGCTTCTATGGCGCCCCTCGGATCCATCAGGAACTGAGGGCCACTGGTCGCTTGGTGGGCCGGCACCGCGTCGCCCGGCTCATGCGTCGGGCTGCACTCAAGGCCATAGGCGAAGCCTTCTCCGTAGCCGCAGGCTCTCGAAGAGAAGGAGTAGACCAGGCGCGGTTTCAGGCCATGCCGCAACAGTGGCAGCAAGGCCGCTGGGGTGGCTGAGAACCTGCTGCAGCAGGAATTCACGCCCCCAGAGCCGAACCGCTGTTGGGCAGGTGACATCACCTACATCCGCACCAGCAGCGGTTGGCGTTATCTCGCGGTTTGGATCGATCTGTACAGCCGCCGCGTGGTCGGCTGGGCCATGGCCGCCACCATGGAAGCCACATTGGTGCTGGAGGCCCTCAATCGGGCCCTTGGGCACCGCCAGATCGAACCGGAACAGCTTTTGATCCACACGGACCAGGGCAGCCAGTACCGGGCTACGGCCTACCGGCAGCTGCTGGAGAGCCGCCAGATCAGCTGCAGCATGTCGGCCAAGGGTTGCTGCTGGGACAACGCTGTGGTGGAAAGCTTTTTCTCCACCCTCAAACACGAGCTCGACCTTGATGAGGACGCTGAAGCCCTGCACACGCCCCAGCAGCTGCAGCGTTATCTGGCCTTCTGGATCGACGGTTACTACAGCCGTGAGCGACGTCACTCAACGATCAGCTACCTCAGCCCGATCGACTACGAGCAGCAGTTCATCGCTACCCGTACAGTCATCTCCGCGGGGCCCTGATCACTGTCCACAGAATCGGGGTAACTCCAAAGCAATACCCGTACGCAGGGAGAGATGTGGATCAGGATTAAAGAGGGAGATCAACAGGCTCGTGATCAGCACGAACACAAGCAAGGCAGGGATCAGACGCTTGACACGACGGGAATAGAATCCCAGGAGAAAGTCGCCGAGGTCCTTGCTTGATCTACCGGCCAGGGAGGAAGTGATGACAAAGCCGGAAATCACAAAGAAGATATCGACTCCTAGATATCCCCCCGGGTAGATTGACTTATTGAAGTGATTGATAATGACTGCAACCACGGCAACGGCCCGCAAGCCATCGATCTCAGGGCGATAATGGGCCTTCGCCTGGACAACTTCATCCCGAGAAACAAGCATTTGCAAGGGAGAAGCTTTCATGTTCTCCTCCATCCGCATCGGGGCCAAGGTACAAATTATCTCAGGTCATCACTCTACCATGCATGCTTTGGAAGAATTGGTTACAGGAAAGCTACTCGGGTGGGTTATCCCCTTCCTAGAAGTGCCGCCCTCCGAAACCAACCTGGGCGACAACTATCTTGGATGTGCAGCTTCTCACACGGAAGGATAAGGACTTGATCCCTGATCACCTCATGGTTGGCTACGAAGTTATCGGTATATGGCCCCCTTTGCCTTAGTGCAGGCCCTCAAATGACCTCCAATCAGCTCTCCTTCGCTACGTTAACAGAAACGAATCGTATAGCTTCGCCAAGCTCATAAGTGGTAGGACTACACAACATCCCGCTGCTCATGGTATGTCTAATCACCTGCTTGGCAGTGCGCATCTTGCAGATGATCTGTTCTCCTACGGAGAAGCCAGCGGCATCGGGCATCTGGGGCGAGCGTGTCATGGCAGAGTGACCAGCCACCCTGGCCGACTGAGGAGTCTCTTTCACTCTGGACCGAACTCCAAGGCCCAGGACAGCAAGCCGACTCAACCTGGTCTCCATACGTAAATTCTTTCAGTAATAAATAACGATTCTTGGTGCAGCGGCTGTTGTCCGACGATGATCGACAATAACTTCAGCACGTTTTCTTTTGGTCGGCTCACCGGACTCACTTGCTCGTTTACGGCGCAAACTCAGTTCCGGTGAGCCCGTCTACGGAGCAATCCTGCAATTGGCCTGCCCTACGGTGGCGGCCTTGCTGTCCTCCCAGGGGTTCGACTGGATTTGGATCGATACCGAACATGGTTCAATATCTGTTGAAACGGTTCAGATGATGATCCAGGCCAGCCAGGGTACAGACGCCGTGCCCCTTGTACGACTGGCCGAGAATTTCAGCTGGATGGCCAAGGCCCATCTGGATGCAGGTGCCATGGGGATCATCACGCCCATGATCAATTCCGCAACGGATGCGTGCGATTCAGTTGCCGCCCTGAGATATCCACCTCAGGGGATAAGAGGATTCGGCCCAGCCATGGCACCGACCCGCTGGAGAACGAAAGATGCGAAATCCTACGCGGCAGTCGCCGACCAAGAGATCCTGGCCATTGCGCAGATCGAACACATCACCGCCGTGGACGCCATTGACGAGATCGTGGCTGTCCCTGGCCTTGATCTTGTGTTCGTGGGCATGTATGACCTTTCCGCAAGCCTCGGACTACTAGGCCAAGTAGATCATCCAAGCGTCGTTGCGGCAGCACACCGTGTTCTGGAATCCGCCCAGAGGGCAGGAGTAGCAGCCGGGGTGATCGCACTGGAACCCGAGGCCATTCGGCAACGGCGAGAGGAGGGATTTCAGTTCATTGCCGTGACTACAGATACCGTCCTGCTCAGCGAAGGTGCGTGTGGTCTGCTAAATGAACTGCAACGCTGAGGTTCGATCAGGAGAGAAGTGTGACCTGCTCCGGAGTGGTGGAAGGAAGGAGGTTGTCGATCCCGGCATCAATGCCGTAAGCAGACTCAACCCGAACCCGATCATTGGCATGGGGAGTGGAGGCCTCAATTAGAACGCAGTCGGTGATGGCTTCCTCCTGGTGGACCGATCCAGGCGGAAAACGAAAGCCAGTTCCTGGGCCGACCAACTTCTCAACAAGTTGTCCACTCCCATCGTCGTACCGCAGGAGCATGGTGCCGCTGACAAGATAGGCACTTTCATCCTTAAAATGGTGATACTGGAGGCCTCCGCGAGAGCCCGCATGGACGAAGAGACGCTTAAGCGAATACTTACCTGGAGAGAGTGCAATGAGAGTCTCAGTCCCCCACGATCTCGCTCCCATGTCTCTCGGTGCTGGAAATTCTGGAGTCGGGATGGAGCCTGGCATCCTGGGATTATGAAAGCAGAACATTACCAGCATACCAGTCCCCATTTTCGAGAGTAGAGAACAAAAGACCAAACAGCGGAGAGGAATGGCAACAGGCGGGTTCGGTTGTAACGTGCCCAATGGTGATAAACCGTAACCGTGGGACAATGAACGCAGGGTCCATACGATGCGAGCCTGCGCGTGAGATCAGCGTCCTCGAGATAAAGAAAGAAAGCAGGGTCGAACCAACCAGCACGATGAAGTCGATCTGTACGGCAAAGCATGAAAGCTCCAGAAAGATATGTGGAAGAAACCAGCGAACTGCCATAAGCCACTCCACGCATTTCATACCAGTCGTTGTACCTACCCAAGACCCTGAAGTAGAGCGGCCCTAGAACAGCCCTACCTATCTGGGCAAGCAAGGTGGGATTCCTCTTGCATAGCCGCTGCAAATGATTAGGCGGTCGCACATCGCATATCAAAGGCTGGATCATCGACAGCGAAGGGAACTCCTCCAGTAGACCTATTAGGGTCTGGAGGACTGAAGCATCTGGAAAGACAATGTCAGGATTAAGGATCAGATGAAAAGCACCCAATTCTAGATTTCGGACAAGATTATGTGCCGCTCCAAAGCCAATATTTCTCCCGCCCAAGTGCAGATAGTGGAGTCGAGGATCCGTGGGTAAAATCGACCCTAGACCAAACTCTCTACTATTGTCTACGATATACAGTGGGCCGCTTATCCCGGATGAGAGCAAACCATCAATGCACTCCAACAACCGCTCGCCATAAACACGATCTTCTGCAGCTCGATAAGTGACAATCGTCGAACTGATCGGGAGTAGTCGATGCATAACAGGTTCGATTGCCGAGAGAACCAGACAGCTGCACAGGGCTTAGCGTAGGGGTAAGATGGTGAGTGTCATCACATCTCCATGCGATCCTCGTACTCTGGCAACAACCAAGTTCTCAGCAAGCATTGCCTACAAGATGATCCCAAGAGCCAGTGCATTACACCCGGTTACCAATGAAGCTTAGCCTCAGGAAGCAACTGAAGCTTCTTCCGGGCCTCAGCAGTCTCTGGAGTCGCACGATTCTGCCGGCACGCTTGAGACGTCGTGCCAACAGCGCGTTGGAACTCTTCTCTAAAGCACAGGATCGTCCTCCACTGAGTGATTATAGCAAAAGGCGCATCCTGATTGCCAGTTCAATTCTAGGCAACGTAGACATCTCAAGCCTGGACATCTGTCTAGGAATACGGCTGCAGAGACAAGGCGCTTCAGTGGCTTTTCTTATCTGTGATGGCAGTTTATCTGCTTGTGCACTCTGTGAAAAGGAGCGGTTTCACAGCGAAAAGGAGTTTTCTCGGAAAGGACCAGGACACACCTGCGCTTACTGCTCAGGAACATTCAATACCTACATCCATAATCATTTCCAGGTATTCACCTATATGCATGCCAGCGGACAGGGCCAATCGGACATAGAAGGATGGGTACAGAGGTTCCTCGAAGGGAAAGAAAGCTTCTTCCACGGAGTCCCAATCAGTGAACACGTTCGTTCCGGCCTCATTCGTTTCTATGGAAAGGTTGTTGAGCCAAGCCAGATTCCTGCCTCAATCGTTCGTCGATTTGCCGAAGCCGCCTGTCAAACAGTCCTGCGAATGGAATCAATTCTTGAGATCTTCTCCCCGGAAGTCATCGTGGTGAACCATGGTCTTTATGTTCCTCAGGGAGTGATCGTAGCCACCGCGCATGCTCATAAGATCCGAGTTGTGACTTGGCACAAGGGCTATCGGCGCCATACTATGCTGCTAAGCCACGGTGATACTTACCACCGACAACTCATTGAGGAAGAAAATTCCACCTGGGAGAACTACGCTCTCAGCGAGAATGAACGGCTTTGGCTGGCAAACTACATGACCTCACGCCGGTCTGGAGAACAGGACTGGATCTCCTTCGTGCACAAGAATGCCGAATCAAAGGCTCCTGAGCTTTCGAGCAACATCGATGGCCCCCTTGTCTCTGTCCTCACAAACGTAGATTGGGATGCCCAAGCCCACTTTAGTGCCAACACCTACAGCGACATGAAAACCTGGCTCCAGGATATCGGCCGCTGTGCGGAGAAACTTCCAGGCACGAGATTCGTGGTGAGAATCCATCCGGCCGAAGTGACGGGTCGAAGGATGGCTACAACGACTTCTGCAGATGAACTCCGCGAGACCGCCAACCGCTGCACCAATCTTTCTATCATCAGTGCCGACCAACCCATCAGCACCTATCAGCTCCTGGAGTCCAGCGATCTGGTGATCGTCTATGCCACCAAAACGGCTGTCGAGGCCGCTTACCTCGGCAAGCCCGTACTAATCTGCGGTGAATCCTGCTTACGGGGCAAAAATGTGGGTCGCGATCTCCAACGAGGTGAAGATCTGCCCACGGTTGTGAAGGACATGTTGGAAAATCGAACTCCTCCCTGCCAAGAACGTGCCGAACGGTATGCGTTCCATCTATTCAGGCGACGGATGATCGAGTGGGAACTTCTCACTGCATCCGAAGCCAGCGATGGCGAAAAGGCAATTTTGGACGGCATTGCATTTGGGTCACCCTTTCATGCAGCATCTGATCATTGATTTCAGCTACGCCAAAGATGGAGGATACCTGAAAGGGACCTTTCAGTATGGTATTGAACTGGCCAAATCCTTGAGTATGCAAGTTCTGCCTTTTCCAATCGAATGCGTGGTAAGCGGGCCTGCCAACGCTGCATATCTCAGCATGCGCCTCTCTGACTATGACGTCAGCATACGCTCCATACAACTGCCGCAGATGCTCTGGTGTCGCTACTTGAGCAGACAAATCTATTTCATGCGGAACGGCAAAACAGACAACATTGTGATCTCAATCGGTTCATGCGGAGTCTTCGGTAGTGCCCACAATGTTGTGGTCATCAATGATCTCTACTGGCAGGACATGCCAAGGGTTTACCGATTCAGTCAATATCTTTACTATAAGCTCATCGTCGCCGCCAATCTGCGCTGGGCAGATCTACTGCTCGTCACCACCTTCACCAATAAAAATCGAGTCGACCAACTTCGCAGCAGACCTGCCGCCACTAGTTTCGTTCTCTACTATCTTCTGAAAGGAACCTCAAGGAGTCTGGGAATTGCTGAAGACTCGCAGATGGAGAAGACCGAGTTTCTAGAGCGTTCAGAGTTCTCGATCTTGACCGTTGCAGCCAACACCGCCAACAAGAATCTATCTGGCGTCCTCGCTGCCTATCGACTGCTGTTAAGGACAGATTCCAGATGGCAACTGACCATCGTTACCGACGCAGCAAATGCTGTTCAGGAATTAGCTCGGCCCTTGAGCCATGGATTGCGAGTGCTGGAAAGGGTCTCAGAGGCCGAGCTACTCGATCTCTACCGCAAGAACTCTTACTACTGGCAGCTTTCCTTTGTGGAGGGGTTCGGCCTTCCCCTGATCGAGGCCCTAAACGAGAACTGTCGTATCATCTGCAGCGACCTGCCCGTATTCCGGGAGATCCTGGGCGATGCCGCCTCCTACGTGAACCCGAGTGAGCCCGACTCCGTGGCCTACCTCTGCCAGCACTGGCCTCGAGCCCAGGGAGGGCCTTCTAGCCAGGCAGTTTTCAAGAGAATGGAACAATCCAACCGCAGCGAACTAGGGCGTCTCACCGAACAGCTAAGGCTGTGGCACAGTGAAGCATGTTAAACTGAGTAAGATCTACATCCGCTGATGCTTAAAAATCTGCGAACGTCCCATCAACCCCTGATCATTGCCGAGGTGGGCCAGAATCACCAGGGACAACTGGAAAACGCCCTTGAATATATTCATCGCTTCACTGCAGCCGGAGCCGATGTCATTAAATTTCAGACCAGGAATAATCGCTATCTCTTTTCCGAAGCCGCCTATAATAAGTCATACGATAGTGAAAATGCCTTTGGTCCCACCTATGGAGAACATCGAGAGCAACTTGAACTGACTCCTAAGGAGAAGCAAATTCTGCGCTCCAAATGCCGCGAGGCCGGAGCCTTATTTATGTCGACGCCGTTTGATGAGCACAGCCTTCAATTACTGGTTGATCTGGAAACCGACCTACTGAAAATCGCCTCATTCGACATCGGAAATTTGCCATTCATCGATCGCATCGCCGCCACTGGCATTCCTGTGGTGGTGAGTACGGGAGGGGCAACCGAGGAACAGATTAGAAGTAGTGTCGACACAATTCTGCGCCATCACGACGAAATCGCTCTACTGCATTGCGTCTCCGAGTATCCCTGCGAGTATAACCATCTCGGGCTGCATCAGATTGAGCGCTTTCTCAACGACTATCCCGACATCACGATCGGCCTCTCCGACCACTTCAATGGGATCGTCAGTGGCCCTGTGGGCTATATGTGCGGAGCACGTGTTTTTGAAAAACACGTCACTCTCAATCGATCCTGGAAGGGAACCGACCATAGCTTTGCTTTGGAGCCCGATGGATTCCGGCGTTTCACCCGTGATATCAAGCGAATTCCCGCGATGATGACACCCAAACCCAAGGAAAGCCTGGGAACCGAACCGGTGTTCCAGAAGCTGGGGAAATCTTTGGCCGCCAGGGTGCCATTGAATCCAGGGGATCAGATCACCCTAGAGAAGGTCACAGGCAAGATTTTTGATAAAACCCACATACCCGTGCGGGAAAGCAATACCATGCTTGGCCGAAGGGTTATTCACAAAATCGACGAGGGAATGCCCATCAGGCACGAAGACTTGGCAGACTCTGATTGAAATAGTTACTTTCAGCGATTTACTCGGATTGCTTTCATCAACCTCTCGGCTTTACCCAGCCGCAACACATGATCCGCCGCCGCGATCTAAGCACCATCCGAATCATCTTCTATGACTTTGACGGGGTGTTCACCGATAATCATGTTCTCGTTGATTCCAATGGAATCGAACACGTACGCTGCTCCAGGCTGGATGGTTTCGGTATCTCGCGATTGCGCTCGATGGGGGTGCTTCAGTTGATCGTCTCCACAGAGATAAATCCAGTAGTGAGCCGCAGGGCAGAGAAACTCCTTCTCCCTGTTCATCAATCCGTTGAGGACAAGGCTGAGGTTGTCGCCAAGGTTTGCGCCGAGCATGGCATCCTCTTGGAACACGCTGCCTTCGTCGGCAACGACATCAACGACATCGATGCCATGAAGGCCGTCGGCATCGCTTTCGCCGTGGCGGACGCCTTCCCCCCAGTCCTCGAGCATGCCGATTTCATCACTATTCGCCTGGGGGGACACGGTGCCGTCCGTGAGATATGCGACCTGATCGGAGACGCCATCGAGGCGGCCCGTTCCCCAGGTTCATGACGCGGCTCGCTCTGATCCCAGCCCGTAGCGGCTCGTCCCGCCTGCAGGATAAAAATGTGGCTCAGCT
The DNA here is from genome assembly GCF_024346315.1 of Cyanobium sp. ATX 6F1. Classification (NCBI taxonomy): domain Bacteria; kingdom Bacillati; phylum Cyanobacteriota; class Cyanophyceae; order Synechococcales; family Prochlorococcaceae; genus Cyanobium; species Cyanobium sp. ATX 6F1. The sequence continues at coordinate 299,568 of NZ_JAGQCS010000005.1, forward strand.
TGGCGGCCATCCCCTTATGGCTTACAGCATTGCCACAGCCTTGGAGAGCGGCTGCTTCGATACCGTTCACGTCGTTACCGACAGCGAGAACTATGCAGACATCGCCCGTTCCTACGGAGCCAGGGTGCCCGGTCTGCGCCCCGAGTCGACCGCTCGATCCGACTCTCCGGACATCAGCTGGGTGCGTTGGTTCTTCGAATCAGGTTTCGTGGACGGGCCGATCGAGTACTTTTCGATCCTGCGTCCAACGAGCCCCTTTCGTCAGGCTGACACCATCCGGCGAGCTTTCGCGGTTCTCCAGGAAAACCACCGTGCCGATTCGGTCCGGGCAGTGGAGAAAACCAGCCTCCATCCCGGCAAGATGTGGAGGATGAATGGACCGTTTCTGACGCCGCTTCTACCTTTCGATCAGGTAGGTACCCCCTGGCACAGTTCACAGATGGCCGCGCTGCCCACCGTTTATGTGCAGAACGCAAGTTTGGAGATCGCTCGCTACTCTTGCTTTGCAGAAACCGGTTCGATTGCTGGGCATCTCGTCGCCCCTTTCCTTACCACAGAGATGGAAGGCTTTGACATCAACTATCCTCTTGATCTGGAGATTGCCTGTCGACGGATAGAGAGCGGAGAATGGATACTTCCGGAGATAGGCTCTCCAGCGGCAGGGTCTACCTAAGGAGTCACCTTCCGCAGAGCGCCATAGGAGGTTGCGAACAAACGACCTTTTTGAGTGAGATTTCCCAGGCTACACTTTTCCTTCCAAGCTAATATTGAATGATCACTTCTCAGCGGTTCATTCCTCCCAGATAGTCGATTACCCTATCTCTTAGAGTGCGGAACTGGTGGCCAGGGTAGTAACCCGAAATACATCTTCTCCTTAGTTTCGACTGCCCTTAGGTTCCAGTGCAGCGATCCCTGAGGCTTCTCTTGTTCTCTGGGCCGATGTCAGAACACGATGTGCTTCTACGACTCCTGGATGCTCTACCTCCCGAGGTCAGAGCAAAATGGCGTCCACCGAGAAGTCCCCTTTCTGTGCATGGGTTTCAATTGAGATGCTTCCATCAGCGCCTTGAGGAACCCGCCCAAGGCGAACTCATTGAGTAGGCAGGCGGTCACGATTTTTGGTGAACATGATCGGGTTACAAATCGCATCGTCACTGCTGAGGTTGACGAACCAGCGCAGCATCAGATTGCGGTCGAGATGCTCAAGATTACAGGCGCTCAGAACGTATCCCATAAAACGCCTGAACAGCGAGGCGAGCAAGATCTCCTCGGGTGGGATCGATGGACAACTTTGTTAGGGTTACAACTTACAGAAGATGGGATTAAGAAATCAAGGGTCTAATCAGCCAGCTTCCGAATCCGGCACCCGATGGTTGGCCAGCATCCGCTCCTCAGTCAAAATATAGAAGTACACGGAATGAGTGGACTCCTGCTGGTCTCGCATCACGGCTGACACGAGTGTCTAATTTTCACAGAGTTGATTGGATTATTCAGAGAACTCATGAGGATTCCGACCGGCAACCACGCCATCAAGCTCCCCATCGCAAGTGCCTGCAGGGCGTAGCACCAGCCCAGATTGCTCTTGATGCCCGCCCGCTCCAGGGCCTGCTGCAGGGTGTCGGTGGTCAGCACCCCGAAGATCACGGGGATTCCCGTCTCCCGCGCGACGGCGGCCACCCCCTTGCTGGCCTCGGCCACCACCACTTCGAAATGGGGTATATCGCCACGAATCACAGCCCCCAGGGTGATCACCACCTGGTAGCGGCCACAGGCGGCCAGGCGCTAGGAGCCTGTTGCGCGTAGATCAGCGGCCGAGCTCTCCACAGACGCCCATAAATCTGCCCAGATCCCAGTGACAGCAATGGGTCTGGCCACCAGAATGGGGCATGCAGAAGCCCAAGTCCTTCCG